>JAJRSX010000207.1 GCA_024278555.1 bacterium | reverse complement strand
CCTCGGCACGAACCCTCGGTCCGCCACCGGCGACACCGCCCCCCCAGTTATCCCCCCCCCTTCGCGCCCTGGCGCCTTTGCGTTGAGGTCGCTTCCAGACACCCCTCACCCGAGGCGCCCGGCGAGCCACGCCTGCCAGCGGCGGTATTTTTCCGGCAGGTAGGCGCCGGCCGCGGCCGGGACGACGGTGCGGGTGGGGGGCGGCGGCGAGGGTGTTGGCGCGGCGAGGCGGGCGGCGCCGGTGAGGGTCGCCTCCGCCTCGGTGGCCACCGCCACCGGCCGGCCGAGGAGCGCGGCGAGGCCGGCGGCCACCGCCGGGTCGCGGGTGGCGCCGCCGCCCACCACCACCGGGCCGGCCGCCGGGGCGATGGCCTCGACGATCTCGGCGATACGGAAGAGGAGCCCCTCGAGGACGACCCGGCGGCGGCCGGCCGTACCGAGCGCCTCGGCCTCGGGCGACAGGGTGAGGGAGAGGTCGGGCCGCCAATGGGGGGCGCCGGCGCCGGCGAGGTCCGGGAGGCAGAGGGCGTCCGGCGCCGGGTCCGTCTCGGGGAGGTCGGTGGGCGGGTTGCCGTACCGGTCCAGCGCCGCGCCGGCGCCGTTGATCGTCCCCTCGAGGGCGAAGCGGGTGCGGCCCGGTCCAGCGAGGAGCGGTGTGGTGAGGTAGCCGGTGAGGCGCACCGGCTCGCTCCCGGTGGGGTGGAGGCAGAAGCCGCCGGTCCCGAGGTTGACCACCGTCGTTGCCTCGTCGTCGCCCAGCAGCGCCAGGCAGGCGGCGGGCTGGTCGGCGATCGAGGCGGCGAGACGAAGGCGGGGCGCCAGGTCAAGCCCGACGCCGGCGGTGGGGCCGATCTCCGGGAGGCAGGCGGCGGGGATCTGGAAGGCGTCCAGGAGCGCTGGGCTCCAGTCGCCGGTGGCGAGGTCCACGAGGAGGGTGCGGCTCGCCTGGGTGAGGTCGGTGCGGTGGACACGGCCGCCCGAGAGGACCCACAAGAGCAGGGTCTCAAGGGTGCCGAAGGCCAGCTTCCCCACCGCGAGGCGCCGCCGCAGGCCGGGCTCCCTCCGCAGGAGGGCGGCGAGCTTGGGGCCGGCGTAATGGGGCGACAGGGGCAGGCCGGTGGCGGCGGCGACCTCGGTGGCGAGGTCTCGGTGACCATCGCACCAGGCGGCGGCGGAGCGGTCCTGCCAGGAGATCAGCGGCGTCACCGGCGCGCCGGTGGTCCGCTCCCAGAGAAGGAAGGAGGAGCGCTGGCAGGCGACAGCGAGGGACGAGGGCGAGGTTCCACCGGCCGAGAGCGACCCCATGAGCCCCATGGTCGCTGCCACGTAGACAGAGGCGTCGCCGGTCACCGAGCTACCCGCCACCGCCAGGGTTGGCGCGTCCACGGCGGCAACCGTCACCAGCCGGCCCGCCTCATCCGCGATCGCCCCCTTGATCCGCGTGCTACCGAGGTCGAGGGCGAGGATGGTCATGGGTCGAGATTTAGCCACGGAATCCACGGAAGGACACGGAAGGGTGGGCAAACCACCATCCCACCGATGCCCAGTGGTCGCCACCGCGGGTAGAGTGTGGCCAACCATGCTGAGCATCTTCGCCGCCGTCGCCACCCTCCCCCTGCTGGTCTTCATCCACGAGTTGGGCCACTTCGTGGTGGCGCGGCGGCTCGGGATCCGGGTGGAGCGGTTCTCCATCGGCTTCGGCCCCCCGCTGTACGAGCGGCGGATCGGCGAGACCGACTTCCAGATCGCCGCCATCCCCCTCGGCGGCTACGTGAAGATGCTCGGCGACACCCCGGACGCGGAGGTCGACGAGGCCGAGCAGGGGCGTGCCTTTCTCGCCCAGCCGCCGTGGAAGCGGGCGGCGGTGGCGGCGGCCGGACCGGCGGCCAACCTGGTGGCGCCGGTCCTCCTCTTCGCGGCGGTCTTCATGGCCGGTGTGCCCGCCCTGCGGCCGTTGATCGGCGAGGTGGTACCGGGCTCGCCCGCGGCACGGGCCGGGATCGAGCCGGACGACGAGATCGTCGCCATGGACGGCGAGCCGATCTCGACCTGGAAGGCGGCGTTGCACCACTACACGACCCACCCCACCGAACCGGTGGCCGTGGTGGTCCGCCGCCACGGCGAAGAGCTCCGCCTGGTGGTCGATCCACCGGCGCCGCCCGCCGATGGCGATGCGGTCGCCCCCGGCGAGATCGCCACCCGCGGCGCCCTCTTTGTCTTCCCCCCCCTGGTGGGCACGGTGCAGCCGGAGATGCCGGCCGCCGCCGCCGGGATCGAGCCGGGCGATCGAATCGTGGCGGTCAACGACGAGCCGGTGGGGTCGTGGGCGGCGATGGCGGCGATCATCCGCGACCACCCGGAGACCCCGCTCCGCTTTCACATCCGGCGCGGCGCCACCGAGGTGGAGATCGAGGTGGTACCGAAGGCGGTGGACAACCCCGAAGCCGCCGCCGACGGCGAGCCCGAGACGATCGGCCGGGTGGGGATCGCCGCTGGCGACCCGCCGCCGGAGCTCTTCACCCTCCACCGCCTCGGCCCTCTCGACGCCCTCGCCGCCGGCACCCACCGGACGGTCGAGGTCGGGGGCGCCATCGTCTCCGGCATCGGCCAGCTCTTCCGCCACGAGGTGTCGGCGAAGAGCCTCGGCGGCCCGATCATGATCGTCCAGGTGGCGGGCGAGCAGGCGGCCCGCGGCATGACCGACTGGCTCTTCTTCGTGGCGGTGATCAGCCTCAACCTCGGCATCCTCAACCTCCTGCCGATCCCGATCCTCGACGGCGGCCACCTGCTGATCTGCGCGGTGGAGGGGATCACCCGGCGGCCGGCCAACCCGCGCATCCTGGAGACGGCGCAACAGCTCGGCCTGGCGCTGCTGCTGACCTTGATGCTGTTTGCGACCTATAACGATGTTATGCGCTGGATCGGCATCTACCCCATGCCGTAGAGAGACGGGCGGCTGATGCACCCCATCTTTGCGCCGCGTCCTCGGGCGTGCCGCCTCAACGTAGCGCTGCTACGCCTCGGCGGCCCGCCCTGCGGGTCGGCGCAAACCTGGGGCACCTCAGCCGCCCTACAAATGGCAGTACGGCGGAATCTGGAAATGGGGCTTGGGTGGAGAAGCCTCCGTAGGGTGCGCCAAGCGCAGCGCGGCGCACCGACCTCGGCACGGTATCTGTGGAATGGCAGTAGAGGGTAGAAAGTAGAAAGGGGGGAGCGGGACCGGGGGGGGTGGGGTCGATGGGGGTGGACCGGGGGACGGTACGGGCCTGGAAGGCGATGATCTCGCGCAAAGACGCGGAGACGCAGAGGGGGAGGCGAAGGGGGGGATGGCGTCATCGGTGTCCCCCTTGGGATGGCGCGGGCCTTGCAGGCCCTTCTTTCCCCTCCTCCCCTCGCTTTGCGGCGCCGGAGCCGCCACCCTTGGCGGCGCTTCGCTGACCGCTGAAAGCCCCCTCCCATGAAGACCCGTCGCATCGCCAGACAGATCCGTGTCGGCCAGGTGAAGGTGGGCGGCTTCGCGCCGGTGTCGGTCCAGTCGATGACCAACACCGACACCCGCGACGTGGCTGCCACCGTGGCGCAGATCCGCGCCCTGGAGCAGGCGGGGTGCGAGATCGTCCGCCTGGCGGTCCTCGACGAACAGGCGGCCGCGGCGTTCGCCCGGATCAAGGACCACACCGCCGTCCCCCTGGTGGCGGACATCCACTTCTCCCACAAGCTCGCCCTCGCCGCCCTGGCGGCAGGCGCCGACTGCATCCGGATCAACCCGGGGAACATCGGCGCCCGCTGGAAGGTGGAGGAGGTGACCCGCGCCTGCGCCGACCGCGGCGTGCCGATCCGCATCGGGGTGAACGGCGGCTCCCTGGAGAAGGCGGTCATGGAGGCCCACGGCGGCGCCACCGCCGAGGCGATGGTGGCCAGCGGCCTCGGCCACATCCGCATCCTCGAGGAGCTCGGCTTTGACCAGATCAAGATCTCGTTGAAGGCGTCGGACGTCCACCGGACGGTGGAGGCGTACCGCCTGATCGCCGAGCAGATCGACTACCCGCTCCACCTCGGGGTGACCGAGGCGGGGCCGCCGGCCACCGGCGCGATCAAGTCGGCGGTCGCCCTCGGCAGCCTCTTGCTGGACGGGATCGGCGACACAATCCGCATCTCCCTGGCCGCCGACCCGGTGGAGGAGGTGCGGGTCGCCTTCGACATCCTCAAGGCGTGCGGCCTCAGGAAGCGCGGGGTGAACCTGATCGCCTGCCCCTCGTGTGGCCGCGCGGAGATCGACCTGGTGGGGCTGGCGCGCGACGTGGAGCAGCGCCTCGGCTCTATGGCCGCCTCGGTGTCGGTGGCGGTGATGGGGTGCGTGGTCAACGGCCCCGGGGAGGCGAGCGACGCCGATTACGGCATCGCCGGCGGCCGCGGCTTCGGCACCCTCTTCAAGGGGGGCGAGGTGGTGGAGCGGGTGGAGGAGGCGCGCCTGGTGGACGCCCTGGTGGCGCTCATCGAGGCGGACCACCCGGACGGGGTGTAAGCTCCGCGCGACACCGCCCGCCAGCCGGCCTGAGGAGAGGGAGAATGGAGGAGAGACCAACACCGCGCCGGTGGCTCGTGGCCGCCCCCCTGTCGCTGGCCGCCCTTGTCCTCCTCCTCGCCCTCCCCGACCTCGCCCGGCCGGTGCACAACACCATCGAGGCGATCCGCATCGCCTGTGCCCAGTCGATGGTGGAGGGGGGCCACTGGCTGATCCCCGAGACGTGGGGGAGGCCGTACATCTTCAAGCCGCCGCTCTCCCCCTGGATCATCGCCGCTGGTGGGCTGGTGGCCGGCCGGGTGGACGAGACCATCGCCCGCCTGGCCACCGCCGTGGCCTCGGTGGTGCTGCTGCTCACCCTCTGGGGGGTGAGCCGGCGCCCCCTGGGGAGCGGGCGGGCGTGGCTGGCGGCGCTCATCCTCATCTCCACCTACGACTTCGCCCACCGCGCCGCCTACGCCCTCATCGACCTGCCCCTCATGCTCGCCCTCGGGGCGGCGGTGTGGGCCTTCTTCCGGGGGCTGGAGGCGGAGGAGGGGAGAGAAGGACGCGCCTTCGGGGCGGTGCATCTCCTGGGGGCGGTGGCGGCCCTCCTCAAGGGGCCCCTGGCCTTGGCGGTCCTCGGGGCGGTGGCAGTCCCCACCGCCATGGCCCTCGGTAGGCCGCGCGCCCTGCTGAACCTGGTGCGCCGGCGCACCACCCTCCTCTGGCTCCTGCCGGCGGCGTGGTACGGGGCGGTCGCCCTGAGCGGCGGCGAGGCGGCGCGGTCGCTGTTGTCCACCGAGCTCACCCAGCAGGTCACCGGCCTGAACGAGCACGAGCCGCCCCTCTGGTACCTCAACACCCTCGCGACCCACTTCTTCCCGTGGGGGCTCCTCCTCCCCCTCACCGTGGTCCCGGCGTGGCGGCGCCACCGGCGGCTCGCCACCTTCGTGGTGGTGTGGGCGGTAGCGACCTTTCTCCTCTTCTCCCTGTCGGCGGAGAAGACCCACCGCTACCTCATGCCGATCTATCCGGCAGTGGCCGCGTGGATCGCCCTCGGCATCGACAGCAAGTGGGCGGCGCGTGGCCTCTCCGTGGCGAGCGTCATCACCGCCGTGGTCGCCGCGGCCGGGGCGATCGGCGCGGCCTTCGCCCCCCTGTGGGTCGAGCCGGGCCACAACTACCTGCACACGGTGGTCGCCGCCCACGCCCCCTTCATCGCGGCGGCGTTCGCGGCGATGGCGGTGGCGGCGGCCGGGGCCGGCCACCTCGCCTGGCACGGTCGGCCCCTGCGCGGCACGGCCCTCCTCGCCGTCGCCCTCGCCGCCCTCCAGGGGCCCGGCTACTGGCACCTCCAGAGCCTCCCGAGCCACGACCCGCGCGTGCCCCTGGCCCGCGTCCGTACCCTGGTAGGGGATGCCCCCTTCGCGGTCTACGCCTGGACCGCCCGCGACCAGGGCTCCCTCCCCTACTACCTGGGCCGCAAGCCCACGGAGCTCGCCACCGCCGATGCGGCGATCGCCCACCTCGCCCCCGGTGCCACCTACCTCCTCCTCCCGGAGGCGCGGTGGGCGGAGATCGCGGCGCAGACCGACCGGCTGCGCGAGGTCTACCGATTCCCCTTCCAGCCCAACAAGGGGAGGGTGGAGACCCTCCTCCTGGCCACCCGCGACCCGGCCGCCCCCAGCCCGCCCCCTGAGGCCGCCCCCCCGACGACCGGTCCGGTACCACCGGAGCCAAGCGACTGGCCAACACCCTCCGAAAAGCCCCTCGACTCACCGCCACCACCCGAACCCCAGGAGGCGGCACCCTGCCCCGGACCCGGCGACCCGCTCCCCCCCCTCCCTCCCCCTACCCCGTGAGGCCCACCATGATGTCCGACGCCACCACCATCGACTACATCGCCCACGACGCGGCGCGCGCCAAGTACGTCCTGATCATCCGCGAGGACCGGCCGTGGGACCATGTGGAGGAGATGCACGACCAGCTCAAGCGCAAGGTCGACACCTACTTCCAGTACATCATGGAGGGAGAGGTGGCGAAGGCGTATCCAGGGGTGACCACCGAGGACTGCGTCATCACCCTGATCTGCCGTGAGGCCCCGGGAGCGGCGTCGCTCGCCTTCTTCGACTACGTCCGCCAGGTCCTGGCCGCCGACTCCATCGAGTTCAACTTTCTTCTCCACCCGGGGGCGACGGCGATGGGGTGACGCCGCGTCACGGACAGCACAAGGGGAGACGGCGCGGGTGGCGCTCCGGCAGCCGAGCCTCCCGGAAGAATGGGGTAGGAGCCGGCTCCCGCCGGCGAAACCGGCCCGCAGGGCCGGCGGGGCCTTCGGCGCCGAATCGCGAGCGGGAGCTCGCTCCCACCCCCTTCGAGCCACGCCTCCTCAGCGAAGCTGTCGGATCGCCTCGTAGAGGATCGCCGAGACGGCGTTGGCGAGGTTCTGGGAGCGGATCTTTTCGTTCTGCGGCAGGCGGATCGTCTCCTCCCGGTGGGCGGCGAGGAGCGCCTCGGGCAGGCCACGGGTCTCGCGGCCGAAGAAGAGGAAGTCGCCTGGGCGGTAGCGGACCTCGGTGTGCAGGCGGGGCGCCGACTTGGTGGCGTAGAAGCCGCGCAGCCCCGGGTGGGCAACAGAGAGGTGGTCGAGGGAGGGGTGGACGACGAGCTGCACGTGGGGCCAGTAGTCGAGGCCGGCGCGCTTGAGATAGCGATCCTCCAGGGAGAAGCCGAGGGGCTCGACCAGGTGCAGCACCGTGTCGGTGCCGGCGCACAGCCGGGCGATGGAGCCGGTGTTCGGCGGGATCTCCGGGTGGACGAGGACGACGTGGAGGTGGTGGTCCATCGAATCCATGGGGCGGCAGGGTACCACCACCGCGTTGCCCACCCCCCCTCGCTCTCCTACATTTCCCGGATGGCGATCCTCCCCATTCTCCACTATCCGGACCCGCGGCTACGCCGTGCGTGCGTCGCCGTGGAACGGTTCGACGGTCGGCTGCACGAGCTCATCGAGTCGATGGTCGAGACGATGTACGAGGCCCCCGGCGTCGGCCTCGCCGCGCCGCAGGTGGGCGAGGCGATCCGCCTGCTGGTCTACGACCCGAATCCGGACCCGGAGGCGCGTGCGGCGCGGGTGGTCATCAACCCGGAGATCGTCCTGCGCGAGGGGTCGGTGGTGGGCGAGGAGGGGTGTCTGTCGGTGCCGCAGTTTTACGGTGACGTTGCGCGCGCCGAGCGGATCGTGGTGCGCTTTCAAGACCGCGACGGCACGGTCCACGAGGAGGAGTACCTGGATCTCACCGCCCGCATCCTCCAGCACGAGATCGACCACCTCGACGGTGTCGTCTTCATCGACCGGATGAGCGCCCTCAAGCGCGACATCCTCAAGCGGAAGATCCGGAAGGCGGCCAAGGCAGGCGACTACACCCTCACCGCGTAGGCGTGCCACCCTCCGCTGGCGCGCCGCCGGCGAACCGCGCCACCACCTCGGCGAAGCGCGCCGGCACCTCCAGGGGCGGGCAGTGGCCGCATCGGTCGAAGCGCACCAGCTCGGTGTCGGGGAGGAGGCGTTCGGCCTCGGCCAGGGGGCCGGGGCGGAGGACCGCGTCGTTACGGCCGGTCACCAGGAGGGTCGGCTGGCGGATGGCCGGAAGCAGGGGGGTGAGATCGACCCTGCCGAGGGCCACCGCGTCATCCATGAGGACCGCGCGATCCGCCTGCATGGCGCCGGTGATGAAGAGCTCCGGGATTGGGAGCTCGTAGGTGGAGTTGGCGGCGATCCAGCGGGCAAAGGGGCGCGCGCCGATCAGCGGCCGCACCAGGTGGCGCACCCCCGGCCACAGGAGAGAGCGGGAGCGGCGGTTGAGGCCGTCGGCCCCACGGATCATGGGGGCGACGAGGACGAGGCGGCCGATCGGCATCCCCGCCGCCGCTGCCATCGCGGCGATCGTCCCGCCCATGGAGTGGCCGACCACCGTCGCCCCCTCGATGGAGAGCTCCCGTAACACCGCGCCGATGGCGTCGGCGTGGCTGGACAGCCCCGCCGGGTGGCCCGGCCGGTCCGAGTCGCCGTAGCCAAGCCAGTCGAGGGCGATGCAGCGAAAGGCGTCGTCGAGGTGGCGCATCGACTCCCACCAGAAGCGCGCCGACGCCCCCCAGCCGTGGAGCAGCAACAGGGGCGGGCCGCTCCCCACCTCGGTGTAGGCGAGGTTGTGGCCGTTCCAGGTGATGTTGCGGTGTACCTTCACGGCGACAGGGTCACGGAGAGGCCGCGATGAAGAAAGGGGTACGAGGCGGCGGGGTCGGTACCCCGCCGACCCGCCCTACAGGTCGAGGTTGGCCTGGAGCCGCCCGAGGAGGTGGTCCCCCACCCCCTTCACCTCTTGAAGCTGATCGAGGTGGGTGAACGGACCATGCTCGGTGCGGTACTCGACAATGCGTTCAGCGAGGACCGGCCCGATCCCTGGGAGCTTTTCGAGCTCCGCGGCGGTGGCGGTGTTGAGGTGGAGGGCGGTGACCGCCGGGTCGACCGAGACCGGCGCGGCCACCTCCGCCGCCCAGGCAGCCGGGGCGGCGAGGAGGGCAAGAAGGGCGAAGAGCGAGACGAGACGTTTGAACATGGGAAACTCCTCCGTGAGTTGGGCGGCCTCTCCGTGGCCTCCGCCGAGTCTCCGCCGTCACGCCGGGCGCGGCAAGGGGCGGCCGCGGCCCCCCGACGTTCCCGTGTCCCCGGTGGGAAGAGTGCCTACACCCGTGTCTCAGGTAGATGGCACGATGGGAACACGAAGACACAAAAGGGAGAAAATACGAAAAGTCGTGTTGGAGTTTTTCGTGTGTTTCAAGATTTCGTGTTTTCGTGTTCCTGTTTTTCCGGGCTCCTCCAACTCTGCTGAACTACCGGGGTAGGCAGCTAGAGAAGACCCTCCCCACTGGCGGCCGCCGGTGCATACTTCCCGGCCATGGAGATCTCCTTTACCGACTTCGTGGTGGTGGGGGGCGGGGTCGCCGGCCTGCGGGCGGCGATCGAGCTGGCCGACGCCGGCCAGGTGACGGTCCTCACCAAGGATGCCCTGCGCGATGGGGCGACCGAGTACGCCCAGGGGGGCGTCGCCGTGGCCCTGGCCGACGGCGACACCCCGGCCGCCCACCGCGACGACACCCTGGAGGCGGGCGCCGGCTGCTGCAACGCCGGCGCCGTGGATGTCCTGGTGAACGAGGGGCCGGAGCGGGTGCGCGAGCTGATCGACTGGGGGATCCACTTCGACCTCGACCTGGGGGGCAACCTCGACTTCACCCGCGAAGGGGCCCACCACCACAACCGGGTGCTGCACGCCTGCGGCGATGCTACCGGTCGCGAGGTGGAACGCACCCTGGTGGCCAAGGTGCGGACCCTGGAGCGGGCGCGTCGCCTGCCGCACCACTACAGCCTCGGCCTGGTGGTCGAGGAGGGGCGCTGCCTCGGCGTCTGGCTGGTCGACCAGACCAACGGCCGCGAGCGGCTCCTGCTGGCGCGCGCGGTGGTCCTGGCCACCGGCGGTGTCGGGTGGCTCTACCGGCACACCTCCAACCCGGCGGTGGCCACCGGCGACGGCCTGGCCATGGCCCACCGCGCCGGCGCCACCCTGCGCGATCTGGAGTTCGTCCAATTCCACCCCACCGCCCTGCACCTCGACGGCGTCCCCGCCTTCCTCATCTCCGAGGCGGTGCGCGGCGAAGGCGCCCGACTACTAAACCAGGAGGGCGAACGATTCATGGTCGGCCGCCACCCGGACGGCGACCTGGCGCCACGCGACGTGGTCGCCCGCGCCATCTACGACGAGATGGCCCGCCACGACGGCCGGCCGGTCTTTCTCGACTGCCGCCACCTCGGGGCGGAGCTCCTGCCGAAGCGGTTCCCGACCATCTTCGAGGCGTGCCGAAGCTACGGCATCGACATGCGCACCCAGCCGATCCCGGTGGCGCCCGCGGCCCACTTCATGATGGGCGGGGTGGTCACCGACCTCGACGGCGCCACCGACCTTCCCGGCCTCTACGCCTGTGGCGAGGTGGCGTGCACCGGCGTCCACGGTGCCAACCGCCTGGCGAGCAACTCTCTGCTGGAGGGGCTCGTCTTCGGCCAGCGCGCGGCCCGGGCGATCCTCGCCACGGAGGTCACCTTCCCGACCCTCCGCCACGCCGGCTTTTACGAGCCGCCGGCGCCGATCTTGGAGATCGACTACGTCGCCCGCCAGGAGCAGGCACGAGAGATCATGTGGGAGTACGCCGGCATCCACCGCACCGCCGAGGGGCTCACCGCCGCCGACGCCGCCCTCCGGGCGTTGGAGCTGCCGTACCAGCGCTATCCCGCCGACCGCCTGGTGGCGGAGACCGGCAACGCGATCATGGTCAGCCGCCTCATCTGCCAGGCCGCCCTCGCCCGTACCGCCTCCCTCGGCTCCCACTACCGGGCCGACGCGGTGGCGGACCAGTCGTAGGGAGACACGCCGAATAACGCAAGGATACAAGGGTGCGGAGTACGGCCATGCCGGTAGGAGCGGGTTGTACCCGCGATTCGGGGCCTCTGGCCCCGCCGGCCCTGCGGGCCGGAATCGGGAGTGCAACCCCCTCCTACCGACATCTGCGCGCTCTCGCGATGATCCCCGGTAAGAAATACGGGCCCAGGTCCGACAGGCGCCAAGGCAACGGGCTGGTCCCCCTGCTGCCCTGTCGCCCACGGCGCGGGTAGACTAGCGCCATGGCAGACAACGAGAGGCCCGACGGCCAGGGCGAGACCAGGACCCGCGAGCGGTCGCAGGTGGTGCGGCCGCCGATGTACAAGGTGCTGCTGCACAACGATGACTACACGACCATGGAGTTCGTGGTGGAGATCCTCATCCGCTTCTTCCACCTGGACGAGCCCCACGCCTACCAGATCATGATGAAGGTCCACCGCAACGGGGTCGGGGTGGCCGGGGTCTTCACCCACGAGGTGGCGGAGACCAAGGTGGCGCAGGTGACCGCCTACGCTCGCCGTCTGGAGCACCCCCTCAAGTGCACCATGGAGCCTGCCTGATGGACGCCTCGGAGTTGGAACGGATCTACCAGCGGTCGGCGGAGAAGGCCCAGCGCGCCCACCACGAGTTCGTCACCCTGGAGCACCTGCTCCTCACCCTCCTCGACGACGAGGCGGTGGCCACCGTGGTGCGGGCCTGCGGCGGCGACCCCGAGGCGTTGCGGCTCCGGCTGGTGCGCTTCATGGAGGAGGAGGTAGAGCCCCTGCCGGAGGTGGAGGCGGCGGCGCCGGTCCCCACCCTCGCCACCCAGCGGGCGGTGAACCGGGCGGCCCTGCACGTGGAGTCGGCGGGCAAGGGGCGGGTGGAGGCGGTCGATCTCTTGGTCGCCCTGTTCAGCGAGAAGGCGTCGCACGCGCTCTTTTTCCTGCGCGAGCAGGGGGTGGAACGGCTGGAGGTGGTGAGCTACCTCTCCCACGGCCTGCCCGGCGAGGAGGGGGAGACGCAGGAGGGTGGAGGCGAGGAGGGCGGCGGTCACGCCGATCCCCTGGCACGGTTCACCACCAACCTGGTGGAGCGGGCGGCCGCGGGAGAGATCGATCCGCTCATCGGCCGTGCCACCGAGCTCGACCGCACCGTGCGCACCCTCTGCCGGCGGCGCAAGAACAACCCTCTCTTCGTGGGCGACCCGGGGGTCGGCAAGACCGCCCTGGCCGAGGGGCTCGCCCTGCGCATCCACGCCGGGACGGTCCCCGCGCGGCTCCAGACCGCCACCATCCACGCCCTCGACATGGGGGCGCTGCTCGCCGGTACCCGCTACCGTGGAGACTTCGAGGAGAGGTTGAAGTCGGTCATCAAAGCGCTGGAAGAGATTGACAACGCGATCCTCTTCATCGACGAGGTTCACACGGTGGTCGGGGCCGGCGCCACCACCGGCGGGTCGATGGACGCGGCCAACATCCTCAAGCCCTTGCTCGCTGCCGGCAAGGTGCGGTGCATCGGCTCCACCACCCACGAGGAGTACCGCAACCGCTTCGAGCGCGACCGGGCCCTGGCGCGCCGCTTCCAGAAGATCGACGTGGTCGAGCCGAGCCAGGCCGAGGCGGTGAAGATCCTCGAAGGGGTGCGCTCCGCGTACGAGGCGCACCACGGGGTGCGCTATACGGCACCGGCCCTGCGCGCCGCCGTGGAGCTCTCCGCCCGCTACCTCCAGGAGCGGCGGCTGCCGGACAAGGCGATCGATGTGATCGACGAGGCGGGCGCGGCGGTCGCCCTGCGCCCCGCCTCGCGGCGCAAGCGGACCGTCGGACGCGCCGACATCGAGGAGGTGGTGGCGGCCGCCGCCCACCTGCCGCCGCGCACCCTGTCGGAGGCGGCACGCGACCGCCTCGCCCACCTCGCCGACGAGCTCAAGCGGGTGGTCTTCGGCCAGGAGCAGGCGATCGACACCCTGGTCACCGCCATCAAGCTCTCCTCCGCCGGCCTCGGGCCGCCGGAGCGGCCCACCGGCGCCTTCCTCTTCACCGGCCCCACCGGGGTGGGCAAGACCGAGGTCGCCCGCCAGCTCGCCCGCTGCCTCGGGGTCCACTTCCTGCGCTTCGACATGAGCGAGTACATGGAGCGCCACGCGGTCTCCCGCCTGATCGGCGCGCCACCGGGCTACGTCGGCTTCGATCAGGGGGGCCAGCTCACCGAGGAGATCCGCCGCAACCCCTACGCGGTGCTGCTGTTGGACGAGATCGAAAAGGCCCACCCGGACATCTTCAACGTCCTCCTGCAGGTGATGGACCGTGCCACCCTCACCGACAACACCGGCCGGGTCGCCGACTTCCGCCACGTCACCCTCATCATGACCAGCAACGTCGGCGCCCGTGAGCTCGCCGCCGCCCCCCTCGGTTTCGCCCCGGCGGGCCACCAGGGAGACGAGGGCAAGGCGCTGCGCAACACCTTCTCGCCCGAGTTCCGCAACCGCCTCGACGCGGTGGTCTCCTTCGCCGCCCTGGAGCTCCCGGTGGTGGAGCGGGTGGTGGAGAAATTCATCGGTGAGCTCGAGGGCCAGCTCGCCGAGCGCCGGATCCGCTTCATCCTCTCGGCGAAGGCGCTCCACTGGCTGGCCGAGCGGGGCTACGACCCGACCCTCGGGGCACGGCCCCTGGCGCGCCTGATCGGCCGGGAGGTGAAACGACCGCTGGCAGACGAAATCCTCTTCGGCCGTCTGGTGCGCGGCGGGGCCGTCCACATCGGCCTGCGCAACGACCGGCTCACCTTTCGGATCGAGCCACGCGGCGGACGGCGGCAGCCCCCTCAGTCGGGAAACGAGAGGCGGCGACGGCGGCACCCGGGGTGAGAAAAATAGTACGCAACCATTCTTAAGTCGGGGGCTCTCGTATACCTGATTGCGGAGCAGGGGTCCTGTTGCGCGGTCACCCGGGGAGAATCCGCCCCATCTTGATCTCGTTAGAATGCATTGTCAGACTCGATCCACTCACGCCGCGTAGCGGTTATCCCGTAACCTTCGCGGTCACCAGTCCCCGCGACCTCTCCTCTGGAGACGTCGCCCTGCTCCGGGAGGGGCCCATGCGCTTCTGGCTCAAATTCTTCTGTCTCCTCGTCTTCCCCTGTTACCTGATGATCGGGTGGGATCAGGGCAACCTGCCGATCGTCGGCCCCGAAAAAGTGGAGGCGGGCGAGACCGCCGAATTCGCGATGATGGTCACCGACGTCAAGGTAAGCACGGTTGAGCAGACCGCGCCGGCCCGCACGGTGACCGTGATGGGCACCGTGGAGTCACATGAGGTGGCGCAGGTGGCGCCGCAAATCATGGCCAAGATCAAGGAGATCAAGGTCCACGAGGGCGATGAGGTGAGCCGCCACCAGGTCCTGTGTGTCCTCGACGACAGCGAGGTGAACGCCAAGGTGGCGCAGGCCGAGTCGGCGGTACGGGCGGCGACCAAGGGGATCGAGGTGGCACGCGCGGCAAAGCAGGCGGCCGAAGCGCAGCTCACCGCCGCCACCGCCCACCACAAGCGGTTCACTCAGCTCTACAAGGAGGGCTCCTTCGCCAAGAAGGAGCTCGACGACGTCAACGCCGCCTACGCCGGTGCCAAGGCGATGGTCGCCCAGGCGGACGCGAAGATCGCGGCGCTGCAGGCGCAGAAGCGCCAGGCGGAGGCGGGGCTAAAAACCGCGCAGATTTACCAGGACTACACGGTGATCAAGGCGCCCTTCGACGGCCGCGTCACCCACAAGATGGCGGACGTCGGCGATCTCGCGGCGCCGGGCCACCCGGTGTTCACGGTGGAGACGCGAGCCTACCGCCTAACCGTGCCCGTGAATGAGGGCATCGCGGTGCAGGAGGGTCAGGCGGTGAACGTCGAGATCGGCTCCGCCGGCCTAGTGAGCCAGCTCGCGGTGAGCGAGGTCATCCCCTCCGTCGACCCGATGAGCCGCACCTACTCGGTGCGGATCAACCTGCCCGAGACGGCGGCGGTGAAGGCCGGTATGTTCGGTCGCGCCACCTTCGCGGTGGGGCAGGCAACGGAGTCAATCTACATCCCGACCGACGCGGTGAAACGGTGGTACCAATTCACCGGCGTCTACGTGGTCGGCGCCGACAGCAAGGCGCACCTCCGCTTCGTCCGCCTCGGGCGGACCACCGACTCGCAGGTGGAGATCATCGCCGGCCTCAAGCCGGGCGAACGGATCGTCCTCAACAAGCTGGACGAGGTGCAGGACGGCAGCCCGATCATGGAGGCGATGTAGGTCATGGCCCACTACAAGACCGACGACACCTTCCTCGCGCGGCTGGTCGGCTACTTCACCACCAGCAAGCTGACGCCGCTCTTCATCGGCACCGCCCTGATCCTCGGCCTCTTCGCGGTCCTCGTGACCCCGAGTGAGGAGGACCCGCAGATCGTCGTGCCGATGGTCGACATCATCGTCCCGGTGCCGGGCGCCTCCGCCGAGGAGGTGGAGTCGCAGGTCATCAAGCCCCTGGAACGGTTGGTATGGGGGATCGATGACTTCCCGGTGGAGTACGTCTACTCCATGAGCCACGCCAACTACGGCGTGGTCACCGCGCGCTTCTACGTCAACTCCGACCTCCAGCGCTCCCTCGTCCAGCTCTACGACAAACTCTTCAACAACGCCGACAAGGCGCCCGGCGGCGGGATCAGCCTCGCCCCGGGCGGCCGGGCGTTGCAGCCGATCATCAAACTCAGGGACATCAACGATGTCCCCCAGGTAGCGGTCACCCTCTACAGCGAGAACTACGGCGACTACGACCTGCGGCGCATCGCCCAGCCGATCGCCGACCAGCTCGAGCAGATCCCCGACGCCGCCGAGGTCGAGATCATCGGCGGTCGCCCGCGCACCATCCACATCCTCCTCGATCCGCAGCAGATGGCGGCGCACATGACCTCACCGCCGCAGATCGCCCAGGTGATCCAGGCGGCGAACTGGTCGATGCCGGCGGGCACCTTTCAGGCCAACGACCAGGAGTACCTGGTCGACGCCGGTGCCTACCTCCACAGCGCCCACGAGGTGGGCAACCTGGTGGTCGGGACCTTCCGCGGCAAGCCGGTCTACCTGCGTGACGTGGCGCGGATCGAGGATGGCCCGGGAGAGGTGAATCAGTACGTCTTGATCGGCGTCGGCCCCCAGTATCAAGAGGATGAGGAGGCCCTGGGCAAGACCATCGACTGGCCCGAGGGGGTACGCGACCACATGCTCCCCGGGGTGACGATCACCGTCGCCAAGAAGAAGGGGACCAACTCCGTCAACGTCGCCAAGGCGGTAGAAGAGAAGCTGAAGGAGATCCGCTCCCAGCTCATCCCCGAGGACGTCCACTACACCTTCACCCGCAACTACGGCTTCACCGCCGGCCACAAGGCGGACGAGCTCCTCTTCCACCTCGGGATCGCCACCGTCTCGGTCATCCTCCTGGTGGGCGTCTTCTTGAGCTGGCGCGATGCCCTGGTGGTCCTCATCGCGGTGCCGGTGGTCCTGTCGATCACCCTCTTCTGGAGCTGGGCGATCGGCTACACCCTCAACCGGGTCACCCTCTTTGCCCTGATCATGTCGATCGGCATATTAGTAGATGACCCGATCGTCGACGTGGAGAACATCCACAGACACTTCTCCATGCGAAGACTGCCGCCGGTCCAGGCGATCATCTTCGCGGTAAACGAGGTGCGACCGCCGGTCATCCTGGCCACCTTCACGGTCATCGTCACCCTCATGCCAATGGCGGTGGTGGGCGGCCTCATGG
The DNA here is from genome assembly GCA_024278555.1 of bacterium. Taxonomy (GTDB): domain Bacteria; phylum CG2-30-53-67; class CG2-30-53-67; order CG2-30-70-394; family CG2-30-70-394; genus CG2-30-70-394. The sequence continues at coordinate 2,370 of JAJRSX010000207.1, read as the reverse complement.
GGCCGTACATGCGCCCCATGCCGATCAACGCCTCGGCCGCCATGCTCATGTCGCTGGTGGTCGCCTTGATGGTCACCCCGTGGTGCGCCAACAAGTTCCTCAAGCACTATGAGCCCGAGCCGGTGACCACCCGGCGGCGCACCGAGGAGGAGGAGGCGCACGCCGACTACGCCAAGCGCACCCCCTACTACCGCTTCTACCAGCGGACCATGGGGGCGATCCTCGACCACCGTGGCTACCAGTGGATCGCCTACCTCTTGGTGATGGTGATGATGATGGCGGCCATGGGGCTGGTGGCCACCAAGACGGTGCTGGTGAAGCTCCTGCCGTATGACAACAAGAGCGAGTTCAGCGTCGTCATCGACACCCCCGAGGGGACCACCCTGGAGGAGACCACCCGCATCGCCATGGAGCTGGGCGACTACATCCGCACGGTGAACGAGGTCTCCGACTACGAGATCTACGCCGGCACCGCCTCCCCCTTCAACTTCAACGGCCTGGTGCGCCACTACTTCATGCGCCGCGGCAGCAACGTCGCGACCATCCAGGTGAACATCATCGACAAGCGGTTCCGGACCCAGCAGAACCACGACATCGCCACCCGCGTCCGCCCGGCGCTGCACGCCATCGCCGACAAGTACGGGGCGCGCATCAAGGTGCTTGAGCCGCCGCCCGGCCCCCCCAACCTCTCCACCCTTGTCTGCCAGATCTACGGCGGCGACCGTGCGACCCAGGTGGCGGTGGCCAAGCAGGTTCACGAGATCTACGACACCACCCAGGATGTGGTGGACGTGGACTGGTACTACGAGGACGACCAGCCGAAGGATGTGATCGTCGTCGACGACGAAAAGGTGAACCAGGTCGGCCTCTCCAAGGAGATGGTGGTCAAGACCCTGCGTATGGCCATGGCGGGGATGGACGTCTCTCACCTGCGTATCGGCGGCGAGCTCGCCCCGGTGCCGATTCGCCTCCGCTTTCCGGTCGCCCGGCGCAACTCGGTGGACTCGCTCAAGGAGATCCGCCTGCCCACCCCGTCGGGCCGCGTCGTCCCCCTCTCCGAGCTGGTGAAGGTAGAGCGGACGGTGGCGGAGAAGTCGATCTACCACGAGAACCTTCAGCGGGTGATCTACGTCACCGGTGACGTGGCCGGCCGCAACGCCTCGCCGGTCTACGCCCTGATCAACATGTGGGATCGGATCAGCGAGATCACCACCCCGGCAGGGAGGGCGATCAAGCAGCACATGTTCCTCCAGCCGAAAAACGAGAAGGACGTGGTGGTGAAGTGGGACGGCGAGTGGCACACCACCGTCGAGACCTTCCGCGACATGGGCGGCGCCTTCGGCATCGCCCTCCTGGTCATGTGGGTGCTCCTCGTGGGGTGGTTCCGCTCCTTCTCCCTCCCCGGCGTCATCATGTCGCCGATCGCCTTCACCCTCGTCGGCATCATGCCGGGCCACTGGCTCACCTCCACCTGGTTCACCGCCACCTCGATGATGGGGATGATCGCCCTGGCCGGGATCATCGTGCGGAACTCGATCCTGGTGGTGCAGTTCGCCATGGAGCGGATCGAGGAGGGGATGCCGGTGCGTGACGCCTGTATCGAGGCCGGTGCATTGCGGACGATGCCGATCTTCCTCACCGCGGCGGCGGTCTTCGTCGGCGCCATGGTCATTCTCCTCGATCCCATCTTCAACGGCCTGGCCACCTCCCTGATCTGGGGCACCGGCGCCTCCACCCTGCTGTCGCTGGTGATGGTGCCGATCTACCTCTTCAACCACCTGAAGCACCAAGAGAAGAGAGAGAAGAAGGCCGCCTTCAAGGAGGCCAAGAGGAAGGCGCGGATGAAGCGTGAGCAGCAGGCCAACTCGCCACCGCCCTCGGCTCCGCCAACCCCTCCGGAAGAGGGGCCGGTGAGCGCCTAGACGCACCGCCCTATCCGCACCCGTAGCATCCCGGGGCCCGGGGGTCGATCGACCCCCGGGCCCTTTGGTTTCGTGCTGTTGGAGGGAGAGGGATTCAACGCAAAGAGCGTATGGCGCGGGACGCGCCACGCGGTCTTCTGGAGGGCATCAGCCCTCCATCCACGGGGGGTGAAGCCGGCCGGACATGCGCCGGCCCGCGAGGGGGGCGCGTGGCGTCCCCCTCCATATCAGACGCCAAGTCTCGAAGGCGCAAAGGAAGCTCACCCGTAAAGTCGGCGTCACCGGCGCGCTGCAAGGACCACGTCGCGGCTTGGAATGCGTGGCTCGCGAAGAGACGCAGAGGCGCGGAGAGAGAGTGCCGACGCCAGCATTTCAGTCGCACGGTAGGAGGGGGTTGCACCCCCGATGCAGGCCCAAGGGGCCTGCCGCGCCCCGGCGCGGATCGCGG
>JAJRSX010000206.1 GCA_024278555.1 bacterium | reverse complement strand
GGGAAGGCCTCGGAAAGGGGGCGCCCCACCAGGGTGAGGGGGTGACAGCCGAGGATCCGGCCGGCGGCCGGATTGGCGGCGCGCACGATCCCCTTCGCCCCCACCGCCACCACACCGCTGGAGATGGAGCCGAGGATCAGGGAGTGGAGCCGCTCCACCTCCCGCCGCCTGGCCTCCGCCCGATCACGCTCACCCTGGAGGGTGAGGCGCTCACTACTCACCTCCCGCAGGGTCCCCTCGAGGGCGACAAAGGCGAACTGCTCGGGGGTAGCAGGTGTACTGCCCTCTTCGCCGGCAACCCGTCGGCGGAGACGGCGAACCGCGAAGAGGAGGAGAAGGAGGAGGAGGAGCGGGAGGGCAAAGAGGAGGGGTGAGACACCGCTCACGACAGGCCGCCCAGGGTCAGGTACCAGTGGAGGATCCGGGGTCCCCAGGCGAGGCTCACCACCGCCCCGAGGGAGAGGAAGGGGCCGAAGGGGACCGCTGTCTTCCGCCCCTTGCCCTGAAACAGCATCATCGCCACCCCCACCAACGAGCCGCTGATTGCCGCCGCCAAAATCGTCAAGAGCGCGAGCTGCCAGCCGAGGAAGGCGCCGATCATGGCGACGAGCTTAACGTCGCCGAGCCCCATGCCGCCGCGGCTGAGAAAGAAGACCGCGAGAAAGAGGGCGGCGGGCAAGACGGCGCCGAGGGTGGCGTCAAACCAGGTTAGGCTCCCGAGCCCCACGGCGGTGAGCCAGGCGAGGGGGATCCCGGGGAGGGAGATGCGGTCGGGGATGATCTGGTAATCGAGATCGATGAGGGTGATCACCAAGAGCGCCGAGACAAAGGCGGCGACCGCGAGGGCCTCCCAGCTCACCCCGTAGCGGGCCACGATCACACCGTAGGCGACCCCGTTGACCGCCTCCACCAACGGGTAGCGCCACGAGATCGCGGCGTGGCAGTCGCGGCACCGCCCCCGGAGCCACAGCCAGGCCAACACCGGCACATTGTCCCACGGCCGGATCCGTGCCCCGCATGTCGGGCAGTGGGAGGCAGGAAAGACGATCGACTCCCGCCGCGGCAGCCGATAGATACAGACATTCAGGAAGCTACCGACGATCAACCCGAGGAGGACCGCCACCACCACAAGGCCATCCATGGCCGTCATCGCTTCCCCGAGCTCAACCGAACCGACTCACCAACCAGCGACACCGTCCCGCGTCTTGTTATTCGCCTCGTCGAGGGTGAAGACGGGCAGACCATTGGCAGAGCCGTCGGCGGTTGCAACAAAAGAGGTCGCGATACCGCTTCCCCCGGCGGCGATGCTCCAGGTGTATTGGGTGGGATTCTCGGGCGTGTAACCGATCGTCGCCAGGTCGGTGGCATACGTCCGATTCGCGGCGAAGTACTGCTCTTCCAAGAGGGCAATATTGGAAAGCCCCGCCTTTGCCTCCGCCTCCTTACCGGTCTTGACGTATCCAGTGTAGGCGGGGATCGCCACCGCGCTGATGATTCCCAAGAGCGCAACGACAATCATCATCTCCACGAGGGTGTAGCCTGCATCTTTGCGTCGCTCGCTCATGGGTTCCTCACTCGATATTGATATTCAAGCCTGCCATCCCCGGTAGCGCAACGCCGTCCGCGTCATATGCCTTGATGGTGATGGAACCCGCCACTGTATCGTCGATTACCACCGTACCAGGAATATTCCCGGCAATCTGGAATGCATCGTCACCACTCGAGTATGGGCTACGCTTGCCCCCCTGATTCAAGGTAGCCACAAGGCTCAACGCAGTGATTGGTGCCCCCCCTCCATTTGCCGCCCTCTTCGCGATCTCACCTCTGGCAAGGTTGTTGGCGATATCGAAATTTCCAACAACGGTATTGTACTTCGCACGGTTCAGATAATTCGAATAGGCAGGGATCGCAACCGCCGCCAGGATACCAATAATCGCCACAACGATCATTAGCTCGATCAACGTAAAGCCTTTGTTCAAGCTATGTTCATTCACGGTATTGGATTCCATTGGGGTGACATCTACGCAGAGAAAAAAGGTAGGAGAAGGTGAAAGAAATCTTCCTCCCTCTCCTACCTTTTGGATGGATCTGCTGTAATTTACTCGATGGTCACGACCACACCACCACCCGTGTCATCAGCGCCATCACCGTCCCAGTCCGCGATGATCGTGTAGGTATCGCCCGCTGCATTGGCCTGGATGCTGGTTCCGTTACTACCCGTGATTGCCACAGTACCTGCCGCAATGGCGGCAGTGAATGCGTTGTTTGCAGAGTTATACGGACTCTTCTTGCCGCCGCTATTCAAGTCAGCAAGAACGTTGGCGGAAGCGGTCGCACCGGCCGACTTCTTCGCATTCTCGTTCTTGATGTAGTTGATCGCCGCGTCGTAGTTACTCTTCACCGCATTGGTCTTCGACTGGGCGATGTAGTTCTGATACTGCGGGATGGCCACGGCGGCCAAGATGCCGATGATCGCCACGACGATCATCAACTCGATCAGGGTGAAGCCTGATTCGCGGTTGGTGGTGAACTTGTTCATGGGATACTCCTTCTCGCTGGTGGGGTCCTCGCCCCGGGTTAATGGGGAACCCCCGAAGTAGGGGGCCTCATGGCCTCGTCGCCACCATTCAAGCATCTCGCATGCCAGGTACGACGATCCTTGGTCGATCCTTGTCTGTCAATGGGTTGGGTTGAAGGGTTGGCACACGGAGCGGTGACATCCTCCTATCTATCGACAATTATTGGCGCCCTCTTTACAAGTTTTGTCGCCCGTCCACCCCGTGCATGGCCTGACTGGACCCCGGAACCAGGCAGTGGTCAACACCTTATAACTGATACTTATCGACAAGATAACGCATGGAGCGGGCGCTCAGGTTGAGCAGCCGCGCGGCCTCGCTCTTCACCCCATCCGCGCGCGCCAATGCCTGGGCAAGGAGCCGCCTCTCCTGGCCGGCGATCCACTGCTCGAAGTCGAGCCCGTCCTGTGGCAGGACCGCCTCGGCCGGCCCGGCCACACCCCCCACCGCCATGAGGTGGTCGGCGCACAGGCGACCGTCGGGGCTCAGGATGGTGGCCCGCTCTACCGCGTTCTCGAGCTCGCGCACGTTACCCGGCCACGGGTGGTCGAGGCAGGCGCGGAGAAATGAGGGATCGACGGTAAAGGTAGAGGCGCCATCGAGGCGGGAGAGGAATGACTCCACCAGGAGGGGGATGTCTTCACGGCGCTCACGCAGGGGGGGCAGGTGGATGGGGATGACGTTGAGCCGGTAATAGAGGTCCTCGCGGAACCGCCCCTCGCGGATCTCCTCCTCGAGGGCGCGGTTGGTGGCCGCGAGGAAGCGGACGTCGATGCCGATGTCCTCCACCCCCCCGACCCGCCGGATGCACCGCTCCTGGATGGCGCGCAGGAGCTTCACTTGAATGAGCGGTGGCGCCTCGCCGATCTCGTCGAGGAAGAGGGTGCCGCCGCGCGCCACCTCGAAGATCCCCTCCTTGGGCGCCACCGCGCCGGTGAAGGCGCCCTTCTCGTGGCCGAAGAGCTCGCTCTCCAGGAGGGTCTCGGGGATGGCACCGCAGTTGATCGCCACAAAGGGGCGGTCGCGCCGCTGGCTGTGGTCGTGGATGGCGCGCGCCACAAGCTCCTTGCCGGTACCGCTCTCACCGGTGATCAGCACCGTGCAGTCACGGGAGGCGGTGCGCAGGAGGAGGTCGAAGAGGGCCTGCATGGGCGGCGAGATGCCCACCAGTCGGTCGAGGCCGCCGTGGTGGGCCGCCGCCTCGCGCAGACGGCGGTTCTCGATCGCCAAGCGCCGCAGCTCCAGGCCGTTGCGCAGGGAGATGTTCACCTCCTCCACCTGAAACGGCTTGGTGAGGTAGTCGTAGGCGCCGAGCTTCATCGCCTCCACGGCGCTCGTGGTGTCGCCGTAGGCGGTCATCAGGAAGACGACACAGGAGGGGTCGCCCTCCTTGGCCGCCGCCAGGACGTCGAGGCCGCTCCCACCGGGCATCTTCAGGTCGGTGATGACGACATCGAACACGGCCTCCTGCAACCGCTGCCGCGCCTCGGCAACGCCGCCGGCGATGACCACCTCGTAACCGGACCTCTCCAACATGATCTGGAGGAAATCGCGCATCCCCCGCTCGTCGTCCACCACCAGGACACGGGCGGCCAACGGCAGGACTTCGGTCTCCGATGCCACGTCTCTCCTCTTCGGAAGTGCGGTCACGCCGGGACAGGGCGGGTAATGGGGACCGCCGAGGGCCAGGTCAG
>JAJRSX010000205.1 GCA_024278555.1 bacterium | reverse complement strand
GGCGCAGAAGTTCGCATGCTGGTGGCCGATGACCAGGGCGCGGTACCGGCCCGCCTCCACCAGGTCGAGGGCGCGGTTGATCATGTCGACCACCGAGCCGTCGATCGGGTTGAGCTCCGCCTGGAGGATCGAGTGGAAGCCGCAGTCGAGGATGCCGTCGCCCAGGTCGATGAGCGAGGCGCTCCAGTCGCGCTCCACCACCCGGTCGTCGGCGCGGGCGAGGGTGAGGTCGATGGCCATTGGGTTGGCGGCGACCTCCGGCGTCTGTTTGGCCACCGGGTCGTAGTAGGTGCGCTTGCCGCGGGCCACCGCGTAGAAGCTCTGCCGGCCGGAGGCGACCATCTCCTTGACCCACGCGGGCACCTGGCGCCCCTCCGCCTCCATCCGGTCGATGGCGCGTGTCACGCCGATCGCGTCCCACGTCTCGAAGGGGCCGAGCTGCCAGCCGAACCCCCAGCGCAGGGCGTGGTCCACGTGGACGATGTCGTCGCTGATCTCCGGGATCCGGTTGGCGGCGTAGATCAGGGTGCGCGACAGGGTGCGCCAGAAGAAGCGGCCCGCCTTGTCGTCGCTGAAGGCGAGGGCGGCGATCCGGCCGCCCACCGTGTAGCGCTCTCTGGCGAGGCGGTAGCCGTCGAAGCGGACCCGCCTCTGGGGGCCGTACTCGCCGGTGGCGAGGTCGGCGGAGAGGATCGTCCGGTCCGCCTCCTTGCGGTAGAAGCCGGCGCCGCTCTTCTGCCCGAGGCGGCCCTCGGCGATCAGGCGGGTGAGGATCTCCGGCGGCTGGAAGAGGTCGCGCTCCTCGTCGCCTTCGCCGCGCTCGTAGCTCGTCGCGATCACGTGGGCGAGGGTGTCCAGCCCCACCAGGTCGGCGGTGCGGAAGGTGGCGCTCTTCGCCCGCCCCACCAGGGTGCCGGTGAGCTTGTCCACCTCCTCGACGGTGAGCCCCATGTCGATGGCGGTGTGCAGGGTCACCAGGAGGGAGTAGACGCCGATCCGGTTGCCGATGAAGTTGGGGGTGTCCTTGGCGAGGACGATCCCCTTGCCGAGGCGCTCCTCGCCGAAGGCGGCGATGCGCTCCATCACCGCGTCGCTCGTCGTCTCCCCGGCGACCAGCTCCAGGAGGTGCATGTAGCGCGGCGGGTTGAAGAAGTGGGTGATCAGGAAGCGCTCCTTGAGCGATTCGGGGAGGACGGTCGCCAGGGCGGCCAGCGGCAGCCCCGAGGTGTTGGAGGAGAGGATGGCCTCGGGGCCGAGGTGGGGGGCGATGCGCTCGAAGAGGGCGTGCTTGATCTCCAGCCGCTCGGCCACCGCCTCCACCACCCAGTCCGCCTCGCCGAGGCGGTCGAGGTGGTCGTCGTAGTTGCACGGGGTGATCCGCCGCCCGTTGCCCGGCTTGAACAGGGGCGCCGGCTTCAAGGTGGTGGCGTGGACCAGCCCCTGCTCCGCCGCCTCCTGGGAGATGTCGAAGAGGAGGCAGGGGAGGCCGGCGTTGGCGAAGTGGGCGGCGAGCTGCGCCCCCATCACCCCCGCCCCGAGGACCGCGACCTTGTCGATGTTGGTTTCCATGGCTTTGCCGTGTGTGTCGGTCGAGGAAAATCGGCTGGCGGTCACGGCCGCCGGACCACCGTGGCGATCCCCTGGCCGGTGCCGATGCACATGGTCGCCAGGCCGAGGTGGGTGTCGTGCTGCTCCATCACGTTGATCAGGGTGGTGAGGATGCGCGCCCCGGAGCAGCCGAGGGGGTGGCCGAGGGCGACGGCGCCGCCGTTGAGGTTGATCTTGTCCATCGGCCAGCCGCCCTCGCGGATCACGTAGAGGGACTGGGCGGCGAAGGCCTCGTTGAGCTCGATCGCCTCGATCTCGTCGAGGGCGACCCCCGCCTTCGCCAGGGCCTTCTCCGTCGCCGGCAGCGGCCCCATGCCCATGCGCGTCCAGTCGACCCCGGCCACCGCCCGGCCGACGATGGCGGCGCGCGGCGTCAGGCCGTGTTGCTCCGCGAAGGCGCGGCTGGTGAGCAGGATGGCGGCGGCGCCGATGGAGAGCGGGCTGGAGGTGGCGGCGGTCACCGTGCCCCCTTCGAGGAAGGCGGGCTTGAGCGAGCGGATCTTCTCCACGTCCGGCTGGCGTGGCCCCTCGTCGGCCTCGACCACCGAGCCGTCGGCCACGGTGACCGGGACGAGCTCGTTGTCGAACCGCCCGGCTCCCTGCGCCGCCAGGGCCTTCTCGTGCGAGGCGATGGCGAACGCCTCCTGGTCGGCGCGCGAGATGGCGCCGTCGCCGGCCAGGTTCTCCGCGGTCTCCCCCATGCCGATGTAGAACTGCTCGGCGGCGAGCCTCGGGTGAAAGTCCGGGGCGAAGCCGCCCATGGGGATGGAGAACATGTCCTCCACCCCGGCGGCGATGCCGACCTCGATGTCCCCCGCCTCGATGGCGGTGGAGAGCTGGTGGACGGCGTCCATGGAGGAGCCGCAGAAGCGGTTCACCACCTTACCGCCGCACTCCTTGGGGAGGCCGGCGAGGATCGCCACCGAGCGGCCGATGAGCATCCCCTGGGGTCCCTCGGGGAAGGCACAGCCGACCACCACGTCCTCGACCATCGCCGGCTCCACCGCCGGCTGGCGGGCCAGCAGGGCGCGGACCACCTGCGCGGCCAGGTCGTCGGAACGGGTGCCGATGATGCGGCCGTGCTTCACCCCGATGGGGGAGCGCACCGCGTCGACGATGACGGAGTTGTGTTCGCTCATGGGTTACTCCTGTTCCTTCGTTGCAGACGTTAGCGTCACCTAGCCCACCGCAGAGGCGCAGAGGACGCAGAGAACCACAAACCAAATAAACACTTTTTTCCCATGCAGCTCTCTGTGCCCTCTGCGTCTCTGCGGTGAATTATTTTTAATTTAAAAGGGGTAGATATCCTTGTCGCAGGCGTACTCGGCGATGTCGCGCTTCAGGCGGATGATGTCGGTGCGCGGGATCATCCGTACCTGGAAGCGGCGCAGCCGCTCGACCATGGCCACCGGCAGGTCGCCGCGGAAGATGCCGTTGAGGCCGGTGAGCGCCAGGTTGAGCAGGCGGATCGACGCCTCCGCCGCCTGCACCCGGGCGACCTTCACCGCGGTGGGCTGCTCTGCCGACCGCGGGTCGAGGAGGGCGGCGCGGCCGACGGTCGACTCGGCGGTGTAGAGCTCGATGAGCATGTTGGCGAGGATCTCCATGAGCTGCTGCTCGTGCCGCAGGTCCTGGCTGAACTCGCTGAGCGCCTCGTGCAGGAGCGACAGGGCGAGGCGCTTGCCGGTCTCGATCGCCGTCCACTCGGCGGCCAGGGGGCCGCCGGCGGCGGTGGGCTCGCCGTCGAGGAAGGCGTCGATGGTGCGGATCTGCCCGCGGATCGGCAGCTCCTCCAGGATGGCCCGCTTCATCATCGTGCCGGCGACGATCTGCCGGTTGATCTCGTTCGTCCCCTCCCAGATCCGGTCGATGCGCGTGTCGCGGTACGGACCGGCCATGGGGAACTCCTCGATGAAACCGTAGCCGCCGAGGATCTGCACCCCGTGGTCCGCCACCAGGGCCAGGGTCTCGCTGCCGTACACCTTGGTCATCGACGCCTCGATGGCGTACCGCTCGGTCGCCTCGCCCATGCGCACGTAGTAGTCGGGGGCCTCCTTGTCGAGGCGGTCCACCGCCTGCTGGATCAGGCCGATGGTGCGGTAGGCCATGGAGTCGGCGGCGTAGATGCGCACCGCCATGTCGGCGAGCTTCCCCTTGATGGCGTCGAAATTGGAGATCGCCTGGGCGAACTGGCGCCGTCCCTTGGCGTAGCGCACCGCCTCCTCGAAGACCGACTTGCTGCCGCCGATGTCGGAGGCGGCGAGCTTGAAGCGGCCGAGGTTCAGGGCGTTGAAGGCGATGGTCGCCCCCTTGCCCACCTCGTAGAGGAGGTTCTCCGCCGGCACCCGTACATCCTTCAGGACCAGCGGACAGGTGGAGGAGCCCTTCACCCCCATCTTCTTCTCCTCCGCCCCCACCTCCAGCCCCGGGGTGTCGCGCTCCACCAGAAAGGCGGAGAAGCGCGTCCCGTCCACCTGCGCGAAGACGGTGAAGAGGTCCGCCCAGCCGGCGTTGGTGATGAACTGCTTCTCGCCGTTCAGCACGTAGTGGCTGCCGTCCTCCGAGAGGACCGCCCTGGTCTTGCCGGAGAGGGCGTCGGAGCCGGCGGACGGCTCGGTGAGGGCGTAGGCGCCGACCCACTCGCCGGTGACCAGCTTCGGCAGGTAGCGCCGCTTCTGCTCCGGGGTGCCGAACCAGACGATCGGCAGGGAGCCGATCCCGGTCTGCACCGAGAAGACCACCGAGAAGGAGGCGGAGTAGGAGCGCCCCATGGACTCGGCGACGATGGCGGTGGTGACCTTATCGAGCTCCATGCCGCCGTACGCCTCGGGGACGTCGATCCCGAGGAGCCCCAGCTCCCCCATCTCGCGCAGGAGCTTGAGGGCGAGCTCCCTGTTCAGGGTCTCCAGGGCGTCGCGGTTCGGGCGCACCCGCTCGGTGGCGAAGTCGCGCACCATCTCCTCGATGTCGCGGTGCTCGTCGGTGAACCGCTCGCGGGTGAGCAGCTCATCCGGGTCGAGGGGTTCGACGAGAAAGCGGCCGCCGGTGGCGGCGGCGGGGGGGGCGTCGGTCATGGCTGGGCTCCGGTGCGGGCGGGTGGGGTGGCGCGGGTGGCACGAGAGGTAGTGCACCGTCGCGCGGCCGCGGTGGGGTGGGTGGGCTCTCCTCCGTGAGGGTCGCTACCGAGTGTAGCCAAAAGGGTGCTCCGTGCGTGGATGGGCTGAGGTCGTAGGTTCGGATGCGACGCGGGGTCCAGGGGTCCCTTGTCGGCGGTGCGGCCGTGGGGATAATCGCCGCCGTTTTCTCACCTCGGAAAGGGTCGCCTCGCCGATGTTGGCAGGCACCACACGTCTCATGGCTGCCCATCTCACCATCGCCATCACCTTCCTCCTCGTCGTCGCGCCGGTGGCCGCACGGGCGGATAGCGGTGCGGCCGGCTCGGGTCTCTCCTCGGCGGTGGGGCGGATCCTCCCCGGCCACCTCCACCCAGAGGTTGCCGCGGAGGCGGCACGGTCGTGGTGGGAAGGTGAGCACGCTACCGGCGAGTGGGGCGCGAGACGCGAGGGGTGGGAGGCGGCGGGGGTCGATCTGGAGATCGCCTACCTCCTCGACACCTCGGTGGTCGTCGAAGGGGGCGCCCGGCGCGGTACTGCCGGCCGCTCCCTTGTCGACCTCAACCTCACCTTCGATCTCGAAAGGCTCCTCTCCGTTACCGGGACCACCCTCTTTGTCGACCTCCACCACCTTCGGGGCCGCAATGGCTCCGACGACGTGGGCGACCTGCAGGGGATCTCCAACATCGACGGCGAGCCGGTGACCGAGCTGGCCGAGGCGTGGGTTGAGAGCCGTCTCGCCGCCGACCGGGTGCGGCTGAAGGCGGGAAAGGTGGACGCCAACACCGAGTTCGCCTACGCGGCGGCGGCCGGCGACCTGCTCCACGCCTCCGCCGGGGTGACCCCCACCATCGTCGGCCTCCCCACCTACCCCGACCCGGCGTGGTCGGTGAACCTCTTTGTCTACCCCACGGCGGCGAGCTACGCCGGGATCGCCCTCTACGACGGCAGCTCCGTCACCGGGGCGGCGACCGGGACCCACGCCCCCGACTGGGGCTTTGCCGGCGACCGCTTCTGGATCGGTGAGGCAGGGGTCGCCCGCCACCGGGCGCGCCTCGGCGTCGGCCTCTGGCACCACACCGGCTTCCTCCCCCGCTTCGACGGGACTACCACCTCCGGGACCACCGGCGCCTACGGGGTGGCCGAGTCGCGGGTGTGGCAACCGACCGACGACACGGAGGAGGGGCGAGGCCTCTCCTGCTTCCTCCTCGTCGGCTGGGCGGACGACGCGGTGGCCGAGGTGGGCCGCCACCTCACCCTCGGCGGCCGCTGGGCCGGCCCATGGGCGGGCCGCCCGAACGACGCGGCCGCGGCGATGCTCTCCTTCGCCGACCTGAGCGACGCCAAGGGCGCCCCCTTTGTGGGCGACGAGACCGCGGTTGAGCTTACCTACCGGTTGCAGATCACCCCCTTCCTGGCGATCCAGCCCGACCTCCAGTGGATCCGCCACCCCTCGGGCGACCCGCCCCTCGACGACGCCACCGTGGTCTCCGTGCGCCTCGCGGTGGCCCTGTAGCTCAAGGCCTCGAAGAGCACGAAGAGGAGGCGGGCCCGAGGGCGGGGCGTCTCCGGCGGCGAGCCGCGAAACGGCGGGGGCTGGGAAGGCCGTATCAGCCACGGAATCCACGGAAAGACACGGAAGGGAAGCGAGCCACGGGCTGGGTGTCACCCGTGGTCGGTCGGGAGGGTGGCAACGGCCTGGAAGGCAGGGGCTCGCGCAAAGTCGCCAAGGGCGAGAAGGACTGCTTTTTGGACAGGATGAACGGGATTTACAGGATGGTGCCGGAGGGACGGGCGTGGACCTTGACCACCGTAGTGGGAAAGCAGTGCAGGTGGGCAACAAATGGCTCACATGGGCGGGAACCGAGGCAAAGGGATGGGTGGTGGTAGGAGCGGGTTGCACCCGCGATCCGCGCCGCCGGCGCGGCCGGCCCGTGGGGCCGGGGTCGCGGGTGCAACCCCCTCCTACCGAGGGGGGGGTGGTGTCATCGGTGGTGGGCCGGGAGCGGTTGTCACCGCACAGGGCACGGAGGGCGCAGAGGGCTCATCGAGACGACGCGCAACGCCGCGCCCCTTTCCGTGCGGTTCCGTGGGTTCCGTGGCCAAACACCCTGCCAGGAGCTCCCCGCCTCCGGGAGACCGCCTGCGCCGCCGCCGTTCGGGACAGCTCTCTGCACGCTCTGCCTCTCTGCGCGAGGCCCGCCTTCCAGGCGCAGACACCTGTTTCGTGCGGTTGCCTGCGACGCCGGTGCCTCCCTCCTGCACCCAGGGGGTGAGGACCACCCGGACTCCGACGATCCCCCCTCGGTTTGGGGAATCTACCCGGTAGCCTCGGATGGGATCCCGTGAGCCGACGATCTTGGCCGCCGGTCAGGGGTGGTGTCGTGGGCGCGGGGGAGATGGTCCCGGTCCCGGTGGGGACGGAGGAGTCGGAGATCTTCCTTTCCTTTCCTTTCCTTCGTGGACTTCGTGCCCTTCGTGGTTGTGCCCCGGGGAGGTTGCCGCCCCTGGCCGTCGGCGCCTCGGCCACGGTAAAAGGGGCGGTGTTGGGTCGCCATTGCGACACCCTCCTCTTTTGAGTCCGCCCGCCATCGTCGAGCCCATCCGCGCTACTGCCATGGACCTCTCCCTTCTCGATCGTCTCGCCGGCCGCCGGGTCTTGGTGGTGGGGGACGTGATGTTGGACGAGTTTCTGTGGGGGGATATCGACCGCATCTCGCCGGAGGCGCCGGTGCCGGTCTTCGACCAGCGGGCGGCCAACACCACCCTCGGCGGCGCCGGCAACGTGGTGGCCAACCTGGTCGCCCTCGGCTGCCAGGTGGGGATCGCCTCGGTGGTGGGCTCCGACCCGCCGGGCCAGGCGATGCACGCCGACCTGGCCGCCATCGGCGCCGACACCTCGGCGCTGGTGGTGGACGCCGACCGGCCGACCACGGTCAAGACCCGGGTGATCGCCCGCAACCAGCAGCTCGTCCGGGTCGACCGGGAGCAGCGCCGCGACATCCCCCCCGCGGCGGAGGCGGCGCTGCTCGCCGCCGTGGCGCGGTGTCTCGGGAGCTGCGGCGCGGTGGTCCTCTCCGACTACGGCAAGGGGGTGCTCACCGACCGGGTGCTCGCCGGCCTCATCGGCGCCGCTCGCGAGGCCGGCGTGCCGGTGCTGGGAGACCCCAAGGGGCGGGACTACGGCCGCTACCGCGGGGTGACCCTCCTCACCCCCAACCGCAAGGAGGCGGGGCTGGCCACCGGCCTCGCCATGGAGACCGCCGCCGAGGTCGACGAGGCGGGGGAACGGCTCCTCGAGGTCGCCGCCGCCGACGCCATGCTCGTCACCCTCAGCCAGGAGGGGATGGCCCTCTTCCGCCGCGGCCACCCCCCCCTGCGTCTCCCCACCCACGCCCGCGAGGTCTTCGACGTCACCGGCGCCGGCGACACGGTGATCGCCACCCTGGCCGCCGGGCTCGCCGCCGAGCTCGACCTGGCCGCGGCAGCCAGGATCGCCAACATGGCCGCGGGGGTGGTGGTGGGCAAGGTGGGCACCGCCACCGCCACTCCCGACGAGATCCGCGCCTTCGCGACCGGCGGCAGCACCGATCCGGCGGCGCGCAAGATCGTCTCCGGCGAGGCCGCCGTCGCCATCGCGGCCCGCCTGCGGGCGGCGGGCAAGCGGGTGGTCTTCACCAACGGCTGCTTCGACCTGCTGCACGTGGGCCACATCCGCTACCTGCAACGGGCGCGTTCCCTCGGGGACTGCCTCATCCTCGGCCTCAACTCCGACGCCTCGGTACGCCGCCTGAAGGGGGAGAGCCGTCCTCTCATCGGCGAGGGCGACCGGGCCCACGTGCTGGCGGCGCTCTCGTGCGTCGACTACGTCACGGTGTTCGACGACGACACCCCGCTCAGCCTCATCGAGGCCATCCGCCCCCACGTCCTGGCCAAGGGGGGCGACTACACCCGCGAGCAGGTGGTGGGCCACGAGATCGTCGAACGCGACGGCGGCCGGGTGGAGCTGGTGGAGGTCGTGGAGGGCGCCTCCACCACCGCCATCGTCGAGAAGATCGCCCGGCTCTACGGCAACGCCGGGGAGGAAAGTTGAACCGCCGAGACCCCAGGGAGACCAAGGCGATCTCACCACCTGGCGGGCTGGAGCCCCACGGGTCTCCCGGCCATCCGGGTGGTTAGCCCGCTCTCGGCCATGTCCTCCTCCCCCAACATCCTCCTGGTCTGCGCCGAGGCGTCGGGCGATCTCCACGGCGGCCACCTGGTGGAGGCGGCGCGGGAGACGGTGCCGGACGCCCGCTGGTTCGGCTGCGGCGGCGACCACCTCGACGCGGCCGGCATGGAGCTCATCCACCACGTGCGCGAGATGTCGGTCCTCGGCCTGGCCGACGTGATCCGCGCCTACCCGCGCCTGCGCCGCATCTTCTACGACCTGGTGGGCGCGGCCCGGGAGCGCCGGCCGGACCTCGCGGTGCTCATCGACTCGCCGGACTTCAACCTGCGCCTGGCCAAGCCGCTGCGGAGGCTCTCCATCCCCATCCTCTATTACGTCTCCCCCCAGGTGTGGGCGTGGAAGCGGCGGCGCATCCCCAAGGTCGCGCGGCTGGTCGACCGGCTGATGTGCATCTTCCCCTTCGAGCCTCCCCTCTACGATGGCACCGGCCTGGCGGTGGACTACATCGGCCATCCCCTGGCGGACGAGGTGCGGGTCGGCCGGTCGCGGGAGGCGGCCCTCGCCGCCTACGGCCTCGACCCGGCCAAGCCGACCATCGCCCTCCTCCCCGGTAGCCGCCGCCACGAGGTGGCCCATCTATTGCCGGTCTTCGTGGAGACGGCGAGGCGGCTCCAGCGCGACCTGCCCGACTGCCAGTACCTCCTCTCCCGCGCCCCGACCATCGCCCGGTCACTGGTGGCCGACCTCCTCGCCCAGCTCCCCGGCCCGGCCGCGCTCATCGAAGGGCGGGTCCACGACGGGGTCGCGGCCAGCGATCTGGTCTGGGTCGCCTCCGGCACCGCCTCCCTGGAGGTGGCGCTCCTGCGGCGGCCCATGGTGATCCTCTACAAGGCCGGCTGGCTGACCGCCGCCATCGCCAGGCGGGTGGTCAAGATCCCCCACCTCGGCATGGTCAACATCCTCGGCGGCCGCGAGGTGGTGCCGGAGCTCCTGCAGGAGAGGGCCACCCCGGAGCACCTCCTGGCCGCCTCCCTCCCGCTCCTCACCGACCCGGCCGTGGCCGCCCGGCAGACCGAGGAGATCGACGCCGTGGTCCGCGCCCTCGACCGCGGCGGCGCCTCGAAACGCGCCGCGGAGATCGTCGCGGAGATGGTGATGAGTCCGGATTCGCCACCGCGGGCCCCCGAAGGGGATGAGCGCCGGTAGGGGGGGCGCGGGGGGGGGAGGTGAGGGGAGCGCTGGCGTCGCCGGCGGCGGCCTCGCGGAAGGCGTGGGCCTTGAAGGCCGGGATTCAACGCCAAGGCGCCAAGGCGCAAAGAACGGGTAGGAGGGGGCCATGCCCCCGATCGCGGTAACCGCCCCACCGCGCCGGAGGCGGACGTACCGCAGGCGGTCAAGTGGCATCGGCTCAAGAGACACCACCCATTCACGCCATTTCTTGACCCGCGTGCAGCCGCCAGGGTCAGCAGCCGCCAGGGTCAGTTCTTGACTTTGCATCTCTCTCCATGCCTCGCCTTCTCAGTCCGGCGCCGCCGTCTTGATCGCCGCTGGAGAGGGCCCGTTCCCGTCCATGTGCGTCTGTTCGCGGGTGGCCTTCCCTGCCCGGCTCACCCGAACGGTTCTGCACCTCGTACGCCATCCTCTCTTCCACCCATCACCCCCTTTACGGCACGCCACATCTCTCCGGGCCGCTCGCACCTCCACCCCGCCTCCCCTCCCTCTGCGCCTTGGCGCCCTTGGCGGTGAGCCCCGCCTTCCAGGCCGGTGCGATACCTCGATCCGCTGCCGGTGACGCCTCGCCTCGGATCTGTCTCCCCCTGGCGCCTTTGCGCCTTCGTGTCGAATCCCGGCCTTCAAGGCCCACGCCTTCCGCGAGGCTGGCAGCGGCGACACCAGCGCTCCGCTCACCTCCCCCCTCTGCATCGTCCGCCCCTTCTCGCCCTTCGTGGTCTTGCCACCGCGGGGCTGTCTCCGCTGCCTCCGGGCCGCTACCCTGCGCCGCCGATGTTCTCCTTTCGCCTCGAAACGACCGACCCGAGCGGTGCCCGTGCCGGCCGTCTGGTGACCCGCCATGGGGAGGTGGCGACGCCGATCTTCATGCCGGTCGGCACCGCCGCGACGGTGAAGACGGTGACCCCGCGGGATCTCAAGGAGGCGGGGACGCAGATCCTCCTGGCCAACACCTACCACCTCACCCTCCGGCCGGGCCACGAGCGGGTGCGGCGCCTCGGGGGGCTGCACCGCTTCATGGGGTGGGAGGGGCCGATCCTCACCGACTCGGGGGGCTACCAGGTCTTCTCCCTGGCCAAGAGGCGCAAGCTCGACGCGGATGGGGTGACCTTCCGCTCGCACATCGACGGGGCCGAGGTGCGCCTCACCCCGGAGTCGGCCGTGGCCATCCAGGAGGCCCTCGGCTCGGACATCCTCATGTGTCTCGACGAGTGCCCGCCGGCCGGGGCGTCGCCGTCGGCGGCGCGCGCCGCCCTGGAGCTGACGGCAGCCTGGGCCACCCGCTGTCGCGATGCCCACGGTGACCGGCCCGGGGCACTCTTCGGGATCGTCCAGGGGGGGACGGACCTGGAGCTGCGGGCCGAGAGCGCCGCCGCCCTGGTCGCCCTCGACCTCCCCGGCTACGCGGTCGGCGGGGTGTCGGTGGGGGAGCCGCCGGAGGAGATCGCGCGGGTGGCGGGCGCGACCTGCGCCCTCCTGCCCGCCGATCGGCCGCGCTACCTGATGGGGGTCGGGCGGCCGGAGGATCTGGTGGAGGGGGTGGCGCGGGGGGTGGATATGTTCGACTGCGTCCTGCCGACCCGCAACGGCCGCAACGGGATGCTCTTTACCCGCACCGGGCACCTGGTGATCCGTAACGCCGAGTATGGGGATGACGACCGGCCGGTGGACGGGGAGTGTGGCTGTTACGTCTGTCGCAACTTTTCCCGCGCCTACCTGCGCCACCTCTTCAAGGCGCGCGAGATTACCGGCCTGCACCTGAACACGGTGCATAACCTCTACTACTACCTCGCCTTGATGCGGACGATGCGCGATGCCATAGTGCGCGGCCGTTTCGCAAGGTTTCGTGAGGGGTTTTACGCGGCGCGCGGTGAGGTGCCGCCGCCGCTGTCGTAGTCGTCACCCTCGCCGCCACTAACCACTGACGCCGCCATTTACGAAGGGGTAGGGATGTTTGCATCGATCGCCCATGCCGCACCCGCTGGAGGGGGAAGCCCACCGGCCATGGTCTCCATGGTCCCCCTCCTGTTGATGTTCGTGATCTTCTATTTCCTGTTGATCCGTCCCCAGCAGAAGCAGCAGAAGAGCCACAAGGAGATGCTCCAGACCCTCTCGAAGGGTGACCGGGTGGTCACCACCGGGGGGCTCCACGGCCAGATCGTGGAGGTGAAGGGGGAGACGCTGGTGGTGGCGATCACCGACTCGGTGCGCGTGAAGGTGGATCGCAGCGCCATCGCCCAGAAGCTTACGGAGTGATCCATGCCGAAGGTCCTCTACTGGAAGTACGCCCTTATCGTCGCCGTCATCGCCGGTGCCCTCTACTACCTCGTGCCGCAGGATGAGCAGGGGAGGCTGAAGAACCTCCACCTGGGGCTCGACCTCCAGGGCGGCGTCCACCTGCTCCTCGGGGTCGCCTCGGACGAGGCGGTGACCAACCACCTTTCACGGCAGGTGGACGAGATCCTCTCGGAGGCGCGGGAGAACAAGATCTACACCCTCGGCGCCCGCCAGAGCGGCCAGCGCCAGGAGATCACCTTTGCCTCGCCGCGGGAGCGGGAGAAGTTCAAGGAGTTCATCGCCCGCGAGTACCCGGCGCTGCTCTACAGCGACCTCGACGACCGCCACGGCGCGGTCTCCCTGGACATGAAGGAGGCGGCGCGGATCAAGGACAAGGCGGTGGACCAGGCCCTGGAGATCATCCGCAACCGGGTCGACGCCCTTGGGGTGGCGGAGCCGACCCTGCAGCGTCAGGGCAAGGAGCGGATCCTCATCCAGCTCCCCGGCATGGCCGACCCGGAGCGGGCCAAGCAGCTGATCGGCCGCACCGCGGTCCTCGAGTTCAAGATGGTGGACGAGAGCGTCTCGGTCGCCGACGCCCTCGCCGGCAAGCTGCCGCCGGGTGATGAGATCCTCTACGAGAAGGTGGTGGACAAGGTCACCGGCCACATCATTGACCGCAAGCCGTATGTCTTGAAGCGGCGGGTGGTCCTCACCGGCGACCTGCTCACCGACGCGCAGGTGAACATCGATCAGCGCTACAACGAGCCGTATGTCTCGATGCAGTTTTCCACCCTCGGGGCGCGCAAGTTCGCCAAGCTTACCGCGGAGAATGTCGGCAAGCGGATGGCGATCATCCTCGACGGCAACGTCTACTCGGCGCCGGTCATCCGCGAGCGGATCGGCGGCGGAAGGGCGCAGATCAGCGGCAACTTCACCATGGAGGAGTCGCAGGACCTGTCGATCGTCCTGCGCGCCGGCGCCCTGCCGGCGCGGGTGGAGGTGCTGGAGGAGCGCACCGTCGGTCCGTCGCTCGGCGCCGACTCGATCGCCGCCGGCAAGATCTCCATCGTTGTCGGTGGCATTCTGGTGGTCATCTTCATGGCCATCTACTACCGCCTCTTCGGCCTAGTGGCTGACCTGGCCTTGGCCCTCAATCTGCTCCTGATCCTCGGCGGTCTGGCGGCCTTCGGCGCCACCCTCACCCTGCCGGGGATCGCCGGGATGATCCTCACCGTCGGCATGGCGGTGGATGCCAACGTCATCATCTTCGAACGGATCCGTGAGGAGCTGCGCCTCGGCAAGAGCGCCCACGGCGCGGTGGAGGGGGGGTACGCCAAGGCATTCTCCACCATCCTCGACGCCAACGTCACCACCCTCATCGCCGCCCTGGTCCTCTTCCAGTTCGGTACCGGGCCGGTGAAGGGGTTCGCGGTCACCCTGTCGCTCGGCGTCATTGCCTCCATGTTCACCGCCATCTTCTGCACCCGCGCCGTCTACGACGGTTTCCTCGGCTCCCGCGAGGTGAAGGCGCTCTCCATCTAGTCAGCCATGATTGAGATCATCCCCAGTGGTACCCACATCGACTTCATCGGTCGCGCCCGTCTCTGGGTGGCCATCTCCCTGATCCTCATCGGTATCGGCATCGTGGCGATGGCCGTGCGCGGCCTCAACCTGGGGATCGACTTCAAGGGGGGCACGGTGGTCCAGATCAAGACCACCCAGCCAGTCGCCATCCAGGAGATCCGCGACGCCCTCTCCAAGGCCGGTCATGGCGACGCGGTGATTCAGGAGTTCGGCTCCCCCAATGACATCCTCATCCGCCTGCCGGCGGGCGACCCGAACATGATCAAGGTGGTGAAGGCTGCCCTCGGCGATCGCTTCAAGGAGAGCGGCCTGAAGGTGGTGCGTCAGGAGGAGGTGGGGCCGCAGGTCGGCTCCGACCTGCGCCACAAGGCGGTGATGGCGATCGTCTACGCCCTCGGGATGGTGGTCATCTACATCACCATCCGCTTCGAGTTCAAATACGCGGTCGGGGCGATCCTCGCCCTCATCCATGACGTCCTGCTCACCCTCGGGGCCTTCGCGGTGACCCACCTGGAGGTCGACCTGACGGTGGTGGCGGCGGTCCTCACGATTGTCGGCTACTCCCTCAACGACACCATCGTGGTCTACGACCGGATTCGCGAGAACCACCTCGCCAACGTGCAGGAGCCGATCGTGCCGGTGATCAACCGGTCGGTGAACGAGACCCTGTCGCGCACCATCCTTACCTCCGTCACCACCTTCGTGGTGGTGGTCGCCCTCTTCTTCCTCGGCGGCGAGGTAATCCACGACTTCGCCTTCGCCCTCCTGGTGGGGGTGGTGGTCGGTACCTATTCCTCGATCTTCATTGCCTCGCCGGTGGTGGTGGCGTGGGATCGGGTGGTGCACAAGGGGACGGTGGACAAGGCGGAGAGCGTGGCCTCGTGAGCCTGCCGCTCAGGTCCGCCAGATTGTCCCAAGGGGCGGCTTCTACGGGTCGTTTCGCCCCAGGTGTAGGCCGTCGCGGGCCGTTCTGTTGAGCACGGTTTTTGCGAGGAGCGGAGGTAGACGAGAGCGCCATGACCGCCGCCGACGTGATGACCACCGACAACCTGCAGACCCTCCACGAGGGGCTGGGGGTGGACGGTGCCGGGGAGATGATGGCGTGGCAGTCGATCCGCCACGTGCCGGTGGTGGACGACGACGGTCGTGTGGTCGGGCTGGTCACCCATCGTGACCTCCTGCGACTGGCGGCGAATGGCGAGGGGGGGCGCAGGGCCTCGGAGGTGATGACTCCGGTGCGTCTCACCTTCCGCCCGGAGACCCCGATCAAGGTGATCATCGAGGCGATGATCACCCGCAAGTGGGGGTGCGCCCTGGTCACCGACGACAGCCGCCACCTCCTGGGGATCATCACCGAGGCGGACTTTCTGAGCGTCGTCTACGGGATGCTGTAGCCGCGGTCTGCTACGCAGACCGCGATCGCGGCGCTTCGCGCTGCGGGAGGGATGGACGGAAGAGACGTAGGAGAAAGCTTTTGCTCGCGATCCGGGGTCGTAGCCCCCGCTGGTCCCACCGATCTCAAGATGGGGCCTGTTTCGCCGGCGGGAGCCGGCTCCTATCCCGCCTCCTCCGGTTCGTCCGTGGCCGCGGAGGGTGCCAGGAGGGCCTCCACCCGTTCTACCAGGGTGGCCATGTTGAAGGGTTTGATCAGGCAGTCGGTGGCGCCGCCGTTGCGCGCCGTGCGGCACAGGTCGGGGCTGCCAAAGGCGGAGATGAAGAGGGTGGGGATCTCCGGGTAGCGCTCCTGGAGCAGGTCGAGGAGCTCCAGACCGCTCATCGGCCCCGGCAGCATGTAGTCGACGATCACCAGGGAGGGGAGGTGATCGTGGAGGGTGGCGATCGCCGTCTCTGCCTCCAGGGCGGTGGCGGTCTGGTAGCCGCGTCGACGGAGAAACCGCTCCATCAAGGCGAGCATCTCCTCGTCGTCTTCGACGATGAGGATGTGGGGGGGGAGGGGGGTGGCCATGGTCGTGCGTGGAGATCCGAAACGAACAAAGCAACCTTCGTGCCAACTCGGTATCCGGCGCGCTCGCCCGGCGGGTAGAGCGCGACGAGGCTGGTGTCTGGCCGATCAGCGTCGTATTGCCGGGGAGCCGTGCGTGGGCGCACCGGATCCCGCGCGGCTGGCGGACCAGACGGACCAGACGGTGAGGGGCGGGCAGCGGCGTGGCGCCCTACCCCCGGAGTCGCTTCAGGTAGGCGGCCAGCTTGTGGACCGCGGCGCCCCGGTGCGACAGGGCCTGCTTTATCTCCAGGGGCATCTCCGCGAAGGTGTCGTCAAACCCCTGGGGGATGAAGTACGGGTCGTAGCCGAAGCCGTTGTTGCCACGGGGCTCGACAATCAGGGTCCCCTCGCAGGACCCCTCGAAGAGGTGGTCCTTGTGGCCGTCGAGGCCGGTGACCGCGATGACGCAGCGGTAGCGGGCGGTGTAGGGCGGCTGGTGGTCGGCGAGCAGGCGCACCATGTGGGCGTTGTTCTCCGCGTCCGTGGCCGCCTCGCCGGCGAAGCGGGCGGAGTAGATCCCCGGGCGGCCGCCGAGGCAGTCGATCTCGATCCCCGAGTCGTCCGCCAGGGCGGGCAGGCGGGTGTGGGCGTGGGCGGCGTGGGCCTTGATGAGGGCGTTCTCGGCGAAGGTGGAGCCGTCCTCCACCACCTCGGGCAGCGGCGCGAAGTCGCCCCAGGCCCGCAGGTGGATCCACTCCATGCGCAGGAGATCGGCGATCTCCCGCACCTTGTGGTCGTTGGAGGTGGCGACCACCACCTCCAGCCACGCCTCGTTCATCGCCCCGCTCCGGCGGCGCCGAGGGCGGCCGCCTGCGCGGCCAGGAGCGTCTCGATGCCTCCTTGGGCGAGGTCGACGAGGCGGTCGAGCTGGGCGCGGGAGAAGGGCGCCTCCTCGGCGGTCCCCTGCACCTCGACGATCTCCTGGCGGTCGGTCATCACCACGCACATGTCGACCGCGGCGGTGAAGTCCTCCGGGTAGTCGAGGTCGAGCACCGGCTCGCCGTCGACGATCCCGACGCTCACCGCCGCCAGGGCACCGTGCACCGGTGCTCGCTGGAGCGCCCCTTGGGCCACCAGGCTGTCGAGGGCGAGGCGCAGGGCGACGAAGCTGCCGGTGATCGACGCGGTGCGGGTGCCGCCGTCGGCGTTGATGACGTCGCAGTCGATGAAGATGGTGCGCTCGCCGAGCTGCTCCATGTCCACCGCTGCCCGCAGGGAGCGGCCGATGAGCCGCTGGATCTCGGCGGTGCGGCCGCCCACCTTGCCGCGGCTGACCTCGCGCTGGGTGCGGGTGTGGGTGGAGGAGGGGAGCAGGGCATACTCGGCGGTGATCCAGCCCTTGCCCTTGCCGCGCATCCACCGCGGCACCCGCTCTTCGACGCTCGCCGCGCACAACACGTGGGTCCCGCCCCAGCGGATGAGACACGAGCCGGTGGGGTGGTTGAGGTAGTTGGGGAGGATCTCGACCGGGCGGAGTTGGTCGGGGCGGCGGCCGTCGTGTCGCATGGGGTCTCCAGGGAGAGGGACCGGGAGTCTAGCGCGGCCGCCGGCATACCGGCCAATCGGGCGGTTTATGGCTCAACCGCAAGCCACCTCCTGCCGTAACGGAGGGGGAACTGCCTCGCTTCCGGACTTGTATTCACATGATCCTTCTGCCCGCCTCCGGCCGCCCTGTCCTCCGCTCTTTGCAGGCGAAGATCCTCGTCCTCGTGGCGGTGGTCTTTGTCGTCACCTTCTCCCTCTCCACCTGGTACAGCGCCAACGGCGAGCGGGCGCGGCTGCTGGCCGCCGCCACCGAGCAGACCCTCGCCCTGGTAGACAATTGCTTCGACAGCATCAATGTGATGATGCTCACCGACAACATGGAGAGTCGGGAGATCGTCACTCACCGTCTCGCCTCGGAACACAACGTGGTGGAGGCGCGGGTGGTGCGCGGCCCGGCGGTGGACAAGGAGTTCGACGAGGGGCTGGAGGGGGAGGTGCCGGTGGACGACCTCGACCGGCGGGCACTGCAGGGTGAGGAGATCGTCACCACCCACGAGGGTGAGGCGGGCCTCGTCCTTACGGTGATCCGCCCCTGGCGTGCCACCCACGACACCAAGGGGATCGACTGCCTCCTGTGTCACCACGTGGAGGAGGGAACGGTCCTCGGAGCGGTGCGGGTCGGCTACTCCCTGGCGGCGGCGGAGGGGGCCTTTGTCGCCACCCTTCGCCGCACCATCGGGATCAACATCGTCCTCCTGGCGGTGGGGCTCGCCGTGGTGGGGATCGCCCTGCGGCGGGGGACGATCCTGCCCTTGCGACGGATGGCAGCCACCGCCCGGGAGCTCGCCGCCGGCCACCTCGATCAAGAGGTGAGCCACCGTTCGACGGACGAGATCGGCACCCTCGCCGACGCCTTCCGGGAGATGGTCGCCTATCTCAACGGGATGGCCGCGGGGGCCGACTCCGCTGCCCGCGGTGATCTGGATCACGCGGTGGTGGTCCACGATAACGATGACCGCCTCGCTACCGCCTTTGGCCGCCTCCAGTCGACCATGCGCGCGGTGCTCGCCGAGAGCGCCACCCTGCTGGCCGCCGCACAGGAGGGTGACCTCGGCCGTCGGGGTGACGCCGGCCGGTTCCACGGCGTCTACCGGGAGCTGATCGAAGGGTTCAACGCCACCCTCGACACCACCCTGGAGCCGGTGAACGAGGTGGTGACCGCCCTCGAGGGGCTCGCCGACGGCGATCTTGCGGTGCGGATGTCCGGTGAGTATCGGGGCGACCATGCGCGGATCAAGGATGCTTTCAACCGCACCACCGCCGAGCTCTCCGCCCTGGTGTCGGAGGTGGTGGTGCGCAGCGAGGAGGTCGGCCGGGCTTCCGAGGAGATCGCCGCCAGTAACCGTGACCTCGCGAACCGTATCGAAGAGGTGGCGCGCTCCCTGGAAGAGACCGCCGCGGCGGTGGAGGAGGTCACCACCACCGTCGAGCAGAACGCCGACCACGCCGATCGGGCAAACACCCTCGCCGAGGAGGCGGCCGCCTCCGCGGACGAGGGGGCGGTTGTCGTCTGCGATGCGGTGGGGGCGGTGGGGGAGATCGAGGAGTCGTCGACCCGCATCCAGGAGATCATCGAGGTGATCGACGAGATCGCCTTCCAGACCAACCTGTTGTCGCTCAACGCGGCGGTGGAGGCGGCGCGCGCCGGCGAGCAGGGCAGAGGCTTTGCGGTGGTCGCCGCCGAGGTACGCAACCTGGCGCGTCGCTCCGCCAAGGCGGCGGAGGAGATCAAGGGGCTGATCACCGAGACCGTGGCACGGGTCAACACCGGCAACGACCTGGTGATGGAGACCGGCGTGTCGCTGGCGAATATTCGCGGCTCGGTGCGCGAGGTCACGAGCACGGTCGTGCAGATCGCCGATGCCACCCGTGAACAGGCGACGGGGATCGGCTCGGTCAACCAGGCGGTGCAACAGATGAACGGCATGACGCGCAGCAACGCCTCGGTGGTGGAGGAGGTGGCGGGCAAGGCGCACCGCCTGCGAGAGCTCGCCGGCGCGATGCGCAGCGAGCTTGGTCGGCTTAAGGTGTGACACGCTCGCTTCGCTCGCGGGGATGGGGGCCGAGGGATGGGGGGTGAGCGACGGACGGCGCTGCGGGCCGAAAAAGATGACGATGGAGAGCCTCCACGAAAAAACACCTGGCCGCGTAGCGGCCAACCATCCCCCCATCCCCCACCCCCTGCGAGCACAGCGAGCCCCATCCCTCATCCCTCATCCCTCATCTCCCGGTTGCCATGGCCGATCCATCTCCCTCTCCCGCCCCCCTCGTCTACCGCAACCAGAACGGTGAGGTGGGCAAGCTCCTCGACCGGCTGATCGAGCTGCGCGGCGGCACGCCGCACGCCGGTTTTGTCCGCGACATCCTCCTCACCGGTCTGAAGCTGATCGACGACGGGGCGCCGCTCATCGATCTCAAGGTGATCAACGCGGCCCTCAAGGAGATGCGCTACACCGCCAAGGTCTTTGCCCCCTACCGCAAGGTGCGCAAGGTGACCCTGTTCGGCTCGGCGCGGGTCGCTCAGGATCAGCCCACCTACCGCCAGGCGCACCGCTTCGCCGAGGCGATCGCCGACCGCGGCTTCATGGTGATCACCGGCGCCGGCGGCGGGATCATGGAGGCGGGCCATCTCGGCGCCGGTCCAGACCGCTCCTTCGGGGTCAACATCCGCCTGCCGTTCGAGCAGAACGCCAACCCGGTGATCGCCGACGACCCGAAGCTCATCTCCTACAAATATTTTTTCACCCGCAAGCTCGCCTTCATCAAGGAGACCGACGCGGTGGTCTGCTTCCCCGGCGGCTTCGGCACCCACGACGAGGGCAACGAGACCCTCACCCTGGTGCAGACCGGTAAGAGCGAGACCCTGCCGATCGTCATGGTCGATGCGCCGGGGGGAGATTACTGGCGGCGCTGGCTCGATTACGTGGAGGGGTCCCTGCTGGCCGACGGGATGATCTCCGAGGAGGACCTCGCCCTCTTCCGGGTCACCGACGACGTGGACGAGGCGGTGGAGGAGGTCGACCGCTTCTACCGCCGCTACCACTCCCAGCGCTTCGTCGGCGATCAGCTCATGCTGCGGGTCCGCGGCGCGGTGGACGACGCCGCCCTCGCGCGCCTCGCCACCGAGTTCGCCGACATCCTCGTGGACGACAAGACGATTCGACTCACCGCCGCCCTGCCGGAAGAGGAGGTGGAGGGCGACGACGGCCTTGCCCGCCTGCTCCTCCCCTTCAACCGCGCCAACTACGGCCGCCTGCGCCAGCTCATCGACCGGATCAACGAGCTGTAGCCGCGCCGCGCTCCACGCGGCGCAAATCGGGGGTGCCCCCCCTCCTACCCGGCACCCGCATTCCGGGCATTCAAACCCCTGCCTACGGTAGGAGCGGGTTGTACCCGCGATCCGCGGCCATAGGCCGCGGCAGGCCCCTCGATCTCAAGATCGGGCCTGAATCGGCGGTTGCCGAAGGTTGTGTCCCGCTGACCGCGGAGAGCTGAGAGCTGACCGTTCTTACCGCCTCCCCACCATCGCCAGGGCGGTCGCCGTCGCCGCCAGGGCGATGGAGAGGCAGCGGCGTGACCCCTGGTGGAGGGCGTGGAAGGCGCTGCCGGCCAGGGCCTCGGGGCCGCGGCCGTGGTACGCCTGGATCGTTGGGATGTAGTGCCACAAAAAGAGGAGTAGGCAGCCGAGGCACAGGGCGGTGGCGCCGTAGCGGAGCGCCGCGATCCACCACCTGGGGCGCTCGCCCGCCGCCACCCGCAGCACCTCCGCGCAGAGGGCGGCGGCGGCGAGACCGGCTAAAAGCGGGGTGGTGCGCTGGAAGATCACCCCCATGTAGCGCGCCGCCACCAGGGGTTCCAGACCGAGGTGGTGAAAGAGGATCGGCGGCAACACCGGCCCGACCGCCACCATCGCCCCGAAGAGGGCGGCGAGCACGAACAGGTGGAGGGTGGCCAGCGGTGCGAGGAGCCGCTCGCCCACGGTCGGGGGGCGCCGCGCCATTACCGGCCCATCAGCTCGGCGGCGTGGACCTTCTTCGTGCACCGGTCCATGACCACCGCGATCCCGGCGGCGCGTGCCCGTGTGGCCGCCGCCTCGTTCACCACCCCCTCCTGCATCCAGATCCCCCGTACCCCGCCGCGGGCGATCGCCTCGTCGACGATCGGCCCCACCTGATCGGAGCGGCGAAAGATGTCCACCAGCTCCACCGTGACCTCCGCCGGGATGGCGGCGATGCTCGGGTAGCACACCAGGCCGAGGAGCTCGCTTTGGCCCGGGTTGACCGGGACCACCCGATAGCCGTGGTCGATGAGGTAGCGCGCCACCTGGTGGCTCGGCCGCGCCGCCTTCGGCGAGCAGCCGACCACGGCGATGGTGGTGACGGAGCGGAGGAGAGCGGCGGGATCGTCCATCGGGCTACTCTACGGGTGGGCTCCGGGTTGGAAAACCGGGGCCGTGACGGTCATGGGGTTTTGGTTGGCGTCGGGACGGCGGGCCGGAGGTCGATGCACTGGAGGTCCGCCGCCACCGTCATCTCGCCCGGGTAGACGCGGCGGATGATCCGTTGGCTGTCGTCGAGGTGGGCGATGGAGCGCGCCATGAGGTGGGAGAGGAGGAGGCGGTGGATGTGGGTCGCGGTGGCCAGGTGGCCGATCTGGCTCGGGGTGGCGTGGAGGTTGCGGGCCACCGGTCCGGCCTGCTCGGGGATCGCGTGGTCCATCACCAGGAGGTCGGCGCCGTGGATGAGGCGGGCAAAGGCGGGGTCGTCGCCGCGCTGGTCGCCGGAGAAGGCGATGCGCACCCCCGCCGTCTCCACCAGGTAGCCGAGCGCCGGGACCGGGCCGTGGTGGACGCCGACCGCGGTGACCCGCAGGTTGTCCCCCTCCACGACCGTCGCCGGGGTGGTGGCGTCGCGCGCCACCTCCACCGGTCGGAGGGGGAAGAGGCCGTCGCTGCCGTCGAGGTAGCCGGCCAGGTAGGCGAAGGGGCCGCGTTGCGGGTCGAGGAGGCGGTGGAGGAAATCGCCGACGGTGGGGTAGGGGCCCCCTGCCGATGGGCCGGCGACGATCAGGGGGCGCGTCCGCTTCGTGAAGTAGCCCGACTTGAGCAGCGCCGGGAGGTCGGAGGTGTGGTCGGCGTGCAGGTGGGTGAGGAGGATGGCGTCGAGATCGGTGATCTTGGCCCCTGCCTCGCCGAAGCGGAGGAAGGTGCCGCCGCCGGCGTCGACGAGGGTGATCGCGCGGCCGTCGCGCCAGACGAGGTAGCCGGAGGCGGCACGGCCGTCGTCCGCGATCGGCCCGCCGGAGCCGAGGACCTGCACCGCCACCCCGCTGTCGCCGCAACCGGCACCGGCGTTCTGGGCGCAGATCGCCAGGGCGAGGAGGGTGGCGGCGACGATCGCCACGGTGCGGCGGAGGGAGATCACCGCTCCACCAGGGTCGCCTCGGCGACCCGATCGCGGGTGGCGCGGTCGGTGAGCTCCTCCAGGAGAGCGAGGGCGAAGGCCATGGCGGTGCCGACCCCCTGGCTGGTGCGCAGGAGGCCGTCGCTCACCACCGTCTCGTCCACCACCGCCCCGGCCGAGGTGAGCCGTTCGCCCACCGACGGGTAGGCGGTCACCCGGTGGCCGGCGAGGACCCCCGCCTCTTCGAGGACGTAGGGGGCGCCGCAGATCGCCGCCACCGGCCGCTTGACCTCGAGCTGGGCGCGGACCCGAGCGCGGACCCGCTCATCCGCCGCCAGGTTCAGGTAGCCGGGGGCGCCACCCGGCAGGAGGAGCATGTCAAACCGCTCGTTTGCTAGCGCGTCGAGGTGGCTGTCGGGGACGACGGTGAGGCCGTGGGCCGAGGTCACCGGCCCGTCGGCGAGACCGGCGGTGACCACCTCGACGCCGCCGCGGCGCAGCAGATCCAGCGGGGTGATCGCCTCGACCTCCTCGAAGCCCTCGGCGAGGAGCAGGAGCACACGTTTGGCCATGGGAGTCTCCGGTTGGGATGGAGGTGCGATCTTCCGTCCTGAGGCCGGAGCGGAAAAGGGCCTCAATATAGGTAGGTGCGGGCCATGCCCGCGATCCGCGCCGTTGGCGCGGCCGGCCCTTGGGGCCGGGGCGGGGGCATGGCCCCCTCCTACCGAGGGGCTCGCGGTCGGGGTGCCGTGTTGTCGGTGGAGAAAAGGGGGGCTTGCGGTCGCACCACGGCCCCCGGTTCGCTTGCTGAAAGGCGACGCTGTGTCCGCTGTCCGCTGTCCGCTGTCCGCTGTCCGCTGTCCGCT
>JAJRSX010000204.1 GCA_024278555.1 bacterium | reverse complement strand
CGAGCTGGGTGGACTCCTCGGGCAGTATCACCCGTACGTCTCCGGTCGCGCCCCCCGGGGCCGGTTCCCTCACGGGCCAGCTTCACGCCCCCGGGACCATGGCGTGGGGCCGCGTCCTCGGTTGTTCCGCCTCAACGTGGCGCTGCTACGCCTTGGCGGCCCGGCCCGCGAGCCGACCCAACCTGGAACCAGCTTCACGCCCCCGGAGGTCGGGCGTGGGGTTCAGCGCCGTGACCCGGGTGGACTCCCTGGGCGCGGTTCTCGGAGTGTCCCCGGACGCGCCCTGCGGGTCGGCCCCCTCGGGCCAGCTTCACGCCCCGGGACGTGTCGGGACGTTGACAATGTGTAGCCGCGTGGCTACAGTCGCCGCGTGATCGAAATCCGCAAAACGGCGGTCTTCGCCCAGTGGCTCGATGGCCTCCGCGACCTTCGAGCCAGGGCGCGGGTACAGGTTAGGATCGAGCGTCTGGCTATGGGAAATCCGGGAGATGTGAAGCCGGTGGGTGAAGGGGTTTCTGAGCTGCGGATTGCCTACGGCCCCGGGTACCGGGTCTATTTCAAGAAGCAAGGACGTGCAGTGATCGTGCTCTTGGCGGGTGGTGATAAGAGTAGCCAGCCGAGAGACGTCAAGACTGCCCTACGTCTGGCGCAAAACTTATAGGAGTTGGCTATGACCAAAACAGTTACGAGTCGTTACGATGTCGCCGAACATCTTCGAACACCGGAGGAGATGGCGGCATATTTGGAGGCGTGCCTCGAAGAGGCTGATGGCGATGCGGCCTTTATCGCCAAGGCACTCGGAGATCTTGCACGCGCAAAGGGCATGACCCAGGTCGCACGCGATGCCGGTCTGTCGCGCGAGAGTCTCTACAAAGCACTCTCGGGAGAACGGACCCCGGGCTTCGATACCGTCCTCAAGGTCGTGGGTGCGCTGGGACTGAAACTTCGGGCTGAAACTTCACGCGGGTAGCGCCGCGGCGGGCCTCCATGGGGGGCCAGCCCGCGAGCCGACCCAACCTGGGGCCAGCTTCACGCCCCCGGGGGTCGGCGGTGGGTCGCCGCGGTGAGCTGGGTTGTCGGCAACACCCCGTGGCGATGCCTTTCGCCGGCGACAGCCACGCCATCTGCCAAGCTTGGGAGCCCTGGCCCCGTTATGGCCCCGTTAGGTGTGCATGGAAGCCTCTACTTCCCGTAGATCGCCCGGATCCCTGCCTCGTCGTCAGCTTCCAAAGTGGAACCGAACCCGGTCGCGAAGGGGTACATCGTTGGGCGTGCCGCGTTGGGCAGCGGCTCGAGCCCACCGAACCCTACAGGTGTGTGGGTGAGGCCGAGGATATGGCCGAACTCGTGAACGATTGTCCCGACCAGATCGCCGGCGTTCGCGGCAGCAGGGTGGCCATTGATGAGCATTACCCCCTCGACGGCGGTTCCTGTGACTTCATCTGGAAACCCGTATCCTACCCCGAGAAGCCCGCCCGTCGGATCCATTCCGAGATAAGAAGTAATCGTCCCGCCCTCATCAAACACGACGCGAACGGAGGCGTCCGTCACGTCCCAAGTCGTCATGTTCGGAAGATTGAAGTCGATTGCGGAAAGGGTTGGAGTAGCAAAGAGCTGAGGAATGCCGGAAACCGTGTTCCACACTTCGACGGCTTGCTGCACGAGGGCGAGGCCGTTGGATTGCCCGAAAAGCGTACCGCCATCGACGATGACCGGAATCGGCAAGTTCGCCCAGTGAGACGCACGTCCATCGGACTCCGGGTTGAACTGCCCAAAGCCGCTGGCTCTCGGAGATAAAATGGTAAGTGCCAGCCCTACGAATGTTGCGAGTAACGCTTGTCTCATGGTTGGCTCCTTTTCTCCGACGAGGCTTGCTTCCGAGCCGCACGAAGAAACTTGTCAAGTGGCATCGAGACGGCCTGCGCTGGATCGGTCGGGGCTCCATCGAGTCCAGAGACACCACCTTTCACCACGGCCCTCCCTTGTAGTGCTGGGTGGGGAAAGGAGGCCCCAAGGTCTCCAATGCGTAAGACATTCTGCTCGGATCCATAGAGGGTCGGGTAACTATCCTCATTGGTTACCCCGAGGAAGAGGATGACGCGCTCTCCTTGTGCGAACGGTGCTCCAGCCTCGCCTTGTCCTCCGAGTCGCACCACCAGAGCATTGCCGGTGGTGGGCGGGTTGCCCTTGATGACCTCCTCAACCTCGAAGTGGAAGTAGGCCGTACTGCCGAGGAGCCCGGAGCCACTGGACTCAAACTTGGTCGCCGTGCAGCGGGCGAGGACTACGTGTTCGGAGCGATCGATCAGGTCGGCGGTCGTGAGGGCAATCTGGCTGGTGGCACATGCGAGGGTCTGGCCCCAGAGGGAGCCCGCCACCGCCAGCGACAGGAAGAAGTGGAGCATCGGTCTCTCCTTGAATGGTTACGGGTTGGTGAGCAGGAGACTGTAGATCCCGGTTTCTCCCGGATTGTAAGAGGAGACCACGACAACGTAGGTGCCGGTCTCCCACAACACGCGACTGATTTCTGCATTGGTGGTGAAGAGGTGAGCGTCGTCGTTGACTTCGATCTCTCCGCTTGGGGTGACGAGGATGAGATACGCGTCAAAGTCCGTGGACTCCAGCATCAGGGTGATCGCGGTACCGAAGAGACCGTCAAAGCTGTAGGCATCCGTGAAGAACCCATCGAGCTCCGCATCTCCCGGTAACAAGAAGCCAAACACGGAGGCTCCTGGGGTCAGGGTTGGGAACACCTCCGGGCTGCTGTCAGTGACCGAGAGGGTGTAGTCCCCTCTTTCGCCGGTATCGTAGCTGGTGACCACGATCAAGTAGGCGCCGGTCTCCGGGAGGGTGATCTCAAGGGAGGAGTCAGTACCGAATCCGGAATCGTCGTCGACGAAGGACGATCCATCGGGTGCGCCGGCGATCAGGACGGTGTCGAAGGCACCGGAGGAGAGGTCGATGGTGACCGTTTGACCAGCTCGTCCGGAGAAGACGAAAAAGTCGAGAAAATATCCGAGCCCGAAATCGTCCACGAAGTCGGTAGCCTCACCGAGGGTGCCACCGACTGTGTCACCGATAGCCATCGGCACAAAGTCTCCCACGCCCGGATTGGTTCGATTTCCGAAGGCGCCGGAGTCATTGAGCACCATGTTCACATTGGGCGTTGTGGTGCTACCCGTCACCGCGACTGGGGAACTCAACGAGGGCTCGTCATTGGCACTCTCTGCATCACCACTGAAATACTCGTCGGGGAATGTCGGTGTTGCGCCGCTCACGGTAGGGCTGATTCTCTCCCGGTCAATACCGCCACGGCCGTCGATGTTCTCGACCACTACCCTATATGTGCCGGCTGGTAGGCCACTGATTTCGTAACTCCCATCCTCCGCTGTAAACCGGCCTACCTGTACGGAGGAGTTAGATGCCAGGATGGCACGGACGTGGACCGCCGGTTGCGGGATGCCACTGGCGGTTGAGACTTTGCCAGCGATCGTGCCTACGGCTGTTGGAGGGCCAACGGCCGGGTCTCTGGGTGCTGGGTCCTGAGAATCCGGGATCCCATCGTTGTCGTCGTCCGTGTCATCGGCGACGCACGTGGTGCCGTCGGTGAGCACGATCTGCCGTGTCGGATCCAATGGCGCACAGTCGCTGGTGTCCGCCACGCCATCGTTGTCATCGTCGCTGTCATCGGCGACGCAGGTGGAGCCGTCGGCGAGGAGGAGCTGCCTCGCGGGATCCAATGGCGCGCAGTCGGCGGCGTCCGCCACGCCGTCGTTGTCGTCGTCCCGATCCATGGCATCGGGGATGAGGTCGCCGTCCGTGTCCGTCGGTTGCGTCGCCGCGGCCGGCAGTTGATCGGCGAGGGCGCGGCTGCTCACCGCCCGGTGGCTAGGGCGGTGGAGGGTGAGGGCGCCGAGGTCGATATCCGGGGCGCCGCTGGCGAGGGAGAAGAGGGCGCGACCGGAACCGGAGGTCTCCACCTCCAGGGTGGCGAGGTCGGGGCCGGTGACAGCCCCGTCGCGGAAGGCGATGACGTAGTCGTGGCCGGTGGGGACGGTCAGGGAGAAGTCCCCGCGGGTCGTTGCGCTGTCCGCCACCCAGCCCCGCTCATCCACCGCGACCACCGTCACGTCGCTCGCCAACGCCTGGCTGGTGACGCTGCTGTCGGTGACCGCCGCGATGGAGCCGCTCACCACCACGGTGGTGGGGGTGGTGTCTTGAGTTGTCTCACTGCCACCCCCGCCACCTCCACCCCCGCCGCCACAGGCGGTGAGGAGGAGGGCGAGCGTCCAAATAAAAGACGTACACCGGATCTTCGAACCCACACTGAAGATATGCGCACCCCACCCCATGACACGCCTCCTGATCTTGTGTAGCAGATCCTACCGGCGGACCCGGCGCAGCGGACTACTTGGGACCAAAAGATACCGCACAACGGAAACGCATCGCCACATTTCTTCAAGAAATGTGGCGATGAAAGACCTGACCCCAAAAATCTGCGACCTCCTCTCGGCGGAGGAGACCCTCGCTGACCGTATCAAGGCCGAGGTTATCCCCCACGCTGCGTGACAGGCCCGCGCAGAGACGCGGCCGGGAAGCCCCGTTTGCAAAGAGCACCCCGCCCCCATTTGTAGACCGTGCCAGGTGCGTCAGATTTGGCTCGTGCGGGCGGCCGGCGACCGGAGGCGTACAGGTCGTACGGTGAGGATCGTGCCCGAGGACGCTCCTGACGCCGATGTTCCGGGGGCGTGAAGCCAGATCCGCGCCCCTTCTCAAGAGCAGGGGGTGGGGGCCGGGGTCCGCCAGAACCGCTCCCATTCGGAGATGAACGCCAGGGTGCGCAGGTCATCCATGCGGTCGGGGAAGAGGATGCCGTGGAGGTGGTCGACCTCGTGCTGGACGACGGTGGCGAAGAAGCCCTCGGCACAGAAGCGGATCGGCTTACCGTTGCGTCCCAGGGCCTCGACCTCGACCGCCCGGTGGCGCGGCACCAGGCCGCGTAGATCCGGGACCGAGAGGCACCCCTCCCAGCCGGCGACCTGCTCGTCGGTGAGGGGGGTCACCTTCGGGTTGATGAGGATGGTCAGGGGGATGGTGGGCGCTTCCGGGTAGCGGCGGTTGTGGCGTACCTCGATCGCCACTACCTGGACCCCTTCGTGAATCTGCGGCGCGGCGAGCCCGGCGCCGTCGTAGTCGCGCAGGGTCTCCACCATGTCGTCGAGGAGCTGCTGGAAGCCGGGCTCGGGGATCTCGTCCGGACCGACCGGCTCGGCGGTGGCGCGGAGGATCGGGTGGCCCATCTTGGCGGTCTTGAGGATGGCCATGGGGCTACCGGGTGAGGTCGTGGGGGGGGGCTTGGCGATTGCCGCACCGGCACGGGGTGGCCGTCCCTCCCTCCTCCAGGCCGTGGAGGAAGCGGACCACGTGGCCAAGGTGCTGGTGGTCACCGCGCTGCCAGTAGGGGCGGATGAGGTTGCGGCACATGCGCGCCAGGGTGGCGTGCGCCGTGTCGATCTCGAGGTAGGCCTCCTGGAAGGGGATCCCCCACGAGCCAAGCAGCCCGATGCAGTGGGCACGGGTGAGCGGCGTGCCGCCCGCCCACGGGTCGAAGAGGATCTCCTCGTCGCCCTCCACCGCCTTGACGATGTAGTGGCACGGCATCCCCACCCCGTGGATCGGTAGCCCCACCCGTCTGCCCACCAGGACGGTGATCGTGGCCAGGGCGATGGGGAGCCCCTTGCGCCGCTCGATCACCCGGTGGAGGAAGCCGTCGTCGGGGTCGTCGCCGGCGACCGCCTCGCCGCGCAGGCGGTGGTCCTGGAAGAGGTGGATACAGAGGGTCTCCACCCGCTCCGCCAGATTCGTGCAGCGGGCGAGGCGGGGTCCAAGGCCGACGGCGAGGCGGTCGAGGGCCGCGGCGAGGACGTCGGGGGTGTGGTCCGGGTAGGCGATGGAGGCGAGCAGGGCGCAGCCGTGCTCCAGGTCCATCTTCGCCTCGGGTAGTCGGGCGAAGGCCTCCAGCCGGTTGTCGATCTCCAGGGCGCGGATGCAACCGATGACCCCATCGATGCGCGCCAGGGTTGTCGGACAGCCGTTCGTTTCCCGCGCCCGCTCCAGGGCGGGGAGGGCTTCACCGCGCAGGGTCAGCAGATGCTGGCGCACCGGCCCGTGGACCTTCGGGTCCGGATCCCCCAGGAGGGTGATCAGGGCCGGAATCAACTCGGTGGTGTCGCTCATAGAGGTCTCGGATCCACAGCAATGGTGACAACATGGGAGGCAGTCCCTCTGCCTCGCGGCCCCGTAGGGCAACCCTCGAGCGGTGAACCGCAACCCGGGAAGCGTAGGGGGATGTCGGGGAGTAGGCGAGCGCGCCGGGATGGTTATCCTCTCGTCCCATGGCCGCCTGCCGATCACCCTATGTGGCGCTCTGCGCCACCGCCCTTCTCCTCGCCCTCCTTCCCGCCTGCCACCGGGGCGCGGTGGCACCACCGCCGCCTCTGGTGCGGGTGGCGCCCACCGCCTGGCCGCGTCTCGCCGACGACCTCGACCGCCGCTCCCTCCTCACTGCCTGCGACCGGTCGCTCGCCTACCTGCGCCGCCTCTCTGCCGACGCGACGGTGGTGTGGGGGGGGGAGCTGCTCCCCGCCCGCCGCCTCACCGCCACCGTCGCCGCCTTCCGCGAGCTGGTGGCCGGTCCCCTCTCGGGCGCCGATCTCACCCGTGCGCTCAAGGCGCGCTTCGACCTCTATCGTGCCGCCGGCACCGACGGCCGTGGCCGGGTCGTCTTCACCGCCTACTACGAGCCGGAGGTGGCGGGCAGCCTCGTCCGCACCACCGACTACCCGGTCCCCCTCTACCGGCCGCCGGACGACCTGATCTCCGTCGACCTCGGCCGCTTCCGCGACGACTACCGCGGCCGTACCCTCCACGGCCGTCTCGCCGGCCGCCGCCTGGTGCCGTACCACGACCGGGCGGCGATCGAGTCCGGCGCGCTGGCCGGGCGCGGCCTGGAGGTCTGCTGGCTGCGCGATCCGGTGGACGCCTTCTTTCTCCAGATCGAGGGGTCGGGGAGGCTGGTGCTGCCGGACGGAACCACCCGCCACCTCAACTACGCCGGCGCCAACGGCCGGCCGTACCGGTCGATCGGCAAGATCCTCATCGAGGCGGGCGAGCTCGACGCCGAGTCGATCTCCATGCAGCGGGTGAAGCAGTGGCTCCGGGACCACCCGAAGCGCGCCGGAGAGCTGTTCGCCGCCAACCCCTCCTACGTCTTTTTCCGCCTCGCCGACGATGGCCCCTTCGGCAACCTCGGCGTGCCGATCACCGCGGGCCGCTCCATCGCCACCGACCCCGCCCTCTTCCCCAAGGGGGGGCTCTGCTTCGTCACCACCGACAAACCGGTGCTCACCGACGACGGCACCGCGGTCGCCGGCTGGCGGCCGCTCGCCCGCTTCGCCCTCAACCAGGACACCGGCGGCGCCATCCGCGGCCCCGGCCGGGTCGACCTCTTCTGGGGCAGCGGTGCCCGCGCCGCGGTCGCCGCCGGCCACCTCCACCACGAAGGCAGCCTCTACTGGCTGCTGCTCCAGGAGGGGGCGGGCGGGGGTGGCGGCGACGTCGCCCACGCCGCTACGCTCCCGCCACCATGAACCGACACCTCACCCACCTCGCCGCCGCCCTCCTCCTCCTTTGCATGGCCACCGCCTGCGGCAGCAGCGGCGGGGACTCGGGGCCGGCGATCACCGTGGCGCTCACCCCGGGGGGGACGATCGCCACCGGGGCGCCGTCGGTCACCGCACAGATCGTCTCCTCCGGCGGCGGCACCGCGAACGACGAGCTGCGCCTCACCCTCGGTCAGCTCCCGCCCCTGGGCAACGACGGCCGCTACCAGCTCTGGGTGGTGGACCAGCTCTCGGGGATCTCCTCGCTCGCGACCTTTATCTCCTTCGGCCGCTTCAACACCGAGCTCACCACCTCTCTCGCCTTCACCGCCCTGCCCGCCACCACCGCCCAGCTCGTCCCCGGCAGCCAGGGGCAGGTTGCCCTCTTCGGACCGATCGAGAGCAATGAGGCGGCGCTCTCCGCCGCCCTCCCCGTGGACCTCGGTGACTACGACGCCATCTGGCTGTCGGTGGAGGAAGGCAGCGACACCGACGTCATCCCAGGCGGTGCGAGCGGGGTCGCGCCGCTCTTGGTGGGGGCGCTCGACCGCACCGATCCCACCACCGTGGTCACCCTCGTCTTTCCCGCCACCCTCGGTGGTGCGGGG
The DNA here is from genome assembly GCA_024278555.1 of bacterium. Taxonomy (GTDB): domain Bacteria; phylum CG2-30-53-67; class CG2-30-53-67; order CG2-30-70-394; family CG2-30-70-394; genus CG2-30-70-394. Next base: position 13,374 of record JAJRSX010000204.1, on the reverse strand, counting down.
GGCTCGATCCGTATCCCGGTGGACGACACCGGCGTCCCCACCGGCACGGTGGAGCTCTCCTCCCTCGGCCTGCCGCGGCTCGCCGACACCGGCGCCGCCTTCACCTACGAGCTGTGGCTCCAGAATGGTCAGGGCAGCCGCGCCTCCCTCGGCCGCTTCAACGTCGACGCCGCCGGCCGGGTGGCGACCATCCCCAGCCCCTTCGGCGCCCTGGCCACGACCGCGCTCGCGACCGGCGATCAGCTCCTCATCTCCATCGAGCCGCTCGACGACCCGGAGCCGGACACCCTCTACCCCTTCATTCCCCTGAGCGGCCAGTTCGTCCTGCCGTAGGTGGGGGGGCGCGGATCCGGCCCCAGGTTGGGTCGCGTCCTCGGCAAGGAGCGGTCCGGTAGGAGCGGGCCATGCCCGCGATCTCACCCTCATCCACTGCGCGGTGCCCTCCCCATCGGGGGCATGGCCCCCTCCTACCACCCGGTGCCCCGGGGCCATGCTCGCGCCCGGCCACACCCCGTCACCACCGTCCCACCTCCATGCCGAAGAGCAGCCCCAGGTCGGGCGACGCCTTGTCGAGGAGGTTCTCGGTGAGGGCGAAGAAGAGGGTGGATTGTTCTCCGCGCCAACGCACCCCGAGGGCGACCTCCAGGGAGGTCGCCTCCAGGATCGAGTCGATCTGCTGGTGGTACGGCGTCTCCCGCCATGCCAGGCCGACGCTCGCCTCCCAGCGGCGGCCGATCCCCACCACCTCGGTGGCACCGGCCGTGGCAAAGGGCGAGGTGGAGGCAAACGCCGTCCCACTCAGCCCGTGGTGGCGGGTCGGCCAGACGGCGGCGGCGTTGAGGTGGGTCGCCCACCGTCCCGAGGTCCAGGTGGCGAGCCCCCCCACCCCCCAATCGACGCCGCCGCTGCCGAGGCCGTCGCGGGTCGGGGCGGTGGGCAGCTTGATCCCGAGGCGGAGGGCGGTGGCCGGCCGCCGGCCGGAGCCGTTGGTGAGCCGCCACGCCACCTCGGTGGCGAGGTCGGTGAGGCCGCTGGCGGGGTCGGGGGTGTCGAAGGTGGTCTCGCCCCCCTCGCGGATCGACCAGTCGGTCTCGCCGCGGTCGGTGTGGCGCCGTGACCACGGGGTCGGCAGGCCGAGGCGCCCCTCGGCCGAGGAGATGAAGCCGTCGAGCACCCCGCCCGTGTGCCACCGGTAGCCGAGGGTGGCGCGTACGGTGGCGCGGTCGCCGGCGCCGTAGGCGAGCTCCATGCGCGCCGTCTCCGACTCCATGTCCATGCGCATCGACACCCCGTCCTGCGACTCGTTCATGATCATGTTCGCCATGGAGAGGGTGGTGGTGGCGGACCACCCCCCGGCGGCCAGGCCGCGGGCATCGCGCGGCGGAAACTGGAGGAAGGCCGTCGACATCGGCATCTCGTTGCGCACCGGGATGGGGACAAGGCGCGGCGACGCAGCGGCTGCCGGAGCGGTGAGGAGAAGGGAGAGAAGGAGCAAGAGGGGATGGGGAGTGAGGGGTGGGGGGTGGGGGGCGGTGCCGGCCTGCGGCCGGCGGAACCATCTTTCGGGACGTGGCAACGCCCCCATCACCATGGCCGGCCCACGGTGCCGTCTGTTCCCCCACCCCTCACCCCCCATCCCCCACCCCCCCCTTCACACCCGCTCGGCCGAGACCACCACCGTCTCCGTGCGCAGGGCGTCGAGGAGGTGGTGGAGGTGGTTGAGGTTGCGCACCTCGATGTCGAAGTGGGCGGAGCCGAAGCGGCGGCCGACCCCGAGGGTGCGGGAGCGCAGGATGTTGCCGCCGTATTCGCCGATCCGGCCGCAGACGGCGGCCAGGGCGCCGGGCTCATTGCGCATCTCCACCACCACCCCCACCCGGCCGCCGAGGGCGGTCTCGGACTGCCATTGCACCGGCACCACCTCCTCTACGTCGACGGCGCGGCGCACCGCGTGGTGGCAGGCACGACGGTGGACAATGATCCCGTCACGCTGGCTCAAGAAGGCGATGACGTCGTCACCGGCCAAGGGCCTACAACAGTGGGCGAGGTGGTAGAGGCGGCTGTTCGCCTCGCCGAGGAGGATGCACGCCGGTGGCGCCCCCTCACCGGCCACCTCCTCGCCGATGGCGGCGATCAGGCGCTTTATCGACAGGCGACCCGAACCGAGGCGCGCCAAGAGGGTCTCGACGTTGGCGATTCCCAGGCGGCGGGCTGCCGCCTGTGCCTCGGGGTGGGCCGCAAGATCTTTCCCGGTCGCGTCGTGCATGCCGAGGGCGGAGCGGAGACGATCGCTGCCGATGGCGATCGTCCGCTCCCGCTTTCGCGCCCGTAGCTGTTCGCGCAGGAGCCGGCGTGCGTGGGGGGTGCGGACGTGGGTGAGCCAGCTCGGTGCCGGCGTGACCTGCTCGTCCGTGAGGACCTCGACCAGATCACCGGTGGCGAGGATGTGGTCTCGCCCGACCCGCCTGCCATCGACCCGACCACCGGCGCAGTGGTAGGCGAGGTCGGTGTGGATGGCGCAGGCAAAGTCGAGGAGGGTGGCGCCGCGCGGCAGGTTGAGGACGTCACCGCGCGGGGTGACCGGGTGGATGCGGTCGGCGGCGAGTGTGTCACGGGCCATCTCCAGGAACTCGTCAGAGGTGAGGGTCGCCATCTGCGCCTCCTGCAGCTCATGGAGCCAGTGCATGCGGCGGGCGAAGTCCGCAGGCCGCTCGTCGGCACCCCGCTTGTAGCTCCACCGGCAGGTGACCCCCCGCTGCGCCACCTGGTCCATCGACTCGGAGAGGATCCGGACTCGGATGGTACAACCACGGATCCCCCGCAACCGGGTGTGCAGCGCCCGGTAGTGGTTCGAGCGCGGGGTGGCAATGTAGTCCTTGAAGCGGCCGAGGACCGGATGCCGCAGGGCGTGGACGAGGCCGAGGACCGGGTAGCAGTCGTCGTCGTGGGGAGGGGCGACGGTGACTCGGAGGATGTGAGCGACCCGCTCGATCGGCTCACCGAGGGTGCGATGGATACGTGCCACCTCGTGGGCGAGGCACGGGCGGTAGTCGATGCGGGTCTCGGGGAAACGTGGTGCCAGTTTTTCCTTGAGCTCGGCAACAAAGCTTTCGCCTCGCTCCCGCACCCGCTCATGGGCGTAGTCGAAGCAGGCGCGGATCTCGTCGTACTCCTCCTGGTGGAGGATCGCGTAGCTCAGCTCCGCCAGCTCCGGGTAGATCGACCCGAGGCCGAGCCCCATGGCGATCGGCAGATAGATGTCGCGCGTCTCCGCGGCGATGCGTGCCTGCTTCTCCGGCCGCATCACCCCCAGGGTGCGCATGTTGTGCAGCCGGTCCGCCACCTTGATCAGGGCGACCCGCAGATCCCCCACCATCGCCTCGACGATCTTCCTCAGGTTGCTCGCCCGCCGTTCCGACGGTGTCGCCTCGGCCAGCAGCTCCACCTTGGTGACCCCGTCCACCAGGGTGGTCACCTCCTCGCCGAAGGCGTGGGCCAGCTCGTTGAGCGACGTGGGGGTGTCCTCCACCGTGTCGTGCAGCAGCGCCGCGCACAGGGTGGGGATATCGAGCTCCAGGCCGAGGAGGGTTTCCACCACCGCTAGCGGGTGGGTGAAGTACGGCTCGCCGGACCGGCGTCGCTGATCGATGTGCGCCACCTCGGCGAAGCGGTAGGCACGCGCCAGGAGGTCGAGGTCGGCCTCCGGGTTGTACGCGAGGACGCGTGCAACGATCTCATCAACGGTGAGCATGGTGCCTCCATCCGTGCCGCAAACCGTCCAGGAAGGCAAGGGGTTGGGGGGGTCGTCGGCTCCAGATGTCTCTTTGTAGAAAGTAGAAAGGGGGAGGTTGGGCGGGGGGCGGGGGGATGGTGGCGACGGTGGTGGCCGGGGGGGCGTGGGGAGTGGGATTCTTCACGCAGAGACGCGGAGAGGCGGGAGACGCAGAGGGGTGTGGGGGGCCGGGGGGCGGGCGTCAGCGGCGGTGCAACGGGATGGGAGGTGAGCCCAGTTCTTTACTGCTGCCTGAGCCTCCCGTGGAGCGGAATCGGACCTGCGGGTCTCGGCGCCCCGGCGCGAGCCTTCCCAACCGGGCCGGTATCGGCCCCCGGCGGGTCTACCTCTTAGCCGGCTCGCGCCGGTGGCGCTGGTAGCGGTCTACCATCCGTTCGTGCTCGGCGAGGGTCGCGGAGAAGACGTGGGTGGAGTCGCCGCGGGCGACGAAGTAGAGGGCGTCGGTGGTCGCCGGGTGAAGGACCGCGTCGATCGCCGCGACCCCGGGGTTGCAGATGGGGGTGGGGGGGAGACCGGAGCGGGTGTAGCTGTTGTACGGGCTGTCGCGCTCCAGGTCGGCGCGGGTGAGGTTGCCGTTGAACCGGGTGATCCCGTAGATCACCGTCGGGTCGGACTGGAGGCGCATGTGGCGCCGCAGGCGGTTGAGAAAGACGGCGGCGATGATCGGCCGCTCCTCGGGCCGCCCGGTCTCCCTCTCGACGATCGAGGCGAGGGTAAGGGTCTGGTGGCGGTTGAGGCCGAGGGCGGCGGCCGCCGCCGCCCGCTCCGGGGTCCATGCCTGGGCCATGGCGGCCACCATCCGCCGGGCGAGTGCCGCCGGCGTGGTGGGCCGTTGCCACTGGTAGGTCTGGGGTAGCAGGTAGCCCTCAATGGAGTCGGCGTTGGCCGGTACGGCGGTCCGCAGGGTCGGGTCGTTGCAGGCGGCGAGGAAGTCGGCACCGCTGCCGATCCCCGCCGCCTCCACCCGGGCGGCGATCTCCGCCACCGTCAGCCCCTCCGGAATGGTGAGGGTGTGGCGCCAGACGCGGCCGGCGACGAGCAGTGCCAGCAGCCCCTCCGGGGTGAGCGGTGGGGTGAGGCGGTACTCCCCCGCCTGGATCCGGCCGGCCGCACCGCGCAGGCGGGCGAGGCGGACGAAGCGGTCGGCGCGGTCGAGGACCCCGCGCCCGGTGAGCCGGGCGGCGACTTGGTGCAGGGGGGTACCCGGTTTGACGACCACCACGATGCCATCGTCCGGGAGCCCCAGCTCCGTCGCCGCCCAGTGGGTGAGCCGGAGGTAGGAGAGGGCGGCGACCGTCGCGACGGCCGCCACACCCACCGCCACGACGAGGAGCGCCTTCCGGTGAGACACCTTCATGCTGATTATTGGGGTAATGGGTCCGCGATCTCAGTGGAGAAGATCTCGCCGGGCAGCCTCCCCGTGAGGAGCTCCTTGAGGTGGGCGTCGTCGATGTGCCGGATCGGATCCCGGATCTCGTGGGTGTGCTTGACCTCCGTGTTCCCGCACTTGGAGCTGCACCCGAGTCGATAGTGGACCACAGGCTACCCCTCGTTGTCGTCGCCGTCGTAGGGATCGTAGTCGTCGTCGAAGGGGTCGAACGCCTCGTCACCGCCGGTGTCACGGCTGTCGAGGTAGGCCTGGAGGATGAGGACCGCGGCCACCTGGTCGATCACCCCCTTGCGCTGCTTGCGGTGGACCCCGCCCTCGACCAGGACCCGCTCCGCCTGGACGGTGGTGAGCCGCTCGTCCCAGTAGGCCACGTCGAGGCCGAGTTTGGCGCCGAGGGCGTTGCCGATGCGCCGCGCCCGCTTTGCCGCCTCCCCCTCCTCGCCGTGCATGTGCAGCGGCAGCCCCACCACCAGTGCCTCCACCTCGTAGTCGCGGGCGATGGCGGCGAGCTTGGGGATGTCGGTCTTGCGCCCCTCCACCACCACCGTGGTGTGCGGCTGGGCGAAGCTGCCGAGGGGGTCGGAGAGGGCGACGCCGATCCTGCGCTCACCCACGTCGAGCCCCATCACCCTCACAGCTTGCCCCCCTTGACGATCGAGATGAGGAGCCAGAGGCCGAAGGCACCGGCGAGGGTGAACCCGACCACGCCGAAGGTGGAGATGCCCCCTTCGCCGGCGGTGCTCGCGCGCACCAAGAGCGACGACCCGACCACCACCGAGGCGGTGATCAGGGCGAAGGCGAGGCGGTTGCTCGCCCGGTCGAGGTGGTGGGTGAATCCCTCCAGGTTGGAGATCGAGATGTCGGCGTGCATCTGGTCGTCGACCATTTTTTGCAGGATGGTCCGTGCCTGTACCGGCAGGTCGCGGAAGGCGTCGAGGTAGTCGCCGGAGCAGGCGCGCGCCGCCTCCGCCCACCCCGCAGGCCCACGGCTGTGGGCGAGGCGGCGCATGGCGTACGGCTTGGCCACCTCGATGAGGTCGAAGGAGGGGTCGAGTTGGCGCACCAGCCCCTCCAGGCTCAGCAGCACCTTGTTGATCAGGTAGAGCTCGGACGGCACCCGCAGGTTGAGCTCCATGGCCAGGCGCAGGACCCGGTTGATGTAGTCGCCGGCGTTGATCTGTTTCAGGGTGCGGCCGTAGTACGGCTCCAGGAAATCCTGCAGCTCGCGGCGGAAGCGATCGCGAAAGCCGGGAGGTGGACTCTCGCCGCCGGTCGTGCCGCGGCGGATGAAGTAGTCCACCAGGCGGTCGAAGTCGCGATTGATGAAGGCGATGAAGGCGTCGAAAAACTCCTGCACCTCCTTGTCGCTGCCGACGTTGCCCCACTGGCCGAAGTCGAGGAAGGCGACCCGGTCGCCCTCCAGGACCATGATGTTCCCCGGGTGGGGGTCGGCGTGAAAACAGCCGTCTTCGAGGAGCATCTTCAGGTAGGCGTCGGCGCAGGTGCGCGCCACCCGCGTGCGATTTGCCCCGACCAAGTCGTACCGTTCGAAGTCGGTGATGCGGATCCCCGAGATCCGCTCCATCACCAGGACCCGGCGGCTGGTGTAGTCCCAGTGGATCTTCGGCACCACCACCTGCGGCTGCTCCTTGAAGTTCGCCGCCATCCGCTCGGCGTTCGCCGCCTCCAGGGAGAAGTCCATCTCCTGGCGGATGGTGCGGGCGAACTGGTGGATGAGGCCGACCAGGTCGAGCTGGCGCGCCTCGGGCATGGAGCGCTGGGCCAGGGCGGCGAGACGCAGGAGGATGTGGACGTCGGTCTCCACCAGCGACTCGATCTCCGGTCGCTGCACCTTCACCACCACCTGGGTGCCGTCGGTGAGCTCGGCGGCGTGGACCTGGGCGATGGAGGCGGCGGCCAGGGGTGGGTCGACAAAGGTGGCGAAGAGCTCCTCCACCGGCTGGCCGAGCTCCTCGGTGATCACCTCGCGCGCCGCCGCGCTGTCGAAGGGCGGCAGGCGGTCCTGGAGACGGGCGAGCTCGCGGGCGTAGGCGTCGGGGACCAGGTCGGGGCGGGTGGAGAGGATCTGGCCGAACTTGATGAAGGCGGGGCCGAGCTCCTCGATGGCGCGGCGTAGCCGCCGGGGGCCGCTCAGCCGCCGTACCTCCCCCTTTGGCTGCACCCGGCCGAAGTGGCGCAGCCGGCGGGCGAAGGAGGTCAACCCCTCAAGGTTGAGGCTATGGATGAACTCCCCGAAGCCGTACTTGCCGAAGACCCCGATGATGGTGCGCAGCCGCCGGAGCTGGCGGAGGCGTGGCTGGTTGAAGGGCAGGCGAATCACCATATCGCCGCGCCTCCACCCCTCCGTGCCCCTCCGTCCCTGCGGCCGTCGCCGGTGGTGTCGTGGCGGTTCAGCTCCCGCCCCCCTGGAGCTTGTCGATCGACTTCTGCAGCAGGGCCACCTGGTCGCGCAGCTCCTCCACGTCGCCCTTGGTGGGGAGGTCCATGGTGGAGAGGATGGAGGCGACGATCTCCTTCATCTTCTCCTCCATCGTATTCACGTTCGCCTCCGCCTGGCCCATCAGCTTGTTGAGCATGGTGTCGCCCTCCTCGCGGCTGATCGTCCCTTTCTCCACCATCTCATCCAACATCTCGCGCGCCTTCTCCTGCACGCCGAGCCCCACGAGCATCATCTTGCGCATCGTCTCGAACATCGCTGCCTCCATCTATCGAATGAAGCATCGCCCCCCTCGGGCGTAGCCATAAAGTCAACATTAGCACGCAGTTGGGGTAGGGACCGCAAGGGCGGAGGGACCGTAATCGTCGGTTTCATACTGTTTTCCGGACAAAACCACGAAGACCACGAAGGGGCGGGTGTCTCCGGCCGTGGCATGGGAGGGCCATGGCGACTGGAAGGGATTTCAACGCAAAGGTGCAAAGGCGCAAGGGGGAGGCGTCTTCAGGTACGGCGTCGGTCGGCTGAAGCCGACCCTACGGTCTGGTAACCCCTCTTGTTTCCGCTGATCTTCAGAGACGCAAAGGGGATCCGCCCTGGAAGCCGGGTGGCGAGGGTTGCTCACGAACTACGCCGCCACCTGGCAGGAGGAGGGCGCACTCCGCGGGAGAACACGGACGTCGGTGTTGGTATTGTCCCTGCCTTCCGGGCCAGACCGCGCCTAGGTTTCCACGCGGGCGACGCCATCCTCTCCGACCCGCTCCCCCTCTGCGCCTCCGCGTCTCTGCGCGAGGTATTTATCCCGCCAGCTTTTCCCGGAATAGCGCCATGCCCGCCTCCAGCGCCGCCGCGATTCCCTCGACCCGCTTGCCGCCCGCCTGGGCGAGGTCGGGGCGGCCACCGCCGCCGCCGCCGATGTGACGCCCCACCTGCTTGACCACGTCGCCCGCCTGGATCCGGTCGGTGACGCTCCGGTCTACCGCGCACAGGAGCAGCGGCTTGCCCTTGTGGCGGGCGGCCAGCAGGGCCACGAAGGGGCTCCCCTGGGCGCGCAGGGAGTCGGCGAGTCGGCGCAGGGAGTCGGCGTCGCCCTCGCCGAGGTCGCGCACCACCACCGCCACCCCGTTCACCTCCTCCACCTCCCCCTGGCTCGCCTCCTGCTCGGCGAGCCTGCGCTTGAGCTGCTCCACCTCGCGGGTGAGTTCGCGTTCGCGCTCGGCCACGCGGCTGACCCGCTCGGTGAGCAGCTCCGGGTCCGTCTTGAGCACCGCTGCCGCCTGCGCCAGCCGCTCTCCCTGGTGGCGCAGGTAGGTGAGGGCGGCTGCACCGGTGGACGCCTCGATCCGCCGGACCCCGGCGGCGATCCCCGCCTCGCGCTCGATCACCAGCAGGCCGATGTCGGCGCTGTTGGCCACGTGGGTCCCGCCGCACAGCTCCTTGGAGAAGTCGCCCACCGAGACCACCCGCACCGTGTCGCCGTACCGCTCGCCGAACAGGGCCATCGCACCGGAGGCGACCGCCTCCTCCAGGGCCTCCTGGCGGGTGATCACCGGCTCGTGGCGCCAGATCTCCTCGTTCACCCGCCGCTCCACCTCCATGAGCTGTCCCTCGTCGATGGGGGCGAAGTGGTGCAGGTCGAAGCGCAGGCGGTCCGGCGCCACCAGGGAGCCGGCCTGGCGCACGTGGTCGCCAAGGACCTCGCGCAGGGCGGCCTGCAGCAGGTGGGTGCCGGTGTGGTTGCGGGCGGTGGCGGCGCGCGCCTCGGGGTCGACAACGCAGGTGAGCCGCGCACCGGCGGCAAGCTCGCCGCGGCGGACCGTGCCCCGGTGGCAGATGAGGCCGGGGATGGGCGCCTTCGTGTCCGCCACCTCGACCTCGACGCCGTCGGCCACCAGCCGGCCGCGGTCGCCCGCCTGGCCGCCGGACTCGGCATAGAAGGGGGTGGCATCGAGGATCAGCTCCACCTCGTCGCCCGCCTTCACCCTCTCCACCCGGGCGCCATCGCGCACCAGGGCGAGGAGTGTGCCCTCCCCGTCGATCTTCACGTAGCCGGTGAAGCGGCTCTCGCCCACCTCGTCGAGGAGCCTGCGGTAGACCACCTGCGCTTCGCGCTCCGCCCCCCCCTTCCACGAGGCGCGGGCGCGGATGCGCTGCGCCTCCATCGCCTGCGCGAAGCCCGCCTCGTCCACCGCTCGCGCCTGCTCGGCACAGACGTCGCGGGTCAGGTCGAGGGGGAAGCCGTAGGTGTCGTAGAGGCGGAAGGCGACCTCGCCGGGGAGCGGCTCCCCGGCGGGGAGGTCGGCGAGGGCGCCGGAGAGGAGCGCCAGGCCGTGGTCGAGGGTGGCGAGGAAGCGCGACTCCTCACGCTCCATCGTCCGGACGATCTGCCCGCGGCGGGCGGCGAGCTCCGGGTAGGCGTCGCCCATCTGCCCGATCAGGGCGGGCAGCAGCTCGGCGAGGAAGGGGCGGGTAAAGCCGAGGAGCCGCCCGTGACGCGCGGCACGCCGGAGGATCCGGCGCAGGACATAGCCGCGGCCGTCGTTCGTCGGCACCACCCCGTCGGCGAGGAGGAAGGCGACCGAGCGCAGGTGGTCGGCCACCACCCGCTCGCTCACCCGGGCACCCTCCGCCTCCGGGGTAGGGGCGAGCGCCCGCACCGCCGCGATCAGGGGGGTGAAGCAGTCGGTGTCGTAGTTGTCGTGGACCCCCTGGAGGACCGCCGCCATCCGCTCCAGCCCCATCCCCGTGTCCACCGAGGGGCGCGGCAGAGGGGTGAGCGAGCCGTCCGTCTCCCGGTTGTACTGCATGAAGACCAGGTTCCAGATCTCCGTGAACCGGTCGCCCTCCGCCTCCGGGCTCCCCGGCGGGCCGCCCGCCACCTCGGGGCCGTGGTCGAAGAAGATCTCCGAGCACGGGCCGCACGGGCCGAGCTCCCCCATCGACCAGAAATTGTCCTTGGCGCCGATGCGCGAGAAGCGCGCCGGGTCCACCCCCACCTCGTCGAGCCAGATCCGTGCCGCCTCGTCGTCCTCCTCGAAGACCGTCACCCAGAGGCGTGCCGGGTCGAGGCCGAAGCCGGTCGCGGGGTCGGTGAGGAGTTCCCAGGCGTAGGCGATCGCCTCGTGCTTGAAGTAGTCGCCGAAGGAGAAGTTGCCGAGCATCTCGAAGAAGGTGTGGTGGCGCGCGGTCACCCCGACGTTCTCCAGATCGTTGTGCTTGCCGCCGGCGCGCACGCACTTCTGTGACGAGCAGGCGCGGTGGTAGTCGCGTTGCTCCTCACCGAGAAAGACCGACTTGAACTGGACCATCCCGGCGTTGGTAAACAGCAGGGTCGGGTCGTCTCCCGGCACCAGGGACGACGACGCGACCACCGTGTGGCCGTTCTCGGCGAAGAAATCGAGGAAGCGGCGGCGGATTTCGGAGCTGGACAGCATCGGGATACCCCCATCTTCGGCCGGCGGGCCGGAGAAGGGGGTAGTGTGGCGGCAACAGCAGGTTGGGAAAAGGGGCGGGGGGAAGGCCGCGCGGTCACGAAGACCACGAAGGGGGAGAGCCCCGGGACATGGGGTCAGTTCTTTACTTTATAGCGTACTTCCGCAACAGGATCCCAAGCACACGATCCGGGGGTTGCTGCTCCACCTGACGTTGAATTTGCGAGATCCGCGGGGTAGAGACACCGGCGCGGGTGGCCACCCCCTTCAGGGGGAGATTGCACACCCGTCGCAGGAGGTAGACCGCCGCCCGAAAGGCGGGCTGGTGTGATCGATCCAGGACGGCACTCGGAGCCAGGCCATAGCTCTTGGCCACTGTGTCGAGCACTTCTTCCGGCGTAGGGCGTGTTGGACGGCGCTGGGCCCGGGAAATGCCGTCCATGGGGAGCCCCTTCGCCAGCTCCTCCATCCGTACAAGAAACGCCTTCCCCCCGAGCCACACCTGCCCCCGGATTTCCTGCCACGGCGACGGGCTCTTGGTTCCCTGCCGGACAAAGCGCCGATAGGTCGCCCGGGCCTGCTTCTCGTCGCCGCCGAAGAGGCTCCATACCTCCTCGACATGGAGCCACGCTGGCCGGTGGATCGCTCGTGCGGTCTCGGTGTAGCTGCTCCAGCGCCACTGATGCACTGCCTCCACCAGGCCGGCGCGCACCGGGTTGAGCACGACGTAACGGCACAGCTCCTTTAGGTAGGCATCCCGCTCCACCACGATGGACTTGTACCGCCCCTGAAAGAGGTGCCCAACCCGTCGGTGGCGGCGGTTAAACCCCTGGGTGTACGCCCCGTTCAGCCGCCGCATCCCGGCCACCAGGTTGGCCTCGGGCGTCTCGATCACCAGGTGGTAATGGTTGTCCATCAGGCAATAGGCGTAGCAGCGCCACCCCTGCTGCTCCACCTCCCGGCCCAACAGACGCAGGAACCGCCGTCGGTCCGCATCGTCCTCAAAGATCACTTGCCGCGCATTTCCCCGCGCCGTCAGGTGATACAGCGCTCCCGGGAATTCGACGCGCAACGGCCGTGCCATGACGCACGGTAGCTGTGTTGGACTATAAGGTAAAGACCTGACCCCAATGTGTGAAGACCTGACCCCAATGTGTGACCCCAATGTGCGGCGGCTCTGCGTCTCTGCGCGAGGTGCTCAACCGATCGGGGTCGGCCGCTATTCCGGTTCGGCTCCCTCTTCCACCTCCTCGACGATCCGTCGCGCGGTGGGGCCGGCAAAGCCGCGGGCGGCGAGGAAGCGGGCGAGCTTGGCGCGGTCGCGGTCGTCGCGGATCGTCCCGAGGCTCTTGAGCTTGCGCGCCCCGGCCCGGCGGGCGGCCCTAAGCTCCTCCCCCTCGTCCTCGTCGGCGAGGGCGGCGGCGGCGACCTGCTCGTCGATGCCGCGCTGTTTCAGCTCGGCTCGGATCCGAGCCATGCCGTACCCCTGCCGGCGCCGGCGCTCGATCCAGCGGCGGGCGTAGTCGGCGTCGTCGACCCAGCCGTTGCCGACGCACTCGGCCACCACCTGTGCCGCCACCGCCGCCGCGAAGCCGCAGCGGCGCAGCCGGTCGGTGAGCTGAGCCGCGGTGAGGGGCGCCGGGCCAAGGAGCCGCACCGCCTTGGCGCGGGCGCGGCCGAGCTCCTTCCCCTCTCTCTCCTCCGCCTCCGCCATCACCGTGGCTCCACGCCCGCCGCGACCGGCCGCGCGAGGAGGGTGTCGAGGGCGATGGCGGTCTGGGCGCGGTCGCCGGCGAGGCGGACCTGGCGCAGGTGGAGGTCGAGGAGGGCGCGCTCCGCCGCCAGGTAGGCGCGCGCCTCCAGGCGGTGGCGGGCGAAGGCGGCCCGTGCCCGCCTGGCGAGCTTCGTCGCCTCGGTCTCGCGGCGGCGCAGGCGGGTGCGCTCGGCGTCGATCAGGACTGCCCGGCGCACCAGGCGAGCCACGTCGTGGTGGGTGGCGGCGATCCGCGCGGTGACCTCGGCGGCGAGCCGCTCCCGCTCCGCCCGTGCCTCGGCGATGGTGCCGCGGCGGCGGTCGAGGAGGGGCAGGCGGAGGGTGATGCCGCCGCCGAGCGACTCGGTGGCGTCGGTCTCGCGGCCGGCGCGCAGCTCGATGGTGACGGCGGGAAAGCGGCTGAGCACAGCGGCCCGCTCGCGCGCCGTGGCCGCCTCTGTGCCGGCGGCCAGCGCCCGCAGGTCGGGGCGGCGGGCGGCGACCTCTCGCAGGGCGGCGGTCACGATCGCCTCGTCCGGCGGTGTGGGGAGG
>JAJRSX010000203.1 GCA_024278555.1 bacterium | reverse complement strand
AGGCGGGCGGCGGCGCGGCGGGCGTGCGCCGAGGCGGCGGTGGCGGCGGTGGCGCGGAGGCGGGCACGGGGGGTGCAGCAGGCGGTGGTGGAGGCCGGCCGGGCGGCCCTGGCCGCCGCCCTGGCGGCGCGGTGGGGGGAGGAGGAGAGCCGCCTCCGGTGGCTGGCGTGGGCGGCGGAGACGGCGGCGGCGCGGCTGGCCGCGGGTGGCTGGGAGGTGGTCCATCCGGTGGGCTGGGAGACGGCGGAGTGGGCCGAGGTGGCGGCGGGCCTGCACCGGGTGGTGGCGGCGCCGCGCTTTGTCGCCGAGGCGCGGATCGTGGCGGGGGTGCGGGTCATCGCCGCCGGGGCGACGGTGGACGCCACCGCGGCCGCGCTGCTGGCGGACGGCGATCGGATCGGCGGCCGCCTCCTCGCCCTCACCTTTGCCGAGGATCGGGAATAATGGCCTTGAGCGTTCCGCCATCCCGCACCCCGCTGGAGCACGAGGATACGGGGGGGAAACCACGTGGAACACCCTGTTGGAAGAGCACCCATGTTGAATGTTTTCGCGTATCAAGATCGTTGTGCTTTCGGGTCTCTGTTCAGCCGATGACACCGAGACATCAGATTTCTCCGTGGTGGTTGTTTTCGCCGATCCTCACCGGCGCGGAGGGCGGGTGAGCACCGCGCGGGTCACCTGGGTGGGGGGGCCGGTGGTGCGGGCGCGGCCCGAGGCCCCCTTTGCCATGCGCGAGGCGGTGCGGGTCGGCGATCTCGGCCTCCTCGGCGAGGTGGTCCGTCTGGAGGCGGGGGAGATCGTCGTGCAGGTGTACGAGGAGACCACCGGCCTGGCGCCCGGGGCGACCGTGGAGGGGAGCGGCGCGCCCCTGGCCGTGCGCCTGTCGCCGGGGCTGTTGGGGGGGACCTTCGACGGCCTCCTGCGGCCGCTCCACCTCGGCGACGACCCCTTTGTGCGGCCGGGCGCCCCGGCCGGCGCCACCCCCCCCCTCGCCTTCACCCCCACGGTGCGGCCGGGGGAGCGCCTCGTCGCCGGCCACCCCTTCGGGGAGGTGGCGGTCGGCGGCCGCACCGTGCCCGCCCTGGCGCCGCCGCGGGTGGCCGGGGAGGTGGTGCGGGTGGCGGCGGCCAGGGCGTACCAGGATGACGCGACCGTCTGCACCGTGCGGGCCGATGCCGGCGACGAGGTCGAGGTCTCCCTCGCCCACCCATGGCCGGTGCGGGAGCCGCGGCCGGTGGCGGCGCGCCTGGTCGCGGACGCGCCTTTGATCACCGGCCAGCGGATCATCGACACCTTCCTGCCGGTGGCGCGCGGCGCCTCGGCGGCGATCCCCGGCGGTTTCGGCACCGGCAAGACGGTGATGCTCGAATCCCTCGCCAAGGGGTGCGACGCGGACGTGATCGTCTATGTCGGGTGCGGCGAGCGGGGCAACGAGCTCGCCGGGTTGCTGGCGGAGCTGCCGGAGCTGGAGGATCCGCAGAGCGGCAGGCCGCTGATGGAGCGGTCGGTGATCATCGCCAACACCTCGAACATGCCGGTGGCGGCGCGCGAGGCCTCCATCTACACCGGGGTCACCGTCGCCGAGTACTTCCGCGACATGGGGCTCTCCGTGGCGGTGATGGCCGACTCGACCTCCCGCTGGGCCGAGGCCCTGCGCGAGGTCTCCGGCCGCCTCGGGGAGCTGCCCGGCGAGGCGGGCTACCCCGCCTACCTCTCCAGCCGTCTCGCCGACTTCTACGAGCGCGCCGCCCGGGTGCGGACCCTGGCCGGCACCGAGGGGTCGGTCACCCTGCTGGGCGCGGTGAGCCCGCCGTCGGGCGACATGGAGGAGCCGGTGGTGGTCCACACCCGCCGCTACGTGCGTGCCGTGTGGGTCCTGGATACGGAGCGCGCCCACGCCCGCTTCTACCCGGCGATCCACCCGCTCACCTCGTACAGCGAGGAGGCGGAGCGGCTCGCCCCGTGGTGGCAGGCCCACGGCCAGCCCCACTGGGAGCAGGTGCGCACCCGGATGCTCACCCTCCTGGAGGAGGAGCGGCGGCTGGCGCGGATGGCGCGGATCCTCGGCGCCGAGGCGCTGCCGCCGGCCCAGCGGCTGATTCTCGTGGAGGCGCGGCTGGTGAACGAGGCCCTCCTGCGCCAGTCCGCCTTCTCGCCGGTGGACGGCCGCTGTCCGCCCGCGCGCCAGGCGGCCATGGTGCGGGTGGTGGCGCGCTTCCTCGACCTGGCGGAGGAGGCCCTCGAGTGCGGGGTGGAGCCGGAGACGATCACGGCGCTGGAGAGCTACCGCCGTCTCCTGCGCATGGGCGAGGAGGTGGTTGGGGAGGCGGCCTTTGCGACCCTCGAAGAGGCGGTGGAGCAGGACTTCACCCGCCTCGGCTGTCCGGCGGGCCACGGCGGCGGCGGGGAGGGGGGACGGTGAGCCGGCTGCCGGTGGTCCTCTCCGGTGGCCTGGCGCGGATCGACGGGCCGCTCCTCTTTCTCCGGCGGACCGCCGCGGCGGGCTACAACGAGGCGGTGGAGGTGGTGGGCGACGATGGCCGGACGCGCCTGGGGCGGGTGGCGGCGGTGGACGAGGAGCGGATCGTGGTCGAGCTCCTGGAGTCCACCACCAACCTCGCCCTGGCGACCACCCGGGTCAGGCTCATGGGCGAGCCCCTGAAGCTGGCGGTGGGGCCGGGGATGGTCGGCCGCACCTTCAACGGGGTGGGGAAGCCGATCGACGGCGGCCCGCCGGTGGCGGCGGTCGAGGCGCGGCGGGTGGACGGCCTGGCGATCAAGCCGGTGGCGCGGGTGGCGCCGTCGGAGTTCATCGAGACCGGGATCACTGCCATCGACCTCCTCGACTCCCTGGTGCGCGGCCAGAAGCTGCCGATCTTCTCCGGCGGCGGCCTGCCCCACGATCGGATCGCCATCGACCTCCTTCGCCACGCCCGCCTGCCGGCGGCGGGGGACGACCGGGAGGGGGAGGGGTTCGCCGTCTGCTTCGCCGGGATCGGCATCCCCCACGCCACCGCCGAGCGGTTCCGGCGGGCGATGGAGGCGAGCGGCGGGGCGGCGCGCACCACCCTCTTCCTCAACCTCGCCTCCGACCCGCCGGCGCAGCGGCTCCTGGCGCCGCGGGTGGCGCTGACCGCCGCCGAGTACCTCGCCTTCACCGAGCACCGCCACGTCCTGGTGATCCTCACCGACATGACCAACTACTGCGAGGCCCTGCGCGAGGTCTCCGCCGGCCACGGGGAGATCCCGGCGCGCAAGGGGTACCCGGGCTACCTCTACTCTGATCTCGCCTCCCTCTACGAGCGCGCCGGCCGGATCCGCGGGGTGGCCGGCTCGATCACCCAGCTCCCGATCCTCACCATGCCCGGCGACGACATGAGCCACCCGATCCCCGACCTCACCGGCTACATCACCGAGGGGCAGATCGTCCTGGATCGCGACCTCGCCCGCCGTGGCCTCTACCCGCCGGTGAAGGTGCTGCCGTCGCTCTCGCGGCTGATGAAGGACGGCACCGGCGACAGCTTCACCCACCCGGACCACCCGGCCCTCGCCACCCAGCTCTACGCCTCCTACGCCCGCGCGGTGCAGGCGCGGGTCCTCGCCTCGGTGGTGGGGGAGGAGGGGGTCTCGGAGGTCGACCGCGCCTACCTCCGCTTCGGCGACCATTTCGAGCGCGAGGTCGTCGCCCAGGAGGGGCCGCGCACCCTCGCCGAGTCGATGACCGCCGGCTGGGCCGCCCTGCGGCTCCTGCCGCGGGAGGAGCTGCACCGGTTGAGCGGGGAGCAGATTGCGGCCCACGTGGGCGGAGATAGGGAGGTAGGGAAATAGGGAAGGACGGCCCTTCGGGCCGAATGACATGTCGATGAAAGCCAACACGCCCCACAGAAAGGGTAGGAGCGAGCTCCCGCTCGCGAACCAGGCCCAGAGGGCCTGCCGCGCCTCGCGGCGCGGATCGCCGGCGGGAGCCGGTTCCTACCGTAACCTGACGGCCCCGCGGCGCGTCGCCGCGGCCGAGTCTCCACCGCTGAGAGGATCAGCGGAAATAGCGATGCAGGCCAAGTACGGCGTCGCTCCACGCCTCGGCCGGGAGGTGGAGGGCTCCCGGAAGGGATTTTTCACCACAGAGACACAGAGGGCACAGAGAACTCCATCAGAAAACAACACGATTTTGCGCCGTCCTCGTGCACGGCAACCCCGTGGCGCTCCGTCGCTGTGGGGGGTCAGGATGGATGCGAAGGGCGGGATGGGGTGGGGGATGGTGGGATTTGGTGGGAAAGGTGTTGAGGGGCAAGGGGTTAGGGGGTGGGGAGCTCGACGGGGGCGTGGGGGAGTGTCGCAACGAACGCAGCGGTGATTTGGGGGGGTATGGGCTTCGGAGGGGCTTCGGAGGGGCTTTGCATATTATTGCAAGATTGCCCGTGACCGGCGTTCAAACCCTTATGCAAACAGAAAAAAACTAGCTGTCACATGGATTGAGGGGGGACTCGGAGGGGGCTGATTTTGGGCGGGCGAATGGTACGGCAGCGTACTTTTCTAGGTGGAGCGTACTTTTCTCGCTAACCCACTGATTTAACGGCAACTGCACCGGCGGCGAAAGGCCGACAACCCCAATGGAGAAAAGTACGCTGCTACAGTTGCATGACACCCGTACAGCTCAGCCAGGGCACGAGCACTATGGCCGGTGGCGGCAAGGGAGCAAATCTCCTCCTTCTCCGACGGGGCCGCCTCGCCTCCGGCTCAATCATGGCGCAACGTAGACGTGCGGCCTTCTATTTTGGGGAGGACTGCAATGGTTCGGTATGTGTAGCGTGCGTCGAGATTTGCAACATGTCAGGTCTGTTCTGCTGTCGATGGACACGGCTGGGAGCCGGGACTCCATGCGGGTTTCGAGCGCCCCAAAGCGGCGGCGCCGACCCCGGCACGGGGGAGGGAGCGTCACCGACGCTTACTCTGCCGTTCCCAGTAGATCAGGGAATCGAGGTCAGAGATGTCTCTTCTTAGTTCAGACAGTCGATCGAGATGCCTTTGCGATTCGCGCTCGTGCTGGGCCGCGGACTTCTTCAGCCACTTGCCGAGGGCGGCGCGATCCTTCAGGTCCGGAAAGTAGTAGTATCGCGCCTCCGCCCGGTCGTGGGCGGCCTGCATTTGTTTGCGGAGCTTATCCAGCCAGAGGTTGAGGGCCATGGCTACGGCTACTCCTCAGGAAACAGCTCCCGCTGCACTCGTCCCTGATGGAGCCGCCGTTGGCGCTGGATGATGTGATAGATCTGCATGGGGGTGAGGCGGTGGGCCTGGGCGAGCTCGGCGGCGGAGCGCCGGCCGAAGTCGCGGTAGATGTCCGCGTCGCGCAGGGCGCGGCGGAGGGAGTCGTCGCGGGGCAGATACACCGGACGGCCGCCGAGCCAGTGGGCGAGGAGGATGACGATCTCCTCGGCCTCGCGCCGGGCGTCCGCCTCGGGGTGATCGCGGCGGCGGGTGTAGTGGTCGGTGAGGATGTCGAAGAGGTCCGCCAGGGTCTGCGGCCACGCATCGGCCGGCGCCACCGCGTCGAGGTCGTCGAGGCGGGCGAGCAGGGCGTCGACGTCGCATTCCATGGCGCCCAGGGGGAGGTCAGGTTGTTCGGCCATGGGGGTTAGCCTCGGGGTTCGGGGTGCCGGTGATTTCGAGTACCGAGGATCAGGCGGGCGGCGCGCTCGGTCTCGGTGCGGTCTGCTGCGGGGAGCTGGTACCACGGGGTGTAGGCGGCGTCCTTGGTGCCGCGCTTGAGCTCGCGGGAGGCGCAGCGGGCACAGAGGCCGTGGATCCGGGCCCGGTCGGTGCCGCAGAGGTCGCAGCGCTCGATGGGGATGAGACGCCGGTTTCTGGCGATGGCTCGCTCTTCGTCCGGCGATCGGCGGACGACCCGAACGACCGCTTGGTGGTAGGAGAGGTGGCCGCACAGGCAGCGGGCGGCGAGGGCGTAGGGGCCGATGTCGTCGAGGCGCTCCCAGCGCAGGAGGCCGGAGGTGTGGCAGCGCGGACAGGTGGTGGGGGGCGGGCCGGCGGCGTCCCAGCCGGTGATCTCCACCGGCACGACGGGCGGGATCACGGACGCCTCGATGGGGACCTCCTGCGCCTGGGTCGGGCCGCTCATTGCACCCTCCGGCCGTGGCGGCGGGCGTCGGCCATGAGGGCGGCGATGAGCTTGTGGAGGTCGCGCGGGGTGAGGTGGTCGACCCGGGGGCGGTTGAACATGTGCTTCGCCACGGCGTGGGCGTAGGCCCACGGCCGGTGGGCCTCGGCCAGCAGCGCTTCGACCTTGTGCATCATCGGCCACCGCTCGTCGCTCGCGACCATCTGCGGGGCGTCCTTGGGGGCGAAGCGGGCGCCACGCTCGGTGAGCCGGGCGAGCACGGCGCGGCGTTGGTCGCCCTGGCCATGGCCGAGTACGCCGTCTCCGAGATGCGGCCCGCCCCCATCGAGTACACCGCCGCCCCGGACAAGGGTTCCATCTGGGACCGCTCGGCCGACGTTGACGACGACGTCGACGATCTCCTGCCCCAGGAGGTCGGCGCATGGTGACCCGCTCCAACTGCCTGCTCTGGGCGCTCTCCCGCTGGTTCCGCCTCGGCGGCTACCTGGTGGTGCGGCGCTCCCACTACGGCTGGTTCCCCCACTTCCTGTGGCTCGCGCCCTCCGGCGAGCTGCGCTCGTTTGTGCCGGTGGACCCCTGTTTCCACTGGTGCCCGCCGCTCCTCTTCCGGGGTCACGTCGTCACCGGGGACACCGCCCAGGAGAAATGATGGCAACGATCCTCGACCACCGCGGCCACCCCGTGAAGAGCGGCGACCTGCAAGCCGCCCAGACCGCGAAGCTCGGCCACCTCCACAAGGAGTTCGCCGACCACCCGGCCCGCGGGCTGACCCCCGCCAAGCTCGCCTCCATCCTCACCGACGCCGAGCGCGGCGACCTCACCGCCCAATGCGACCTCTTCGACGACATGGAGGAGAGGGACGGCCACATCTACGCCGAGCTGTCCAAACGCCGCCGGGCACTCCTCGGGCTGGACTGGGAGGTGGTGGCCCCCAGGGGCGCCACCGCCACCGAGGAGACGGCGGCCGAGTGGGTGGGGGACGTGCTCCGCGACCTGTCCAACTTCGAAGACACCCTCCTGGACATGGCCGACGCCATCGGCAAGGGGTTCTCCTGCCTGGAGATCACCTGGGGTCGTGACGGTAACGAGTGGGTGCCGTCGGACATCACCCACCGGCCGCCGCGCTGGTTCACCGTCGCCAAGGAAAACCACGACCGGCTGCTCCTGCGCAGGAAGGGCCAGGAGACCGAGGCGCTGCGGCCGTTCTCCTGGATCACCCACATCCACAAGGCGAAAAGTGGCTACCTGGGCCGCGCCGGCCTCCACCGGGTGCTCGCCTGGCCCTACCTGTTCAAGAACTACAGCGTCCGCGACCTGGCCGAGTTCCTGGAGATCTACGGCCTGCCCCTGCGGCTGGGGACCTACCCGCCGGGCAGCTCGGACAAGGAAAAGGCCACCCTGCTCCGCGCCGTGGTCAACCTCGGCCACAACGCCGCCGGCATCATCCCCGAGGGGATGATGGTCGACTTCAAGGAGGCGGCGGCCGACCGCTCCGACCCCTTCCAGGCGATGATCGACTGGTGTGAGCGCACCCAGTCGAAGGCCATCCTCGGCGGCACGCTCACCAGCCAGGCCGACGGCAAGACCAGCACCAACGCCCTGGGTACCGTCCACAACGAGGTGCGCCACGACCTCCTGGTGGCCGACGCCCTGCAACTCGCCTCCACCCTCACCCGCGACCTGGTGTGGCCCCTGGCCACCCTTAACCTGCCCGGCCTCGATCCCGGCCGCGGCCCCCGTTTCCGCTTCGACACCCGCGAGCCCGAGGACCTCAAGCTCTACGCCGACGCCATTCCCAAGCTGGTGGAGGTGGGGATGGAGATCCCCCTCGACTACGCCCACGACAAGCTCCGCATCCCGAGGCCCCAGGAGGACGAGGAGGTGCTGCGGCCGGCACTGCCGTTCGGCCAGGCCGCGCTCCGTAGGGCGGGTTTCCACCCGCCGGACGCCGTGGGCCGGATGAATCCGGCCCTCCGGGGAGCCTGCCCCCACTGCGCCGCCCTCCGGGCCGGGGATCCCGACCCCGACACCGCCGACCACTACGCCGACCAATTGGACGAGGCGGCCGCGAGCGCCATGGATGGGCTCCTCGCCCCGGTCCGCCGCCTGGTCGCCACCGCCCGGTCGATGGACGAGCTCCGCGACGGGCTGCTCGCCCTCTACCCGGAGATGGGGGTCTCCGACCTCGCCGCCACCTTGCAACAAGCCTTCACCGCCGCCGACCTCGCGGGCCGTTTCGAGGTGGGGGAGGGCCGATGAGCCACGACCCCAACGCCGCCTACTACGACGCCGGCGGTATCGAGACCCTCGACATCCTGCGCGCCAAGCTCACCGACGAGCAGTACCGCGGCTTCCTCCTGGGCAACAACCTCAAATACCTCTGCCGGCTCAACTACAAGGAGGGCGGCGCGGCAGCGGCGCGCGACGCCGAGAAGGCCGCCGTCTATGCCGGGCTGCTCGCGGCGGCGCTCCGGGAAGAAGCGCCCTCTCCCCTCGTGGGAGAGGGCCTGGATGAGGGGGCGGATCCGCCCCCTGCCACCAACACGGCGAGCCCATGGCCGTAGACCACCGCGCTCTCCCCTTCCCCGAGGCCATCACCTTCTTCCGCCAGAAGGTCGATCTCCCTACCGAGCGGTGGACCGACCTCTGGGAGGGGATGCACGCCCGCGCCTTCGTGGTCGCCGGCGCCATGCAGGAGGATCTCCTGGCCGACCTCCGCCAGGCGGTGGACGGGGCGATCGCGGACGGCACCACCCTGGAACAGTTCCGCGACGACTTCGAGGCCACCGTCGCCCGCCGGGGCTGGACCGGCTGGACCGGGGAGGGTTCCAAGAAGGGTCGCGCCTGGCGCACCCGCACCATCTACGAGACCAACCTGCGCACCGCGTATGCGGCCGGCCGCTACCGGCAGATGACCGACCCGGCCTTTTTGGAGCGCAACCCCTACTGGGAATACCGCCACGGCGACTCGGTCCGCCCCCGGCCGCTGCACCTCGCCTGGGACGGCCTGGTGCTGAAGGCGGACGACCCGTGGTGGAAGACCCACGGGACCCCGAACGGCTGGGGGTGCCGATGCCGAACCTTCGCCCGCTCCGAGCGCCAGCTCAAGAACAGCGGCAAGCAGGGACCCGACACCGCCCCGGACGACGGCACCTATCGCTGGAAGGACCGGCAGACCGGCCGGACCCACACCATCCCCAACGGCATCGACCCCGGCTGGGCCTACAACGTCGGCGAGGCGGCCTGGGGGCGGCCGCTCTCCGAGCGTGCCATGGGTGCGTGGCAGCACCAGGGCGCCGCCGCCTGGGAGCCGCTCACCCCCGGGAGCCGGCAGAGCCACCACCGGCCCGAGCGCATCCCCCTGGACAAGCCCAAGGCCAAGGCGATCCGGCCCGCCGCCACCCAGACGGAGACGGCGGCCCGCCTGCGCGAGCAGCTCGGCGGCGAGGAGCGAACCTTCACCCTTGAGGCGAAGGGGTGGAGTTACACCACCCTGGTCAACGCCGAGACCCTCGCCGCCCACCTGCCGCTGGACCGCACCCCCTACCTCCCCTTCCTGGAAGAGACCCTCACCGACCCCTACGAGGTGTGGCAGACCTTCGAGCGCCACAAGGGCACCGGCAAGGTGGTGCTCCGCCAGCGCTTCATCAAGTTGCTTGATCTCGACAAGACCCGAGGGATGCTGCTCGTCGCCCAGGCCACCCGTGGACTCCTGGAGGCGTGGACGTGGATCCCCACCTCCAAGCTCAATACCGCCCAAAATGCCCGGCGCGGACTACTCCTCTATGGAAGAGAGTAGGAAATGGGGCCTCACCCCCCGCGGCAAGGGTGGGCAAATGCCGAGGGTCGGTGGGGCACGGCCCTCACCTCGACACCGTGAACGGACTCTAGCAAATGGCCACCCTCACCATCAGCCTCGACGCCCACCAAGAACGGGCGATCCGCGACGCCCTCAAGCGCCTCTCCCTCGCCGCCCACGACCTCACCCCCGCCTACCAGGACATCGGCGAGCACCTGCGGCGGTCCACCGAGGGGCGCTTCCGCGACCAGCGCGGCCCCGATGAGCAGAAGTGGAAGCCGGTGAGCGCGGCGCGCAAGGCGGTGAAGAAGAACCCCAAGACCCTCACCGAGTCCGGCCGCCTGCGCGACTCCATCACCTGGCTCGCCACCGCCGGCGCGGTGGAGGTGGGCACCAACGTGCTGTACGGCGCCATCCACCAGCTCGGCGGCCTGACGGCCGCCCACACCATCCGCCCGAAGCGGGCCAAGGCGCTGGCCTGGCCCGGCGGGCGCCACCCGGTGGCCTCGGTCCGCCACCCCGGTTCGACGGTCCCGGCCCGCCCCTTCCTCGGGGCGTCGGCGCCCGACCGCGAGGAGATCCTCGCCATCCTCGCCGACCACCTCGCCCGCGCCCTGGAAAAGTGATCCCCCTCCTCCCCGCGACGGGGGGAGAGGGCCGACGCACTGTAAGGCCCTAGAATCGACCGGAGGGGGCGAGGGTAGGGTTGGGTATAGGGAGGGGTGTTCCGGTCCGGGTTAAAGGATTCAACCAAGTCTGAGGGCATGTTCCGTGCTGGGGGTCGGACGGATTGGGGGCGGTTGGGGTCCGCGAGGTGGGTGAGGGGGCGTGTGGGGGCACTAACAGAGGTATGGCGATGCGGTCCGCCCCCATGATCGGGCTGGAAAAAGAACGCCCTTGCCCCCTCGATAAACCCAACTTCTTGAATCCCACCGCCTGCCTCCACCTCCCTACGGTGGCGGCATGACAACGCGGTCGCAAGCCATCGGCATGGTGGCATGTGCATTCGAGGTGGGGGCCACTCCGGTGACGGAGGTGCAGCTCTTGCCCGCGGGGGAGTTCCGGGCCGAGGACGGCCGGCCGCGGGACGCGGCGGCGTGGCGGCTCGATGCCGAGATCGCCGCCTTGGTGATCAAACGCGGCGCTCGCCGGGTCAACCGGCGGGTGATCGACTATGAGCACCAGACCCTGAACACCGAATGGAACGGCCAGCCGGCGCCGGCGGCCGGATGGTTCAGCGGCCTTCAGTGGCGCGACGGCGAGGGGCTGTTCGCCACCGGCGTGCAGTGGACGCCGAAGGCCACCGCAGCCATCGACGCGGCCGAGTACCGCTACATCTCGGCGGTCTTCTCCTACCTGCCCGAGTCCGGCGAGGTCCTCGACGTGCTCAACGCCGGCCTCACCAACGCCCCGGCGATCGACGGCATGAGCGAGGTGGTGGCGCGCGCCGCCGCCCGCCGAACCCTGCACGACCCCCAACCCCCTTTGGAGAACGATGTGGACAAGGCACTGAAGGAAGCCCTCGACCTGACCGAGGGCGCCGGCATCGACGACGCGGTGGCGGCCATCGCCGCCCTGCGGACCCAGATCGACACGGCCCAGGCCGCGGTCGCCGCCGCCAAGGCGGCCACCGCCACCCCGGACCCGGCGAAGTACGCGCCGGTGACGGTCGTGGAGGAGCTGCGCACCGAGATCGCCGCCCTGCGCGCCGAGTCCACCGGCCGCGAGGTCGACACCCTGGTCGCCGCGGCGTTGGCCGACGGCCGCCTGCTGCCGGCCCAAGAGGGGTGGGCACGGGAGCTGGGCACCACCAACCTCGCCGCGCTCACCAGCTACGTCGAATCCGCCCAGCCCATCGCGGCGCTCCGGAGCTCCCAGAGCGGCGGCGCCGACCCCGATACGGGGGAGGGGGCCGATGGCCTGAACGCCCAGCAGACCGCCATCTGCCGCGCCATGGGGCTCGATTCCAAGACCTACAAGGCGGGCCTCGCCGCCGCTTAACCCCCGCCCTCCCACCCCCACCCAAAAAGAGGATTTCTGATGGCCGCTCTTACCGAAGACCGTGCAACCCCCGAGCGTATCGGGGACGACTTCGTCGATCCCGTTGCCGCCGGGGCCGTCTTCCACGCCGGCGCCCTGGTGGTGCTCGATGCCGCCGGCAACGCCGCCCCGGCCACCGCCGCCGCCGGGCTGATCAGCCGCGGGGTCGCCCAGGAGGCGGCCGACAACAGCGGCGGCGCCGACGGGGACATCTCCGTGGCGGTGCGCAAGGGGGTCTTCCCCTTAGCCAACGGCGGCGCCATCACCCGCGCCAACATCGGCGACCCCGCCTACATCGTCGACGACCAGTCGGTCACCGAGGCCTCCGCCGGCTCCTCGGCGGTCGGCACCATCGTCGACGTGGACGCGGAAGGCGTCTGGGTCCGCATCGGCTAAGGACCGCCGTGATCCCGACTCCGGAAACCCTCGCGGCGATCGTCGCCGACGGCGGCGCGGTGGTGGTGGATGCCGCCACCCTGGCGCCGGACGGGCTGGTGAAGATCGCCGCCGCGTGCACCGGGGGTGGGGGTCTCACCGTCCGCCACGCCCACAAGCTCACCCCCGACACCCTGAAGCAGGTGCTCGCCGCCGCCGGCGGCGGTGTCACCTTCGACTTCGCCTCGTAAGGACGGACCCCAGCCATGATCATCAACCAGGCATCGCTCACCGATCTCTTCACCGGCTTCAAGGCGGCGTTCGCCGGCGCCTTTCAGGGGGTGACCCCCAACTGGCAGCGGATCGCCACCCTGGTGCCGTCGACGACCAAGCAAGAGAAGTACGCCTGGCTCGGCCAGTTCCCGCGCATGCGCGAGTGGCTCGGGGATCGGCAGATCAAGTCGATGGCGAGCCACGATTACGCCATCAAGAACAAGAAGTTCGAGTCCACCGTGGCGGTGCCGCGCGACGACATCGAGGACGACACCTACGGGGTCTACACGCCGCTGTTCGGGGAGATGGGCTACTCCGCCGCCACCCACCCGGACGAGCTGGTCTTCGGGCTGCTGGCCGCCGGCTTCGCCACCCCGTGCTACGACGGCCAGTACTTCTTCGACACCGACCACCCGGTGGGCGGCGCCTCGGTGAGCAACATGCAGGCGGGCGGGGGCAACCCGTGGTACCTGCTCGACACCCGCCGGCCGCTGAAGCCCCTGATCCTCCAGCGCCGCCGCGACTACGCCCTGAAGGCGATGACCAAGGTGGATGACGAGGCGGTGTTCATGCGCGACGAGTACCGCTACGGGGTGGACGCGCGGGTCAACACCGGCTTCGGCTTCTGGCAGCAGGCGTATGGCTCGCAGGCGGCCCTGGACGGGGGCAACTTCGCCTCCGCGCTCGCCGCGATGATGGCCTTTTCGTCCGACGAGGGGAGGCCCCTCGGGGTCAACCCGGACCTGTTGGTGGTCGGGCCGTCCAACCGCGCCGCCGCCTTGGAGGTGGTGAAGGCCGAGCGCAACGCCAACGGCGCCACCAACATCAACCGCGACGCGGTCGAGGTCCTGGTCGTCCCCTGGCTGCCGTAACCCGGTAGGAGGGGGCCATGCCCCCGATCCCATCGCCCCCTCGATTCATTGGAGCTGACACCATGCCCCCCAAGAAGAAGACCCAGCCCGGCCTGCGCATCACCGCGAAGCGCGACGGCTTCCGGCGCGCCGGCCGCCCGTGGCCGGCTACACCCTGCGAGGTGGCCGTGGCCGATCTCGACGAGCAGCAGGTCGCGGCCCTGAAGCGCGAGCCCATGTTGGTGGTCGAGGAGGTGGAGCTGGCCGGCGCCGATACCGACGGCGCGTAGCCACCCCCTTTCTAGTTTCTACTTTCTACTTTCTACGCGAGCGATAGCGCGCCCCCCATGCCCTCCATGATCTTCAACGGCAGCGCCTGGGAGTTCCAGGCGACCGTCCCGGACGGGACCACCAATGGCCCCCTCATCATCCCTCAAGGGGCGCGCCCGGTGGGCGTCTCCGTCGGGGTCTTCCCGGCGGCCGGGGCGACCGGTCTGGTGGAGCTCTCCCTGTCGCCGCGCAGCGAGGTCGAGGCGGGCGCCGGCCGGTGGCTGCCGTGGCCCGCCGGCAACGTCACCACCGCCACCCTTGACGCCCTGGTCGGCCCGGCCACCGCCGTGCGGCTTACCGCCACCGGCGGCGCGGTCACATGGGAGGTGGTGGCGTGAGCGGGCTGTGGCGAAGCGAGCAAGGGGGCGGCGGGGCGCGGGCCGTGTGGCCGGGATCGGCCACCGGCACCTTCTGGTCGATCGCCTGCGGCGAGCCGGACCTGGCGGCGGTGGACGCGATCCCCTCCGTCGGCTGGTGGGCCGAGCCCTTCCTCTTTGCCGACCCCGGCACGATCACGGCGGTGCGCTTCGTCACCCAGAACAATGGGGCCTCCGCGGCGGCCAACGTGGGGGTGGCGGTGTGGGATGCCGATAGCCGCGCCCTGCTCGGCGCCGGGGTCGGGGTGATCACCGCAGGCTACAACGGCGCCGTGGTCGTGGGGGGGCTGTCGATCCCGGTCGGGTGCGAGGCCTATGTGGGGCTCCAGGTGACGGCCGGCCAGAACCTCCAGAGGTGTAACTCCCCCGGACCGTTGCCCGGGGTGGTCGGCACCGCGAGTGCCCCGACTGTGGTGGGGGCGAGCTTTTTCAACGGGTCCTACAACACACCCACCTCGCCCCTCGCAGCACTCACTGCGAGCTACGCCTCCTTCTCGCTTGCCGTGGACCTCGCCTAATGGACCGCCACCCCCTCGACCTCCCCGACCTCCCCGCCCCCACCAAGGCGCACCTTGTCTCCCTCGGCTACGTGCTGGATCAGGAGGCAGGCGTGCTCCACGTCACCGTCCCCGACGGGGTGAGCCGGCAGGAGGTCCTCGACGCCATCGCCGCCTTCGACCCCTTGCCCGCGCTGAAGGCAGACGCGGTGGCGCGGGTGGATCGTGCCGCCGGCGCGGCCCGCGCCCGCTACATCACCACCACCCCGGGCCAGGAGGCGGTCTACGCCCTGAAGCGGGAGCAGGCGGCCGCCTACCAGGCGGCCGGGTACCCGGCCGATACGACGGGCTACCCGCTGATCGCCGCCGAGTCAGCGGCCACCGGCGTCACCCCGACCCAGGCGGCCGACACCATTCTGGCGACCGCCGCCCAGTGGATCGCGTTGGCCGCCGCCATCGAGCAGCTCCGTCAGGGGGCGAAGGCGGCGATCGCCGTGGATGTCGACGCGGTGACGGTGGCCGCGGAGGCGGACGACGCCGTTACCCAGCTCGACGCGATCTGAGAGGGTCGCCGTGACCGGTCTCCTCTTCTTCCGCCCGCGCCACCTCCTCGGCCGGGCGATCGACGTCGTAACCCACCGGCGAAACGGGGCGCCCAACGTGGTCCATGTGGCGGTAGGCAACCAGGACATCTCTGGGGGGTGGTTCGCGGTGGAGGCGGTGGCGTTCCATGGGGTCCGGGGGGTCTTTGTGCCGGAGGGGCTGCCGGGGGTGATCTTTATCCCCATCGACCATGTCGATCTTGACGCGCTGGAGGATGCGGCCTGTCGTGTGGAAGGCGCCGGCTACGACTGGCTCGCCTACCCGGCCCTGCTGATCATCGGCCTGCTGGGGTTCGTCGGGATTCGCCTGCGCCGCAACCCGGTTCAGGCGCGCCGCCGCTGGTTCTGTTCCGAGCTGGCGGTCTATCTACTGCACCAGGCGGGGGTCACCCTGCCGGTGGGCAACGCCGCCGCAGTGAGCCCGCAACGGCTGCTGAACGCCCTGTGGGAGGAGGCCCAGTGAGCCTCTACGCCGCCCCTCAGGATCTGCTGGACCGTTTCTCCGCCACCGAGATGGCGCAGGTGGCCAACCGGTCGGAGACGGCGCGGGTGGACGGGCTGCTCCTGTCGCTCACCGTCGCCGGCGGCGACCGCTCGGCGTATTCGCCCGAGGAGGTCGCCGCGGCGGATGCGGCCGCCGCGGTGCTCGGCCAGGCGCTCGCGGATGCGGCGGCGGAGATCGACGGCTACCTCGTCACCCGCCTCGCCCTGCCCCTGGACCCGGTACCCGCGGTGCTCCTGCGGATCGCCTGCGATCTGGCGCGCTACCACCTCTATGACGACGGTGCCTCGGAGGCGGTGCGCGCCCGCTACGAAGACGCGGTGGCCTTCCTCAAGGGGGTGGCTGCCGGCCGGGTCGGGCTGGGGGAGACGGGGGATGGGACCGCGGGTGACGATCTGCCCGCCTTTTCCGTCGACCGCCACGACTTCGGAGGGTCGTACTAATGGCGACGCCGTCGGAGCTGCTGGTCGCGGTGGAGGCGGCCCTCGGGGCGGCCCTGCCGCCCCCGGTCGCCTGCGAGCTCTACGCCGGCCAGTTCGACGCCGCCGAGACATCGCGACCGAGCTTCGTGGCGCCGGCCTGCTTCGTGGTGCTCCTCGGCGCGACCCCCGGTGACGATCCGGGGAGCGAGGAGGTGGCGCTCTCCCTCCGCCTCGGGGTCTATATCGCCACCCGCAACGGCCGCGGCCGGAGCGCTCGCACCCTGGATGCGGTGGGGATCGCCGAGACGGTGCTCCTCACCTTGGGCGCCTCGGCCCGCTGGGGGCTCGCCGGCGTGGGGCCGGCGCGGCTGGAGCGGCTGGAGAACCTCTACTCCGGCCCGGTCGACGGGGCGGGGCTCGCCCTGTGGGCGATCACCTGGACGCAGGAGGTGCGCTTCGGCACCTCGGTGTGGGACGCCTCCGGGGTGATCCCCTCCACCGTGTGGTCCGGGGTGGCACCGGACATCGGCACCGGCCACGAGCCGGACTATACGGCGGTAACCGGATGAGCGTGGTGAGCCCCATCGATCTGGCCAATCTGGCCCGGCGCCTGGCGAATGTGGTGCGCGTCGGCACGGTGGCCGAGGCGGACTATGCCCCCGCGCTCTTGCGCGTCGACCTGGGCGACCTCACCACCGACTGGCTCCCGTGGCTCACCCGCCGCGCCGGAGGCGACGTGGACTGGTGGGCGCCGGAGGTCGGCGAGCAGGTGGTCCTCCTCGCCCCCTCGGGCGAGCTGGCCCAGGCGGTGGTGATGCCGGCCCTCTACCAGAGCGCCACCCCGGCGCCGGCGGATGTGGAGACGGTGCGCCGCACCACCTTCGCTGACGGCACCACCGTGGAGTACGACCGGGCCGCCCACCACCTCACCGTCACCGTGGCCGGGCCGAGCGCGCAGGTGGCGGTGGAGATCGACGGCGAGGCCCATGTCCACACCACCGGGGCGGCGACGGTGGCGGTGGACGGGAGCGCCGACGTCACCGTGGGCCAGGCCGCGACGGTGGACGTGGGGACCACCTGCGACGTCACCGCCGGCGGCAAGGCGACCCTCACCGCCCACCAGGTGGAGATCGACGGGGGCAGCGGCTCGCTCACCGGCACGGTGACCGGCCAGTGCATCTGCGCCTTCACCGGGGCGCCCCACCCGGACTACTCGGCGACCGTGAAGGAGAGCTACTGATGGCCCTCTCCGGTGCGACCCTCAAGGGGCTGATCCTCGCTGAGCTGGCCGCCCGCGGGATCACCCCGAACCCGAAGCGGGACGGGACGGACTGGATCACCCGGTATGCCGAGGCGATCGCCGCGGCGGTGGTGGCCCATATCACCAGCAGCGCCCAGGTGCAGACGACCAGCGGCGCCCCCGACGGTGAGCACACGGGGGTGGTCCTGTGATCGGCACCAACGCCGCCACCGGCAAGCCGATCTCCGGCATCGATCACCTGCGCCAGTCGGTGCGCGATATTCTGACCACGCCGCTGGGCTCGCGGGTGATGCGCCGCGCCTACGGCAGCCGGCTGTTCGACCTGGTGGACGCGCCCCTGAACCAGAACACCCTGCTCGATCTGGCCGCCGCCACCGCCGAGGCGCTGGCCACCTGGGAGCCGCGCCTGCGGCTCACCGCCGTGGCCGCCGATGCCATCGACGGGGGCCACGTCACCCTGGCCATCGAGGGCAACTACCTCCCCGACGGCCGGCCGGTACGCCTGGACGGCATCGTCGTATGACTCCGATGGATCGCCCCTGCCTGCCGAGATAACCCCCCCATGGCCATCGACCTCTCCCAGCTCCCCGCCCCGACGGTGGTGGAACCGCTCGATTTCGAGACGATCTTCGCCGCCATGCTGGCCGATTTGCAGGCCCGTAATCCGGTGTTCACCGCCCTGGTGGAGTCCGACCCCGCCTACACGATCTTGGAGGTGGCGGCGTACCGCGAGGTGCTGATCCGCCAGCGGGTCAACGACGGGGCGCGCGCCGTGATGCTCGCCTCCGCCCAAGGGGCCGACCTGGATCAGCTCGGGGCGCTCTTCGGGGTGGCGCGGCTGGTGGTCGAGCCCGGCGACCCCACCGCGGTGCCGCCGGTCGAGCCCACCTACGAGACCGACGCCCGGCTGCGGGCCCGCATCCAGCTCGCCCCGGAGGCGGTGACCACCGCCGGCGCGGGCGGCGCCTATCTCTTTCACGCCCTCTCCGCCGACGCCACCGTGGCCGACATCGCCCTCACCTCGCCCAGCCCCGGTGAGGTGGTGGTGACGGTGCTCTCCACGATCGGCGACGGGACCCCCGATCAAGCGCTCCTGGACACGGTAGCCGCGGCCCTGACCGCCGAGGATGTGCGGCCGCTCACCGATCAGGTGATCGTGCAGGCGCCCACCATCCTGCCCTACACCGTCACCGCCACCCTCGACACCTACCCAGGCCCCGACCCGGCGGTGGTGGCCACGGCGGCGCAGGCCGCCGTGCAGCGCTACGCCGACGACCACCACAAGATGGGGTTCGACATCCCCCTCTCCGGCCTCTACGCGGCCCTCCACCAGCCTGGCGTGCAGAAGGTGACCCTGACCTCACCGGTCGCCGATCTCACGGTCCAGCCCACCGAGGTGGCCTACGCCACCGCCATCACCCTCACCACCGGCGTGGTGGCGGAGTAGCCGATGGCGTCGCTGCTGCCCCCCTCTGCCGCCGCCTCCGAACGGGCGCTCGAAGACGCCACCGCCCGGCTGGGGGAGGTGGCGGTGCCGGTGGGGGATCTGTGGGATCCGGCGGCGTGCCCGGCCGCCGTCCTGCCCTGGCTGGCCTGGGCGCTTTCCGTCGATGAGTGGGACCCGGCGTGGTCCGAGACCGAGCAGCGATCGGTGGTGGCGGCGTCGCTCGCCGTCCACCGCCGGAAGGGGACGGTGGGCGGGCTGATCGGGGTCTTCGCCGCCCTCGGTCTCGATGCCCGCGTGGCCGAGTGGTTCGATACCGGCGGCGCGCCGTACACCTTCGACGTCGAGCTTGATGTGAGCGCGCGCGGCATCGACACGGCGCTCTTCGATTCGCTGACGCGGATGGTGGAGGCCACCAAGAACGTCCGCTCCCATTTCCAGATCAACGTGGTCCTCGCCGCCTACGGCGACACCCCGCAGATCGCCGCCACGGCGTCGACCGGCTGGGAGCTCACCGTCTACCCGCCGTCGCCGGCCGACATCGAGGTCAGCGGCGCCACCCCGGTCTATGCGTTCGGCGCCTACGGCGTCCAGGAGGTGACGGTGTGGCCGCTGTAGCGAAAACCCAACCCCTTGAGTCTCACGGCTCCGGAGCGCGGGCGTAGAACAGAACAAGCAAGACCGCGCTTTCCTCCCGACCCCATCACCGTGTCCTACTACACCCTCCTCACCACCACCGGCGCCGCCGCCCTGGCCAACGCCCAGGCCCTGGGCACCACCGTCGACCTGACCGAGGTGGCGGTGGGGGATGGCGGCGGCGTGCCGGTCAACCCGGCCGAGTCGGCCACGGCCCTGGTCCACGAGGTTTATCGGGCGCCGATCAACCAGATCACCACCGATCCAGCCAACCCCAACTGGATCGTCATCGAGGCGATCATCCCCCAGGCGGTGGGCGGCTGGACGGCCCGCGAGGTGGGGGTCTTCGACACCGGCGGCAACCTGATCGCCATCGGCTCGGTGCCCGGGACCTATAAACCGCAGCTCGCCGAGGGCGCCGCCTCCGACCTCTACCTGCGGGTCATCCTCCAGGTGAGCAACGCCTCCACCGTCACCCTCCAGATCGATCCGGCGATCGTGTTGGCCTCGCGGTCGTATGTGGATGGCGCCCTGGGGGCCATGGACCCGCAGTGGATGGAGAGCGGTCTCTCCGCCATCTCCGATCTGCCCAGCCGCCTATTGATCGCCGGGGATGTGACCGGCCAGATCCAGCTGCGTCGGATGGTGCGGATTACCCAGGCGTCCGGGGTCCGGACCGCCGAGGTGTCCGCCACGCTCTTCTCGGGTGGGGAGACGCAGGTGTATCTGGATGCCGATGTGCTGGACGGCTCCACGATCGCCAAGGTGGAGCTGTCTCGGGTGCAGGTAGACGGGATGGTGCCGGTGTTGTCACCGGTGTCGTATGGGCCGGCGACCTATGTCGCCCCGAACTACTTCACCATAGGCGCGATCGCCAAGCGGGTGATCGAGGCATCCATCGGCGCGGCACGGGCGATCGAGTTCATCCAGGGTAGCGGGGGAGTGGCCACGGCGACGCCGGTGGCCATTGTATCGGCGGGGAGCGATTACGGTGTGTTCCTGGACGCCTCGGTGCTGGACGGTACCCCCATCACGGATGTCCGCGCCTACTATGAGCGGCAAGGCAATGTCGTTGTTCGTGCCGACCATTTGGCGGACGCAAGCGTCACCGGGGATCAACTCGACCATGCCGCGGCCGTGGAATGGGGGAGCATGACCTACGCCGGCATCCTGCAATCCCCGTCCAACGGGATCACGACGATCGCCCGCGCGGCAGGCGAGCCGGTCGGCGTGTTCGATGTGAGCTTCTCCGCCCACCATGCAGACCGGGAGGTCATCGCCGTTCCCAAGGGTACCCAGCCGCTCATCGTCACGACGGAGACCCTTTCCGATCGGAGCGTCCGGCTGCGCCTCTATAACCTCGCCGGGGCACTGGAGGATCTCATCGCTCCCCATAGCCTGTTTCTCCGGACCTATTGGCTCTAACCCGCACCTTCAGGAGACCACCCCATGCCCGCCTCTTTCCTCCACGGCGTAGAAGTCCTCGAGATCGACGCCGGCCCCCGGCCGATCCAGACCGTCCGCTCATCGGTCATCGGCATCGTCGGTACCGCGCCGGACGCCGATGCCACCGCCTTTCCACTGGATACCCCGGTCCTGGTGGCCGGCTCGCGGGTCGAGGCGGCAAAGCTCGACACCGTGGGCACCGGCCTCGGCACCCTGCCGGCGGCCCTGGACGGTATCTTCGATCAGGCCGGCGCCCTGGTGGTGGTGGTCCGCGTGGCCGAGGGGGTGGACGCCGCCGCCACCCAGACCAACGTGATCGGCGGGGTTGATGCCGCCATCGGCGCCTATACCGGCGTTCATGCCCTGGCGGCGGCCGAGAGCGTGCTCGGGGTCGCCCCCAAGATCCTCATCGCTCCGGGCTTCACCAACGCGGCGCCCGTGGTCGGCGAGATGCAGTCGATCGCCGATCGGCTGCGGGCGGTGATCATCGCCGACGGGCTCAACATCAACGATATAGCGGGCATCGGCTACAAGGCCGTCATCGCCAACCCCCGCGTCTATCTGGTGGATCCGTGGGTGCGGGTGTGGGACACCGCCACCAGCAGCGAGGTCACCGAGCCGCCATCGGCGCGGGTGGCCGGGGTGATCGCCAAGTCGGACGCGGAGCGTGGCTTCTGGTGGAGCCCCTCGAACCGCCCGATCTACGGTATCACCGGCACTACCCGGCCGGTCGACTTCACACTCGGCGATGCCACCGCGCGGGCCAACGTCCTCAACGAGAACGACGTTGCCACGATCATCCAGAAGGACGGCTTCCGCCTCTGGGGCAACCGCGGCACGTCGGCCGTCGATCCCAAGTGGATGTACCTGTCGGTGCGGCGCACCGCCGACATGATCAACGAGTCGCTCCTGCGGGCGCATCTGTGGGCTGTGGATCGCAACATCACCAAGACCTACATCGCCGACGTGCTGGAGGGGGTCAACGGCTACCTCCGCCACCTGGTGGCCCAGGGCGCCATCCTCGGGGGAACCGCCTACGCCGACCCGGATCTGAACACCGCCGCCGCCATCCAGGCGGGTCAGGTCTACTTCGACTTCGATTTCACCCCGCCGTACCCGGCCGAGCACATCACCTTCCAGTCGCACCTGGTGAACGACTACATCGAGGAGATCCTCCCGGCGTAAGGGGA
This sequence comes from bacterium, assembly GCA_024278555.1. GTDB lineage: Bacteria > CG2-30-53-67 > CG2-30-53-67 > CG2-30-70-394 > CG2-30-70-394 > CG2-30-70-394. The sequence continues at coordinate 32,138 of JAJRSX010000203.1, read as the reverse complement.
GTGACCGCCAGCCGTACCGGCGGGGACCACCCGCCATCAAGGAGACCGTAACCATGATTACCGACCTGTTGAAGAACCTCACCCTGTCCGTCGATGGCTACGGCTACGCCGGCCGGGTGGAGGATCTGACCCCCCCGAAGCTGACGGTGAAGACCGAGGACTACCGCGCCGGCGGCATGGATGCCCCGGTGAAGATCGACATGGGGATGGAGGAAATGGAGGCGACCTTCACCCTCACCGCCTTCGATGCCGAGGTGCTCGCCCGCTTCGGCCTGGCGCCGGGGAACCTCGTGCCTCTCACCTTCCGCGGCGCGGTGGAGAGCGAGGACGGCACCGTCACCCCGGTGGTGGTGAACCTCTCCGGGAGCCTCACCGAGCTGGACCCCGGCACGTGGAAGGCGGGCGACCTGGCGAAGCTGAAGGGGACGGTGGCGGTGCGCTACTACAAGCTGACCCACGGCGGCCGCGTGGTCCACGAGATCGACGTGGAGAACATGGTCCGCATGATCGACGGCGTCGACCGCCTCGCCTCTACCCGCGCCGCGTTGGGCATCTGAGCCCCCGCTCACCCCATCGACCTCCCACCCCCCCCTCTGGAGATCAAGTCCATGGCCACCCCCAAGAAAGCGCCGGCGACCCGGCGATACACCGTCTGCACGCCCCTGATTCATGACCACCGCTCGTTCGCGGCGGGGGAGGTGGTGGAGATGACCGACCGGCAGGCACGCTACCTCCGCGCCGGCGGCTTCATCGAGCCGGTAACGGCGGCGAAGCCCGCCACCACCCCGGCCAAGGGCGCGGCGCCGGCCAAGAAGGGGGCGACCGCGTGAGGAATATCGATGACACGACCGTGAAGCTGACCTACCCGGTGACGGTGGAGGGGGTGGCGACCGACCACATCACCCTGCGTCGCCCCAAGGTGCGGGACATGCTCGCCGCCGAAAAGGGTTCCGCATCGTCGGCCGCGCAAGAGGTCACCCTGTTCGCCAACCTGGCGGAGGTGGCGCCGGCGGTGATCGAGGCCCTCGACCTGGTGGACTACCTGCGCCTCCAGAAGGTGTACGCCTCTTTTTTGTCCTCCGGGCCGAGGACGCCCGACGCGCCTGCATCCTCCTCGCTCAGCACACCGGGTGGGGGCTGACCGAGCTGCTGGAGCTCACCGGCGAGGAGCTGATGCAATGGATCTCAGCCCTGCCCCGAGCGCAACCAGAAGGCCGGCGACCGGTCGCATGATGAGGGTACACAGCGCGCCGAGGAACAGGCCGGCGAGACATGTTTGGACCTGGGAGAGACCGTCGGCCACGGCGGGGTCGAGCAACACCACCCACACGGCCGCCAACGAGCCGAGCACCACCGCGATCGCCGTCTGAGCCATCATGCCCTTCGGTAAGTCCCTCGCACTCTCGATCGTCATCGGCGGCGCGGTCTCCGAGACCCTGGGGAAGGCGTTCCGCTCCACCGAACAGCGGATCGTCAAGATCGGGGAGACGGCCAAGCGCCACCGCCTCGGCGCCACCCTGGCCGCCGACGTCATCAAGTATAGGTCAACCCTGGAGGGGCTCAAGGCGAAACAGGCCACCCTCGGCCGCTCGTCCTCCCGCCTGAACGCGGGGATTGCGGAGGTGGAGCGTCGCTACCGGGACGCCAAGCAGGCGGCCCGGGCCTACGGGGTCTCCATTGGCGACGTGGTGCGCCAGCATCGCCGGCTGGAGCGCTCCGCCACCCGCGCCGAGGCATCGCTGGCGCGGGTGGCGACCCGCGAGCGCAACGCCCAGGTCCGTAGCGAGCTGCACGCCAAGGCGATCGGCACCCTCGGGGCGGCCTACGCGGCGAGCCGCATCTTCGGCGGCGCCATCGAGGTGCAGGATGCGCAGGTGCGTCTCCGCACGGTGATCAATGCCAAGGATACCGCCGCGGCGCTAAAAGCCTCCCGCCGCCACGCCCTCGACTTCGCCCGCGATTCGCTCGCCTCGGAGGTCGAGGTGCTCAATATTGAGTACGCCCTGGACTCCGCCGGCCTGGATGCAGCCACCGCACGCCTCGGCACCGAGATTGTCCACAAGGTGGCCACCGTCACCCAGGGCTCGGCCGCCCAGGTAGGCGAAGTGGTGGGGGTGGTCTTCAATAACCTGGGGGCGGCGATCGCCGGCACCGCCACCGACAAGCTGGCGCGTATCGGCGACGTCCTCACCAAGACCCAATTCAAGTTCCAGATTCGCGACTTTGGCCAGCTCGGCGAGTCGTTCAAGGAGGGGGCGGCGGCGGCGATCAAGTACAAGGTCTCGCTCGAACAGACCGCCGCCACCTTGGGCAGCTTCAACACCGCCGGTCTGATGGGCGGCCGCGCCGGCACCGCCTTCAACGCCGTCCTGCGCCAGTTGGGTCGGGCGTCGCAGCAGTTCGGCTTCACCATCGAGCGCAACGCCGCCGGGGAGATGGACCTGGTGGGCACCCTCGGCCATCTGAAAGAGGCCCTCGACGCCGCCTATGGCACCGACGTGGATGCTCGTGCCGCCGCCCTGCAAAAGGCGTTCGGCGACGAGGGCAGCGCCGTGGCCCTGCTGCTGGGCAATATGGCGGGGTTGACGGAGGGCTATCGGGCGGTGGCCGACGGCTCCCGTGGCGTGGTGGACACCGCCTATCAGGACTTTCTGGCCTCCACCGGAGGCCGGCTCCGAACGCTCGGCCAAAATCTGAAGATCGTCGGTAACCTCCTCGCCGGCACCTTGGTGCCAGCCCTGAACGCCGTCCTCACCCCCATCGCTGCGGTCGCCCGGTGGGTGGGAATCGCCGTGGCAAAGGTCCCCGCCCTCGGCATGGTGCTGGGAGGCGCGACCCTGGGGTTTGCCGGATTCACCGCCGCCGCCATGGTGAGCAAGTACGTCGGGACGCTGTTCTCCGATGCGTGGACCATGGCCGGGAACACCGCGGCAGGTGTAGGGCGGATGATTACTTGGACGACCGAACGGATGAGCGGCTTCAATGCGGTGGCCTTGATCACCGCGGTGCGGACCCGCGCCCTGGCCATCGGCGGCGGGCTCAAGTCCTTCGGCGGGACCTTGCTGGGGCTGGCGCGCGGCGCCATCCCGGCTGTGGTCGCCGGCCTGCGTATGCTGGGAGTGGCGATCGCCGCCAACCCGATCGGCGCGGCGATCGCCGTGATCGCCCTCGGGGCCGGGCTGATCATCGCCAACTGGTCCAAGGTGAAGGGATTCCTGTTGCGCATCTGGGAGCCGATCAAGGCGGTATGGGCGAAGTTTGCCGGCTGGGTCGGGGGCATGTGGGAGAAGATCTCCGCGCCGTTTGCGGCGGTGGCGAAGTGGTTCGGTGGCGGTGGTGGCAAAACCGTGACCCACCGTTTCCAGCAAACCGCGGCCGCCGCCACCCTCGGCGCCGTCATCGCCACGGCCCCACTCCCCGGTCAGGCTGCACTCCCACCGGCCGCGCCGGTCCCGCCGCCGCCGGCCACCCCACGGGTACGGCCGGCGGCGCCGGTGGCGGTGCCCCCTCCCGTGGTACGGCCGGCGACGCCGGTGGCGCAAGTCCCCTCCGATCTCGCGGCCGGAGCGTCGCCCTCTGCCGCGCCGCCCCGCCCTCCGGAGCCCGCCCCCGCGGGACACACCATCACCTACCACCAGACCAACACCTTCCACATCACCGCACGCCCCGGGCAGGACGTGCACGCCTTGGCGGAGGAAGTCGCCCGCCTGATGGCCCGCCAACACGAGGGGCTCGGCGATGGCTGAGGTGATGCTCGCCCTCGGTGGTTACCGCTTCTCTGTCGACACCGCCGCCTACCAGACGCTGCGCCGGGTAAACGAGTACCGGTGGCCGGCCCAAGACCGGATCGGACGGGAGCCGGCCCGCCAATACGTTGGCCCTGGTAACCAGACTGTCGAGCTAGATGGCATCATTTACCCCCACTATCGAGGTGGCCTCGGTCAGCTCGATACCATGCGCACCGAGGCGGGGAAGGGTGCCCCCCTGATGCTGGTCGCCTCAGCCGACGCGCGAAAGGGCACGGTGCTCGGCCGGTGGGTCATCGAGCGCATCGAGGAGACCCAATCCGCGCACCTGCCCGGTGGGGCGCCACGCAAGGTCGCCTTCCGTCTCGCCCTCGCCTACTACGGGGAGGACGGGGCGTGAGCGTCCACTACCGCACCCTCGCGGGGGATGTGCTCGACCGCATCTGCTGGCGCCACTACGGACACGAGTCGGCCATCGTGGATGTCCTCGACTCCAACCCCCACCTCGCGGAGCTCGGTCCGGAGCTACCCGCGGGGTTACTCATCGAGCTGCCGGATCTACCGGACACGGCGGACACCACCTGCGTGGTACACCTGTGGGACTGACGCCATGCCCCCCGCCTTCCGCATCGTCGCCGACGCCCAGGTCATCACCGAGGTGATCCGCACGCATCTGCTGTCCCTGACGGTGGTGGACGAGGCGGGGCGGCAAAACGATCGGCTCACCATCCGCATCGACGACCGCCGGCGCGAGACCGGGGGCGGCATTGCGCTCCCCCGTACCGGGGCCGAGCTGGAGGTCTCGATCGGATATGCGGGTAAGCTCCAACAGATGGGCATCTATGTCGTCGACGAGCTGGAGATCGAGGGGCCGCCCGCCGCCCTCACGATCCGTGCCCGCGCCGCCGCCTTTGACCCCTCGCTCCACTTCACCACCCTCCAGACCCAAAAGACCCGCGCCTGGCACCAAACCACCCTTGGCGACCTGGTGCGCAGCATCGCCGCCGAACATGGATATCAGCCATCCGTGGCGATCGACTACGACGGCGTGCCGATTCCCCATCTCGACCAGGTCGACGAGTCCGACATGAACCTGCTCACCCGCCTCGGGACCCAATATGGGGCAGTCGCCAAACCAGCGGGTGGGCACCTCATCTTCACCCCTAGGGGGCGGTCGGGGAGTGTCTCGGGGCAGACCATCGCGCCGGTGACGCTGCGGCCCGCGGACGTCACCTCATGGCGTGGCACCCTCACCAAGCGCGGCAAGTTCCGGCAGGTCATCGCCCAGTGGCGGGATCTTCAAGCGGCGTTGACTCGCTCTAAAACCGCCGGTAAAGGCGAGCCCATTTACCGGCTCACCCACCTCTATCCTGACGCAGCCCAGGCCCTCGCGGCCGCACGGTCCAAACTGGACCAGCTCACCCGCGGCGCCGGCGAGCTGGAACTGACTTTGCCGGGCGACCCCACGATCCTCGCCGAGACCCCGCTCAATCTCACAGGGTTCCGCGACGGTCTCGACGGCCCCTGGACGACCCGCACCGCCACCCACAAAATCACCTCCTCTGGCTACACCACCACCCTCGCCGCCGATGCCCGACCCTGATCCCCACCCTGTCGCAAACTTTCCGTCCAAACTTCGCAAACTTCTTGGCCGCTTACAGTCGCGAGGCCCAAGAGGAGGAACGCACCTCTCCTTTGCAGTTCTCCGTGCCCTCTGTGTCTCTGTGGTGAAATCGCCCTCCAGGCTCGCACCGTGATCACCTCGTGACTCCCTCGACCCTGTTGGTGGTATCCCCTCCCCCCGGAATCTTGCCCTCTTTCCGATTGCCCATCGTCGGTCATGAGCTAGGAGCAATCGGCATTTCTTGAGATGACGGCGTCGGTCGGCTGAAGCCGACCCTACGGTCTGGTAACCCCATCTTGTTTCCGCTGATCCTCTGAGAGTTGAAAGCTGTTCGCTACCCCCGCGCGAGCGAAGCGAGCCCCCCCCATGTCCCGTCCCCGCACCCGCACCGCCTACCTCGACCTGAGGGCGGAGGAGAGCGCCCTCCGGGAGGGGTATCGCTTCCTCGACGAGATGCGCCTGGCACTCGCCGCCGAGGGGGTGCGGGAGCTCGCCGCCCACGACGCCCTGCGGGAGCGGTTCGAGGCGGTGTGGGCGCGGGCGGTGGCCACCCAGCGGGCGGCGGTGGCGCGCCACGGAATCGAGGCGCCGCTCCTCCGGCCGGTGGGGGAGACACCGGGGGAGGTGACCGTCGCGGCGCGGTCGCGCCTCGGGGTCGCCCTTCAGGAGGCCCGCTGGGCCGCGGCGCCGCCACCCCCCGTGCCTGAGGCCACCCGGGAGCTGCGCGCCTGCGGTGAGGCGTGGGCGGCGCTGTTGCCGCTGCTCGTCGCCCTCGGCGGCGCCGCCGGCAACCTCACCCGTCTCAAGGCGGTGTATGAGCGGACCGCCCGCCGCGCCCGCGCCCTGGAGGAGGTCCTCCTGCCGGAGGTGGCGACGGAGCTGCGGGTACTGGCCGACGCCCTGGAGGAGGGCGAGCGCGAGGAGGCGGTGCGGGTGCGCGAGGCGGTCCGGCGGCAGCGCCCTAATTTGTGAATGAGGCTGCGAGGGCGTCGGCGTCGGCGAGGGCGGTGGCCAACAGGCCTTCCGCCTCCTCGGTGGAGATCCCGAGGCGGCCCTGGTAGACGCCCAGGAGGTAGGCGGCGTCTTCGTCCCGGTTGTTGCCGGTGATCGGCGCCACCAGGGTGACCGCCTCGCCGATGGCGCTCTCGCCGTGGTGGTTGGCGATCGCCTCCACCAGGTAGGGCGGTAGGTCCCATCGCTCGGCCACGTAGGCGCCCACCTCCGTGTGGGAGAAGTTGAAGTGCTCCCGTTCCACCTCCGGCAGCGATCGCTTGTCTGTGTGCATGGCGCTGATGACCGCGCCGTACTTGTCCGCCCTCGCCGCGGCGAGGACCGGCACGGCAAGGTCCTGCAGGAGGCCGGCGGTAAATGCCTCTTCCGCGGTCGCCGGGTGGAGGCGCTGGGCGAGATGGCGGGCGACCGCCCCACGGCGGGCGGCGGTGGCCCAGAAGTCCGCCTCGTTGATCAGCGGGGAGTTGGGCAGCGTCTGTCGGGTGGCGACGCTGAGGAGGACCGCCTCGATCCGTGCTCGTCCGAGGAGGCTCACTGCGTGCTCCAGGGTGCGCACCTCGGCATGCAGGGCAAAGGCGGCGGAGTTTACCGTGGTGAGAATCTTGACGTGCAGACCGGGGTCCACGGAGATGGCTTTGCTGATCTGGTTGAGCGGCGTGGCCGGGTCGCGGAGGAGGCGGAGGGCCTTCATCAGCGGTGCTGGAAAGGTGGGGAGCTCGTAGGCGGAGAAGAGGGTTTCGAGCTCCTTCTTCCGGTCGTGCTTCTTTCGAAAAATGCTCAACATGGCGTTTACTCTCCGCGGCGGGACATCTTGGTGCTGAAGATGGAGAGGAGGCCGCCGAGCATCATGTAACCGGTGATGACCTCCGTCATGGTGATGATCTGGGCGGTGGTGGAGGCGGGGACGACGTCGCCGAAGCCGAGGGTGGTGAGGGTGACGACGCTGAAGTAGAGGGTGGACAGCCGGGTCGGGTGGTCGCCGAGGTCCAGCGCCACCCACTGATAGAGGCAGGCGAACAGGAGCACCTGGAGCAGGACGCAGACCAACCAGCGGGTGGCGGAGCGGCCGCAGTCGCTGGTGAGCGACCAGAGCGCGTAGACCCAGCCGTGATAGCGGCTCTGGTGCTGGAACTCTTTGAGGTAGTTCTGGTCGATGATGAAGCGGCGCAGGAGGTAGCCGCCGGCGAAGTTGATGTCGCGGATGTCGCAGCCGAACCAGCTCGCCTTGTCGAAGTCGGCGAGGCTGCGCAGGCGCGCATGGCGCAGGTCGGCGTTGTCGAAGTGGGCGCCGGCCACCTTGCAGAGGCTGAGCTCGGCGCCGTGGAGATCGGCGTAGGTGAGATCGGCGCCGGTGAGGTTGGCGTCGCGCATGCGCGCGCCGCCGAGCTGGGCGCAGCGCAGATCGGCGGAGGAGAGGTCGGCGAGGGTGAGGGTCGCCTCGGTCATCGACGCCTCGAAGAGGTGGGCATCCGCGAGGCACGCCTTGCCGAGCCCCGCGCGGGTGAGAGAGGCGCCGGTGAGGTCGGCTCCGGTGAGGTCGGCGCCAGTGAGATCGGCGTCGTCGAGGCGGGCGTTGCGGAGATCGGCGCCGACGAGCTTGGTGTTGAAGAGGTTGGCGCCGGTGAGGTCACGCGCAGCGAGGGTGCTGTTGCTCATGTCTCGGAAGGAGAGGTCGGCGCCACGCAGCTCGTCGACCGGAGCCCCGGTGTCGGAGGTCGGCTCGGTGTTGGTTTGAGGAAGGACGGCCATGGGATCGGACGGAGCGCTTGGTCACCCTCTTGTCGGCTTCGGGTGGGGCTTTCTTGATCTGTCGCGGCGTACCGTGGATCGCGGCCGGGACGCGGTCTCTGTGCGGTTTCGCGGTGGCGCATGGTGATGGTTCTCGGTGGTTTTAGGCAGGTGGCGATGGATGGTGATGGACCATTTACGTGTCGCTGTCGAAGGGCGTGCGGGGAAGGAGGAGGGGGCGGGGTAGGGCGCCAACGCCGTGCATGTCCTGGCAGTGGGTGTGGCTGCACCCCCCACCGGGTCACCGGGATCGTCTCGTCGACGGGCTCCCGCTACCGCCTTCGGCGCGACTCACCCACGGGGGCGATTGTGCCGATCGCTAAGGGGCATGGAAGAGCGGTCGCCACAGCCGGAGGATCCCGGCTCGGGGAGTCTGGAGGGGGAGGGGGTCCATCCGCTGGACCGCCTCGGCATCGAGGCGGACTTCGCCGTCGAGGGGCGGGGGCTCCTCGAGCTCGCCGGAGCGCTCGCGCCGGGGACGCAGGCGGGGCCGTGGGACCTCCTCACGACCTCTCTCAAGCGGCTCTCCACCCTGGCGGAGGAGCGCAGGATCCTCCTGGAGGCGACCGGCGACTTTGTCTATCGCCACGACCGTGAGGGGGTCTTCGACTACCTCTCCCCGGCGGTGGAGCGGATCACCGGCTACACCGTGGCGGAGTGGCAGTGCCACTACACCACCTACCTCACCGACCACCCGTGCAACAAGGAGGTGGTGGCGCGCACCGAGCGCACCCTCGCCACCGGCGAGGCAGGAGAGCCGTACCGGGTGGAGATCCGCCACAAGCAGGGCCACTCGGTCACCCTGGAGGTCCGCGAGCGGCCGGTGGTCCGGGGCGGTGAGGTGGTGGGGATTGTCGGAGTGGCGCGGGACGTCACCGACCGGGTGGAGGCGGAGCAGCGGCTGCGGGAGAGCGAGGCGCGCCTCAGGGCGATCGTCGAGACGGCGGTGGACGCGATCATCACCCTCGATGAGAGGGGGAGGATCGAGTCGGCAAACCCGGCGGCGGCCGAGATGTTCGGCTACACCGAGGCGGAGCTCCTCGGCCAGGACGTCGGCCTCCTCTCCGGCAGCGAGGGCGGCGACGGCCACGCCGGGAAGGTGGCGCACTACCTGCGCACCGGGCTGTCGCGGGTGGTGGGCCACGGTGTCGAGCTCACCGGCCGGCGCAAGGACTCTACTACCTTCCCCTTTTACATCACGGTCTCCGAGGTCGATCTCGGAGACCGCAAGCTGTTCACCGGGATCCTGCGCGATATCAGCGAGCAGAAGCGGCGCGAGGAGAGCCTCGCCGACTACGCCCGCCAGCTCGAGGCGCGGACCCGGGCTTTGGAGGCGGCGCGCAGCGAGCGCCTCGCCGCCGAGGAGGCGAGCCGCGCCAAGTCCGGCTTCCTCGCGGCGATGAGCCATGAGATCCGCACCCCGATGAACGGTGTCCTCGGCATGGGGCAGCTCCTGCTCACCACCGACCTCGACGCGGAGCAGCGCGAGTACGCGACGCTGTTGGTACACAGCGGCGAGTCGCTGCTCACCCTCCTCAACGACATCCTCGACTTCTCCAAGATCGAGGCGGGCAAGCTGGAGTTGGAGGAGATCGACCTCTCCCTGGCGGCGGTGGTGGAGGAGGTGGCCGCCCTCTTCGCCCGTACCGCAAAGGAGCGCGGGGTGGCCTTGCGGGTCGAGGTCGACCCCAACCTCCCGCCCCTGCGCGGCGATCCCACCCGGTTGCGCCAGATCCTCACCAACTTCACCTCCAACGCCCTCAAGTTCACCGACGCCGGCGCGGTCACCCTCGCCGTCCACCCCCTGGAGTGGCGGGACGGCCGCCAGGTGGTCCGCCTGGCGGTGCGCGACACCGGCTGCGGCATCGAGCCGTCGCGCCAGGCGATGATCTTCGACCCCTTCACCCAGGCGGACGCCTCCACCACCCGCCGCTTCGGTGGCACCGGGCTGGGCCTCACCATCTGCTGGCGGCTCGCGGAGCGGATGGGTGGGCGGATCGGGGTGGAGAGCGTCGTGGGGGAGGGGTCGACCTTCTGGGTGACCGTGGTCCTGGCGCCGGCGCACGGGGAGGTGGAGGCGCCGGTGGTTGGAGACGACGCGGGCGAGTCGATTCCCGCCGGTCTCCACATCCTGGTGGCGGAGGACAACCGGGTGAACCAGCGGGTGGTTCAACGGCTCCTGGAGCGGCTCGGTTGCACCGTTCAGCTCGTGGAAAACGGCGTGGAGGCGGTGGCCGCGGCCGCCCAGGGAGGCTTCGACCTCTGTCTCATGGATGTGCAGATGCCGGAGATGGACGGCCTCGACGCCAGCCGCGCGATCCGCGTCGCCGAGGTCGAGCGGGGCGGCCGCCTCCCCATCGTCGCCCTCACCGCCAACGCCATGGAGCAGGACCGTCAGGCCTCTCTCGTCGCCGGCATGGACGGTCACCTCGCCAAGCCGATCCGCCGCGACGAGCTGATCGCCGTGTTGCGACGGGTGTCGGCGGCGGGGTGACGAGCCGCTCCCCTTGATGGGGCGGAGGTTGGGGAGGGAAGGTGGGGGGTGCACTCGACCCGCCGCACCGCCCTCCGCGCGGTCACCGCCTTCCTGGCGGTGAACCTGCTTCTGAGCCTGTTGTTCGGCTGCCTCTATCCGGCAACGACGCCGGGGATCAGCGGCCCCCTCGGCTGGACCTTCGCCGCCGCCGCCCTGGTCTCCAACACGGCGATGCTCTACGCCGTCATCTGGCTGCTGCTCGCGATTCTGGTGGTCGTGGTCCCGGGACGCCGGCTCCTGCTGGGCATCGCCGCGCTGCTGCTTCTCCTCTTCCACGCCGCCACGGTGGTGGACGCGGGGCTCTACCGGATCTTTCGCTACCACTTCAACGGCATGGTCCTCAATGTCCTCACCACCCCGGGGGCGTGGGACTCGGTGGACCTCGGGGGGTGGACGGTGGCGACCTTCGCCCTGGTCGCGGTCGCCCTCATGGCGGCGGAGGTGTGGCTCGCCCGCCGCTGTCTGGCCCGGGCCGCCTCGGCGGGCCGCCTCCTCGGGGTGCGGCCCGCCTGGATCGTCCTCGCGATCGCTGTCTGCGTGGTCGCGGACAAGGGGGTCTTTGCCTACGCCGACCTCTTCAACCGCGCCGACATCACCCGCTTCGCGAAGCTCTACCCCCTCTACCAGCCGCTCACCGTGAAGCGGTTCGTCCAGCGCACCTTCGGCTTTCGGGTGAACCGCGAGGAGGGGCTCACCCGGGTCGCCCGCGCCGCCACCCTCCGCTACCCGCTCCACCCCCTGGTGCGCAGGGAGGGGAGCGCGACGCCGAACCTCCTCATTGTGCTATTGGACTGCTGGCGGTCCGACATGCTGAACCAGCGGGTGACGCCGAACCTGAGCCTCTTTGCCCGCGAGTCGGTGGTCCTGAAAAACCACTACAGCGGCGGCAACGCCACCCGCTTCGGGGTCTTCTCGCTCCTGTACGGCCTGTACAGCTACGACTGGCACGCCTTCCTCGGCGAGCGCCGCAGCCCGGTGCTCCTCGATGAGCTCCAGGGCCTCGGCTACGACTTCAAGATCCTCTCCTCCACCCGCCTCACCTACCCGGAGTTTCGCAAGTCCGCCTTCGTCCACCTCGCCGACGCGATCGAAGACGAGCTCCCCGGCACCACCGGCGTCACCCGCGACCCGGAGCAGGTCAGGCGGATGCTCGCCTGGCTCGCGGAGCGCGATGACCCAAAGCGCCCCTTCTTCGGCTTCATGTTTCTCGACGCCCCCCACGGCCGCGTCTACCCGCCCGAGTTCGCCCGCTTCGGCGAGGGGGAGGAGACCAACTACCTGATGGCCGGCGAGCAGGAGGTGGCGGCGGCGAAGCGCGACTACATGAACGCGCTGGCCTTCAACGACGCCCTCGCCGGTGAGCTGATCGAGGGGCTGCGTGCGGGCGGCTGGCTCAAGGACACGATCGTCGTCTTCACCGGCGACCACGGCGAGGAGTTCCGCGAGCACGGCTACTTCGGCCACACCTCCGCCTTCACCCCGGAGCAGGTCCACGTCCCCTTCATTCTCCACCTGCCTGGGGTGGGCCATCGGGAGGTGGACCACCTCACCAGCCACCTCGACTTCGTGCCCACGGTGATGCAGACCCTCGGCTACGCCAACCCGCCGGGGGACTACAGCAACGGCGCACCGATCTTCGCCGGCGATCGCCCCGATTATGTGGTGAGCTGCGGCTGGGCCGAGTGTGCGGTGATCGACGACGAGGCGACCCTGGTCTTCTCCATGGAGAGCTACGGGAGCGCCCGCGCCGAGGTCCTCGGCCTGGACTACAAGCCGGTGAAAGACCGGCGTGCGGTCCTCGCCCCGCGCGCCAAGGAGTTGGTGGCGGTTACCCGTGGGTTCAGCCGGTTTTTGAGGTAGGAGCGGGCCATGCCCGCGACCCGGGCCGCGAGCGGCCCGCCGCGCCTGCGGCGCGGATCGGGGGCATGGCCCCCTCCTACCGGTCCACCGCCGGTTCGGCGGTGCGGCGGGGCGGGGGCGGGTAGGAGCGGGTTGTACCCGCGATCCGGCGCCTGCGGTGGCGGCCGGCCGTGCGGGCCGGGGTCGGGGGCATGGCCCCCTCCTACCGGGTGAGCCGCAGGATGGGAACGGTGGCTGCCGGTTCGATTCGCGCCCGTGTCGCTGCCGGCTCTACCAGGTCGCCGTCGAGTTGGATGCGGCGGCAGCGCACCTCCCCGCCGCAGCCGATGGCTACGTTGATCGGGCCGACGCGGTAGTAGAGGAAGTGGCCCGGCAGCGCGTAGAGGGGGAGGGTGGCGAGGGCCGGAATCAGCAGCGGTGCCGGGAGGGCGTAACGCCACCGGCTGCCGTCCAGCCACCCGATCCGCAGCCCCTCGGCGAGGGCCATGTACCACCGATCCAGCAGGTCGCCGGCGGAGAAGAGGAAGAGCTCACCGCCGAGGGTATGGCTTGGCTGGGCCACCTGCGCCACGGGGGCGCCGGCGCGCAGGCGGGCAACAATCTCTCCGGCGTCGCCCAGGCGCAGGAGGGTATGGAGGATGTTCGACGTCCCGGTCGGGTAGAGGATTACCGGCAGGATCACCCCGGCGCGGTAGAGCGCCTGGCAGGCGCGGCGTACGGCGCCGTCGCCGCCGGCCACCAGGAGGTGGGTGAATTCGGCGATGTCGGTCGCCGACAGGCGCGCCAGCTCCGCGGGTGTCACCCGCTCCACCCCGTCGAAGGGGGCGGGGCCGACGGCGAGGATGCGGATGGCCATCGCCCTTTATGGCCGCGCGGCGGCGGCGGTGGCAACGGCAGACCCGGTTGTCGCGTCTCGCCGGGGGGTCGATCATGCGCGGCCATGCGCCTGCTCCTCGCCCGTCTGACCGCCGCCTTCCCCGCGTGGGTCCTTGTCGCCTCCCTCCTGGCCCTCGCCTACCCGCCGCTCTTTACCTGGTTCCGCGGCGGGCTGATCACGGTTGGGCTGGGGGTGATCATGCTCGGGATGGGGCTCACCCTGCGGGTCGAGGACTTCCGCGGCGTTGCCCGCTACCCGCGCCAGGTGGTCCTTGGGGTCCTCCTCCAGTACACGATGATGCCGGCTTTGGGGTGGTCGCTCGGCTACCTCTTCCACCTCCCCACCCCCTTCGCCGTGGGGCTGGTCCTGGTCTCCTGCTGCCCCGGCGGCACCGCCTCGAACGTGATCACCTTTCTGGCACGGGCGAACGTCGCCCTGTCGGTCACCATGACCACCTGCTCCACCCTCATGGCGGCGCTCATGACTCCGGCGCTGACCACCTGGTTGGTGGGCAACCGGGTCGAGGTGAACGCCCTCGGCCTCTTCCTCTCCACGGTCCAGGTGGTGATTCTGCCGGTGGTCGCCGGGGTGCTGCTCAACCGCTTCGTGCCGCGCCTCACCGGGCGGCTCCTGCCGGTGGCCCCCCTGGCGGCGGTGGTCATGATCACCCTCATCGTCGCCTCGATCATCGGCGCCGGCAGAGAGACGATCCTGTCGGCCGCCGCGCCCCTCTTCGGCGCCGTCTTCTGCCTCCACGCCGGCGGCTTCGGCCTTGGCTACCTGGTCACCCGCCTGTCGGGCAGTGACCCGGTCGGGGCACGCACCATCTCCATCGAGGTGGGGATGCAGAACTCGGGGCTCGGGGTGGTCCTCGCCCGGCAGAACTTCGCCTCCCCGCTGGTGGCCATCCCGTCGGCAATTTCGTCCCTCACCCACTGCCTCATCGGCTCCCTGGTCGCCGCCGTGTGGAGCCGCAGCGATACCGTGTGGCAATCGGAGGGGGAGGTGGGGGTCGAGGCGGTGGCGGCGGAGTGACCCAGGGTCAGACGTTGACGATCATCGCGGGGAGAGGCGGGCCAAGGCCTGACCGGCTCCTAGACCGGGACGGTGGAGCTGGCCGGGTGAAAGGTGCGCAGGACGCGCATCAGCTCCGCCGGGGTGGTGCGGATCTCATCCGAGCCCACGTAGAGGGCGCCGACTGCCTCGCGGAAGCGGAGGAGCTCGTGGCGGTGGCCGCCGGTCCACCGCGGGTCCTCCACGGTGAGGTCGATGAGCTCGAGGACCCGGTCGAGGCTGTGGCGGGCGTTGACGAGATCATCCCGCTCGAAGCGACCGCGGCAGCGGTTGAGCTCGGCGAAGATCGACAGGACCTGGTAGGCGCGATCGGCCTCGTTCCATTTCTCTTGGGTGAGGTCGGGGTGGAAGACGGCCATGGGGTCCTCAGACGATGGGGAGGAGGCGGCGGACGACGGCTTCGATCTGCGCCCGGAGGTCGAGGTCGGTGATCTCAATCGCGCGGTTGCCGTCGGCAGGTCGGATGTTGATCAGCGAGGTGTGCTCGATGCGGCGGTCAGGTTCCTCGTCAGGGTAGACATTACCGCCCCAGAGGGCCTCCTTGTGGGAACCATGGTCGAGGAGGAGTTTCTCCGCATCTGCGTGCATCTCACCTCCAAGCGCCAGGATGCCCTGTGTTACATCCACCACGTATTTGACCATGTCGGGGAAGGGGCAGCCGAGGTGGCGGCGTAGCTCAAGTGGCTCGATGGGTTGGCGGACGACGACGATCTCGGTGGACATTGGCGCAGATTAGCCCGTGCACCCGTTGAACGGCAGGCCGTGGAGCCGTAGCCGATCGAGGCGGATCTCCACCTCTCCCTCGGGGGTCTCGGCGATGAGGTACTCGGCGTGCTCGCGGGTGCGAAGATCCAGCGGCAGGAGACGGCCCCGGTGACGGCGGCCGCCGGCGTCGCGCCACGCGCACTCGATCGGGGTGCGGTGGAGGATCGCCACCTCCAGCCGCGAGTAGAGGCCACAGGAGATCGGGCGGTAGTCGGGGGGAGGGTCAGTCGTCATCGCGGTGGGCCTTCATGGTGACCGCGCCGTCTCGGTCGACCACGACCGAGAGCTCCATGGGGCGGCAGCAGACGGCGCAGTCCTCGATGGTGTCGTGCGAGCCGGTGGAGGGGTCGACGGCGACCTCGACCTCTTCGCCGCAGTAGGGGCAGCGGACCGCGGGTAGCTCATCCATGGGCAGGCGTGGCAAGGAGCTCGTCGTGCCAGGCGCGGAAGGCGTCGATGGCGCGGGTGCAGTAGGCGGTGCGCCGCTCGCGCCGTTTGCGCGGCGGATCCGCCAGCGGCGGGTAGAGGCCGCGGTGGATGTTCGACGGCTGGAAGTCGGCGCGCGCCGGCCCGGTGGTGTGGGCGAGCATCGCCCCCATGGACGACTCGCGCGGCGGCCGGAGCGACCCCAGGCCGAGGGCGCGGCGGCCGGCGGCGAGGCCCGCGAGCCAGCCGGAGCAGGTCGACTCCACGTACCCCTCGACGCCGGTCATCTGGCCGGCGAAGAAGAGGCCGGGACGGCTTTGCGCCTCCTGCTCCGGGGTGAGGCAGCGGGGTGAGTCGAGGTAGGTGTTGCGGTGGATCGAGCCGAGGCGCAGGAACTCCGCCTCCGCCAGCCCGGGGATCAGGCGGAAGACCGCCTCCTGGGCCGGGTAGGTGAGCTTCGTCTGGAACCCCACGAGGTTGTAGGCGGAGCGCGCCCGGTTCTCGGCGCGGAGCTGGACCGCCGCGTACGGCTGGTGGCCGGTGTGCGGGTCGACCAGCCCCACCGGCTTCATCGGCCCGAAACGGAGGGTGTCGACGCCGCGCTCGGCGAGGACCTCGATCGGCAGACACCCCTCGAAGTAGTGGGGGGTCTCGAAGGGGGCGAGGGGGACCCGCTCCGCCGCCATCAACGCCTCGTAGAAGCGACGGTACTCCGCCGCCTCCAGGCCGCAGTTGAGGTAGTCGCCGCCGCCCTTGCCGTACCGATCGGCGGTGAAGCAGCGGCGCGGGTCGATCGAGTCGGCGGCGATGATCGGGGCGATGGCATCGTAGAAGTAGAGGCGTTCGGCGCCGGTAAGGGCCTGGATCGCCCCGGCCAGCGGCGTCGAGGTGAGCGGCCCGGTGGCGACCACCACGATCCCCGTCGCGGGCAGCGTGGTGACCTCCCGGCGGACCACCTCGACGGTGCCGGTCGCCCGGAGCCGCGCCTCCACCTCCGCCGACATCCGCGCCCGATCGACCGCCAGGGCCTGCCCGGCGGGGACCCGCGCCGCGTCCGCGGCGGCGAGAATCAGCGAGGCGCCGATGCGCAGCTCCGCCTTCAGCGCCCCCACCGGACTCTCCGGCCGGTCGGAGCGGAGCGAGTTCGAGCACACCAACTCGGCGAGGTCGCCGGTGCGGTGGGCCGCGGTAGAGCGTACCGGCCGCTGCTCGAAGAGGCGTACCGTGCATCCGAGCCGTGCCGCCTGATACGCGGCCTCGCACCCGGCCAGGCCGCCGCCGATGACCGTGATCTCCGCCATGGGGGGAGTGTAGCGGGGGCGGAACGACAGGATCAGCCCACCGGTGGCGCGCCCGGCAGGATTCGAACCTGCGACCCACGGCTTAGAAGGCCGTTGCTCTATCCGGCTGAGCTACGGGCGCTGCGGCGTTCCCGCGACCGTGGAGAGTCCGCGGTGGTTGGTCGGGGCGAGAGGATTTGAACCTCCGACTCCCTGCTCCCAAAGCAGGTGCGCTACCAGACTGCGCCACGCCCCGCGGCGGGGGCGGAGTATAGGGGGAAGGGGGATGGCGGGAAACCGGGGCGGGTGGCCATCATCGTCGGCTCCATCTGCTGCCCTCCGGACAAAACCCCCTCCCCCGGATAAGACCACGAAGAGGATCAGCGGAAACAAGATGGGGTTGCCAGACCGTAGGGTCGGCTTCAGCCGACCGACGCCGTCATCTCAAGAAATGCCGATTGCCCCTAGCTCATGACTGGCGATGGGCAATTGGAAAGAGGGCAAGATTTCAGGGGGAGGGGAGACCGCCAACAGGGTCGAGGGACTCACCAGGTGATCACGGCGCGAGCCTGGAAGGCGATTTCACCACAGAGACACAGAGGGCACGGAGAACTGCAAAGGAGAGGTGCGTTCCTCCTCCTGGGCCTCGCAACGGAGCGCCACGGGGTTGCCGTGCAAGAGGACGGCGCAAAATCGTGTTGTTTTCTGATGGAGTTCTCTGTGCCCTCTGGGTCTCTGTGGTGGGCTCCGGCCTTCGGTGCCCCGGCTTACCACCGGTGACGCCTGACCCTTGGCCAGATCTCCCCTCTGCGTCTCCCGCCTCTCCGCGCCTCTGCGTGAAGAATCCCACTCCTCACGAGCCCCCCGGCCCACCACGGTCGACCCCTCCCCCCCCATAGATCCCCCCCCTTTGCGCCCTGGCGTCTTTGCGTTGAAAGCCCCACTCGGCACAATCGCCCGGCCCACCACCGGCGACACCGACCTCCGGGGCTCTCCCCCTTCGTGACCTTTGGTGCCCTTCGTGGTCTTGTCCCCTTCCAGGTGAGTCGCCCTGGAGCCACGCCCCCACGACGCCGGTGTCCTCGACCTTCACGCTGCGGGTGAAGACCATCACCGTCGGAGGCGGAACCATCTGCCGGTGAGATCGACCCTGGTTCCGCGACGGAAGAGGGCATTGGGCGCGGGCGCTCGGGTCACCGGTCGCCGTCGGCGGCGCTGAGGAGGGGGCGGCCTTGGGCGAGGGCCCTCTCGACGGCGTCCAGGTCGAAGGCGTGCCACTGGGCCATCGCCTCGGTGGCGCTGTGGTGGAGGGTCTCCCACTGGGCGCTGTTCAGGGGGGCGGAGGGGGAGCGGAAGGTGACCGCGAGGCGCATGCGGGTGAGGCTGTTGAGGACCCGCTCGGCGCGGGCCGCCACCGACCTCTCGCCTCTTGTCGGGTGGCAGCCGCGGCAAGTGGCGGCGACGGTTTCCTGGGTGAGGACCCGGGAGCCGACCGAGGTGTGGCAGGTGTGGCAGTAGGCGGCCGTCTCTCCCTCCACCAGGCGGCGGAAGTGGGCGGAGCGGGCGAAGGCGCGGTATTTGTCGGTGTGGCAGCTACCGCAGACCTTGGCGGCAAGGAGGCGGCTCTCGGCGCTCTTGCCGCCGCCCACCGGGGTCATCCCGTGGTGGGCGTCTCCTGCCACGGCGGCGTCGCCGTCGCCGCCGTGGCAGGAGACGCAGTCCACGTCGACCTGGGCGTGGAGGGACTCCTGCCAGTCGGTGAAGGAGTGCTCCCACACCGCCGTCTGCGGGATGAGGGCGTGGCAGGTGGTGCAGGTGTCCGCCCGGCCCAGGGCGGGGAGGAGGAGGAGCGACGCCCAGAGGGTGATGCGTCCGGTCATGGTCCTCCTCCCTGGGATGGGTTGTGGGCGGCGGCGTCTGCGGCTATTCGGCTGCTCCGTCCCCTCGGTGGCGGCTCTGCAGGGGGAAAGGCAAACATATCTAATGACTAAAATACAACTTATCGCCCTTATGGATATACGCCCATCCCCTTGGCTGATGAGTGGAGAGGGGCGGTTTGAAGAGGGCACGGACTGAGGGGGAAGGGGATCCTCCCCTCAGGATCGAAGGAATCACTGGGTGGTCACGGTGCCGGCCGTGAAGGCGATTCCACCACAGCGACACAGAGGGCACAGCGGACTACATCAGAAAACAGCATGGTGTTTGCAGCGTCTGCGGTTGTCGTCCCTGTTTGACGATCCTTGCGGTTCTCCGTGCCCTTTGCGTCTCTGTAGTGCATCTCTCCTTGGAGGGGTTGCCCATTTTTCGGTCGAAGATGGGTGAGAGGTCGTGCTTGAACGTGCCGCCACCTTTCGGTCTCTCGCCGGCTTCGTCACCCTGGGGGAAAGGAGGCGGGTGTGGCGTTGTTTCGGGATCAGGTGGTGGTGCTACGGCTCTACCCGTACCGGGACCGTGATCGGGTGGTCCACACCCTGTCGCGGGAGCGCGGGCGTCTCGGCCTCCTTGCCCGCGGCGCCCGGTCGCCGCGCGGCGCCTTGGCGCCAAGGCTGATGGTGGGCAACCGGCTGGAGGTGACCTACCACCGCGGCCCCAATGCCTCCCTCGGCACCCTGCGCGAGGTGAGCCTGGTGACGGACCACCAGGGGCTCCAGGGCGATCTCGACGCCTTCGCCTCCCTGGAGGTGATGGCGGAGGTGGCCGACCACCTGGCCCACGAGGGGTCGCCCGAGCCGGCCCTCTTCGACGCCCTGTGTGGCGGCCTTGTCGCCCTCGAAGGGGGCGCGGCGCGGCGTGGCCTGGTGGCGTACCTCGTCGCTGCGCTGGCGGCGACCGGCCTGTGGGGCGGCGGGGGGCGGTGCGAGCACTGTGGCCGGCCGTGGACAGAGGAGATCCGCGAGCTGGCGGGCGAGGGCCACGCCCTCTGGTGCGGCCGCTGCGCCGGGGAGCGTGGCAGCCCCTTTCCCGTGGGGCTGCTCCTGGCCCTGACGCGGATCGCCGCGGAGGGGGTGGACGGGCGGGTGGTCCTTACCGGGGAACAGGAGGGGCGGGCGATCCGCTGGTTGACTGGCCGAGTCGAGGGGCAGAGCCGGCGGCGGCTGAAGAGTGTGGCGTTTTTGGATGTCTTGTAGCCGGTGAGGGGGCACATGGCTGCGGGGTGGGGAGGCGGGAGCGAGCCCCTGCTCGCGATCCGCGGCCTGTGGCCGCAACAGGCCCCGCGGGCCTGTTGCGGCGGCGGGTGCCGGCTCGTGCCCGGTTACCGTCGGTTGGGGCGACGATGGGCATGGTCAGGGAAACAGGCAGGTCCCCTGCTCCCGTGCACGCACCGCGCCCCCTCAGCTGCACCCCATGGAGGTGCCGCAGTTGAGGCACTTGTAGCAGGCGCCGTTGCGCACCGTGATGTGGCCGCAGTTTTCGCAGAAGGGGGCGTCGCCGAGGGTGGCGAGCTGCTGCATCTGCGGATCGGCGGAGGCCTGGGCGCTGCCCGCGGTGACCGCCTTGGGGCTGGGAACGTTGCGTACGGTGAGCTTCGCCGATGTCGTTTTGGCGGTCCGCGGTGTGCTCTCGTCGTTCGGGGAGAGGCGATCGGCGCCGGCATCGGTGGTCTGTTCCACCTTCTCCGGCGGTACCTGGACGAAGTCGGTGCGCCCGAGATATTCGAGCCCGAGGACGCGGAAGACATAGTCGATCATCGAGGTGGCCATCTTGATGTTCGGGTGGCCCTCCACCATGCCGCTCGGGTTGAAGCGGGTGAAGGTGAAGGTGTCGACGAACTCCTCCAGGGGGACGCCGTACTGGAGCCCCTTGGAGATGGCGATGGCGAAGCAGTTCATCAGGGAGCGGAAGGCGGCGCCGTCCTTGGCGAGGTCGATGAAGATCTCTCCGAGGGTGCCGTCGTCGTATTCACCGGTGCGTACGTAGATCTTGTTGTCGCCGACGCTCGCCTCCTGGGTCCACCCCTTGCGCTTTGCCGGCAGCTTCCAGCGGGTGGGGGTGGTGAAGCCGGCCTTGCCCTCGCGCGACAGGGTGCGCGCCTCGCGCGGGCTGCGCACGTGGGGGATCTCGGCCTCGGCCGACGTCTCCGTTTCGTGGCCGGCGGCGCCGGCGCTGCTCAGGGGTTGGGAGAGCTTGCAGCCGTCACGGTAGATGGCGACCGCCTTCAGCCCCAGGGTCCATGCCAGGTGGTACGCCTGCTCGATCTCCTCCACGGAGGTCTCGTGGGGCATGTTGATGGTCTTGCTGATGGCGCCGGAGACGAAGGGCTGGGCCGCGCCGAGCATGCGGATATGTCCCGTGGGGGTGATGGAGCGGGTCCCCTCTCGACCACAGCGGGAGGCGCAATCGAAGACCGGCAGGTGGTCCGCCTTCAGGTGCGGTGCCCCCTCCAGGGTGTGATGGCCGCAGATGATGTCGCTCGCCTCCTGTACCTGCTCCGGGGTGAAGCCGAGGGCGGCAAGGAGGTTGAACTCCGGGTCGTCGGCAAGGGCGGGGTCGAGGCCGAGGCGGACAAAGGCCTCCTCGCCGAGGATCCGCCCGTTGACCGCGCCGGAGAGGTCGAAGGACGACGGCAGCGCCTGCTCGATGTGCCTGCAATCCACCTCATCGAGGCCGCGGCGGATGAGCGCCTCGCAGTTGATGTGCGGGGCGCCGGAGAGGTGGTTGGTGCCGAGGGCGTAGGTGAGGATGTTGTGAATCTCCTCGTTCTGGTAGCCGAGGGTCTGAAGCGCCGCGGGGATCGACTGGTTGGCGATCTTCAGGTAGCCGCCGCCGGCGAGCTTCTTGAACTTCACCAGGGCGTAGTCGGGTTCGATGCCGGTGGTGTCGCAATCCATCAACAGGCCGATGGTGCCGGTGGGGGCGATGGCCGAGACCTGGGCGTTGCGGAAGCCGTGGGCTTCGCCGAGGGCCACCGCACGGTCCCACGCGGCGTGGGTGGCGGCGAGGAGGTCGTCGGGGCAGCGGCGCTGGTCGAGCCCCTGGGGGAGGGTGGAGAGCCCCTCGTAGGCGTCACGGTCGTCGTAGGCGGCTGCACGGTGGTTGCGAATCACCCGCGCCATGGCCTCGCGGTTCGCCTCGTAACCCGGGAAGGGTCCGAGGACCTCGGCCATCTCCGCGGAGGTGGCGTACGCCTCGCCGGTCATGATGGCGGTCATCGCCGCCGCCACCGCGCGGCCCTCGGCGGAGTCGTACGGCAGACCACGGCGCATGAGGAGCGAGCCGAGGTTGGCGTAGCCGAGCCCGAGGGTGCGGTAGAGGTAGGAGAGGCGGGCGATCTCGGCGCTCGGGAACTGCGCCATGAGGACCGAGATCTCCAGGACCACCGTCCACAACCGGATCGCGTGGCGGTAGCCGTCGATGTCGAAGTTGCCCTTGCCGTCCTCGAACTTCACCAGGTTGAGGCTCGCCAGGTTGCACGCCGTGTTGTCGATGAACATGTACTCGGAGCACGGGTTCGAGGCGCGGATCGGGCCGGCGGCGGGGCAGGTGTGCCAGTCGTTGATGATGGTGTCGAACTGGATGCCGGGGTCGGCACACCCCCACGCCGCCTTGGCGATCCGCTCCCATAGCTCGCGCGCCTTCACCGTCTTGCAGGTGCGTCCGTCGGTGCGCCAGTGGAGGTCCCAGGTGGCGTCTCTCTCCACCGCCTCCATGAAGGCGTTGGGGACGCGCACCGAGTTGTTGGCGTTCTGCCCGGAGACGGTGGCGTAGGCGTCGCCGTTGAAGTCGGCGTCGTAACCGGCGGCGATGAGCGCCGCCACCTTCCGCTCCTCTTCCACCTTCCAGTCGATGAACGTCTCGATGTCCGGGTGGTCGAGGTCGAGGCAGACCATCTTCGCCGCCCGCCGGGTGGTGCCACCCGACTTGATGGCGCCGGCGGCGCGGTCGCCGATCTTCAAGAAGGACATGAGCCCCGACGACTTGCCACCGCCGGAGAGGGGCTCCCCCTCGCCGCGCAGGTTGGAGAAGTTGGTGCCGGTGCCCGAGCCGAACTTGAACAGCCGCGCCTCCCGCTGCCACAGGTCCATGATCCCGCCCTCGTTGACGAGGTCGTCATTCACCGACTGGATGAAGCAGGCGTGGGGCTGCGGGTGGGTGTAGGCGTCCTTCCCCTCCTCCACCTCGCCCGTCTCCGGGTTGACGTAGTAGTGGCCCTGGGCCGGGCCGGTGAGGCCATAGGCCCAGTTGAGGCCGGTGTTGAACCACTGGGGCGAGTTGGGGGAGGCCATCTGGTGGAGGAGCATGTAGGCGAGCTCCGCCTCGAAGGTCTCGCCGTCCTCCTCGGAGGCGAAGTAGCCGTGGCCCTGCCCCCAGTGGCGCCAGCACCCCACCAGCCGCCGGACCACCTGGCGCACCGAGCGCTCCGGGCCGGTTACCGGCTGGCCGTCGTCGTCGAGGATCGGCCTGCCGTCGTCGTCGTGTTGCGGCACCCCCGCCTTGCGGAAGTACTTGGAGACGACGATGTCCGTGGCCATCTGCGACCACGAGGCGGGGACCTCACAGCCGCTCATCTCGAAGACCACCGAGCCGTCGGTGCTGGTGATCTTCGAGTCCCGCCGCACCCACTCGACACTCGCGAAGACATCCTCCCCCGCCTTGGTGAAGCGGCGTGGGATCGTCAGACCATTGCGGGTGGTGCGGGGGGCGGGGGAGGTGGATTGGGTGGCCATGGGCGGTGCTCCGACGGGTGGATTGAAAGATGACTATGACTATCAAGTATCGAGTGCCAGTCCCGCTTCTCTTCCAAGGGTAGCGTGGGGTGCGGTGAAGGCCGCAGGGGAGGGGAAAACGCGACGAGGAGTGACCCTTATAGCCCCTCCTTTGTCGCCCGGTCAAGCGTGGACAAAATAACAAACAATGCAATAAAAACAATGGGTTGCGATTCTTATGGCCTGTGGATAGACCTGTGGAAAAACCTGACTCCGGGATGCCGAAGGCGCCCCTCGTCCTGCTCTCGAAAAGGGGGCCGAGGAGGCTTTTTCCCCGTGATTACGGGGGGATCCGGGTGGCCCCACGGGTGCTCCGTGAGGCCCCTGCGGGCACCCGAAGGGGCGCGTGAGGCTAGGCGGGCGCCAGGGCCACCGCGTCGAGCTTTTCCATCAGCCGCTGGCGGTCGAACGGCTTGATGAGGAAGTCCGTCGCCCCCGCCTTGAGCCCCTGGACCACCGCCTCGCGGCTCGGGTGGCTGGCGCAGAGGATCACCGGCACGTCGCGTGTCGCCGGGTGGAGGTGCAGCCGACGGCACGCCTCGATGCCGTTGAGGTCGTGGAGGTAGAGGTCGAGGATGACCGCGTCGATCCGGTAGCGGCGCAGGAAGAGTGACGCCTCGCGCCAGCTCACCGCCTCATAGACGAGAAAGTCGCCGCCGTCGAGCCAGGTACGGAGGATGGAGCGGGTGGTGATGTCGTCGTCCACGACCAGGAGGACCGGCCGGTCATCGCCAGAGGGGGGAGCGCCGCCGCCGAGGGTGGCGGCGCGGGGCCGCCGTGCGGCGGCCGGTCCGGTGTGGCCGGCCGGCGGGCCGGAGGCGTCGTTGCCGATTCCGGCTCCGGAGCCGTCGCCGGTGTGGCCCCCCGCGGCCGCGGACTCGCCGTCGCCCCGGTCTGCGGCGGTGGCGATGTGGCCACCCTCACCCGTGTCGTCTGCGGTGCCGACCGCGGTGGCGATCTTGCCGTTCGTGGTGCTCTCTTTGTCGCCGTCAACCGCCGTGGCGATATCGCCGCCGCTCTCGGGATCATCGCCCTCGCCGGCGACGGCCCGCTCTACCCCGTCGCTCGTTGCCGCCTCCTCACCGCTTGCGAATTGGGTGGCGATGCGCCACTTGGTGATCTCCGGGTCGGCCTTGAACCCGTCTTCCACCAGTGACGGGTGGAAGAGGAAGCAGAGCGGACCGCTCTCCTGTCCCTCGATCTCGATGGTGGCGTCGAGACAGTAGTAATCGCCTTGGGTGTGGATCCGGCCGTAGACCTCGGCCGGGGGGCCGCTGATGGTCTCGCCCTTCTTGGTGTGAATCTTGGCGGCGCCGAGGTCATTGCGGATCGCCTCGTCGAGCTTGCCCACGAGGATGTTGCCCACCTCTTCGAAGGCGTCGGCGTTGTCCTCGTTGAACTCCGGCTCGGCGAGGCGATCTGCGATGCCGTCGGGCGGCACCATCTCCAGCAGCGCCCCGAGGATGACCACCCGCGGGAGGTCGAAGCCGACGTAGATGGTCCCCTCGTGCGGCTCGGTGACGGCGGCGGTGAGGCAGGCGATAAACTCCTCGCCGAAGGGGGTAAAGGAGGACTCTTCAAAGGCGGAGATCTGCCCCCGCTTGAAGGCGATGGGGTGGCCAAGGAGCTCCGAGAGGGCGCTCCCCACCTGGGTCAGGAGGTTCTCCGTGAAGGTGTGTAGCGCCTTACTCATCGCCGCAGGTCGGGCCGTGCCGCCCCATCATCGAGGCGGCCGTCTCATTCGAGGGGCTCACTGGAGACCATCTCCACGTAGAAGGGGGCGCCGTCGATGTGGAAACAGGTGAGTCGCCACCGGTCGTAGGAGCTGGGGACCGAGAGGCGATAGTTGCCGTCGCGAACGATCACCGGGATGGAGAGCTGGACCTCGTCGCCGCCCTCGCAGACGAGGTTCTTGAGCTGGCCGGCGATCATGTTGCCGATCTCGCCCACCGCGTCGTCGACGTCCTCGCTCTCGGGGTCGACCTCCTCTTCCATCAGCATCAGCCCTGCCAGGATTGTGCCCAGCTCCAGGGAGCAGGTGAAGATCACCGATCCGTCGCTCTCCCCGGCGTAGCCGACGATCGCGGCGATCCCCTGGTTGTGGAGCGCTTCATCCTCCTGTTCCAGCGACACCAGCTGCGGGTTGACGCCGAGCATCGACTGGAAGATTCCCTGCACGGCTTCGTAGATATCGTGCGACGTGACGGTGGGCATAGGGCCTCCTCGGGCGCGTGGGTGATCGGTGGTCATGGTTCAGGCCGCGGCCGAGGCGAGCTCCGCTTCCAGGTCGTCGGCGGTGAACGGCTTCTTTACATAGCCGTTGGCGCCGGCGGCGACCGCCTCCTGGACCTTCGCCTCTCCCCCCTCGGTGGTGATCATGATGATCTGGATGTGGTTCCACGCCTCGTTGGCGCGGATCGCCTGGACCATGCCGAGGCCGTCCATGTTCGGCATGTTCCAGTCGGAGAGGACGAGGTTCACGGTCTGCTCGTTGAGGACCGCGAGCCCCTCCTGACCGTCGCCGGCCTGGAAGATCTCGCCGAGGTCGAGGCCGGTCTGCTTGAGGTTGCGCTGGACGATCTTCCGCATGGTGGAGGAGTCGTCGACGATGAGGACGTTGATGGACATGGCGTTTCCTTTCGTGGGGTGAAGGGTTGGAGATCGGGGGGCTCAACCGTTGGGGACGAGCTCCCGTACGAGGGCGCGGACCTGGCTCGCCCAGTCGGCGGAGCCGGCGAGGAGGTCGAGGTCGTCGGGGATGGAGAGCGACGAGGGGAAGACCTCGTGGCAACAGGTGGTCAGGTCGAGCTCCTCCACAACCTCCGGATCGATCTTGCGGATTGCGAGACCGCCGCTCTCGGCGCACCGGTCGGCGACGTGGATGATCGCCACTGCGTTACCGTGGTCGGCGGGGGCGTGGTGGTGGTGGATCGACTCGCGGACGACCTCGGGGAAACCCCAGTGGTCGGCGAGGGCGAGTCCGATCTCGGTGTGGTCGGCGCCGAGCGCGTCGTGCTCGGCCGCCAGGTTCCACGCCGGGTCGTGGCCGGCGTTCTTGAGGAAGTCGTGGATCGGTGCCGGGAGGCAGCGGGCCGCCACCATCAGACCCATGTCATGCATGAGGCCGGCGACGTAGGCATCGGCGGGGCGCGGCCATCCGGCACGGACGGCGATCTCCCGGGCCATGAAGGCGGTGGCGAAGCTGTGCTCCCAGATCCGCTTGACCAGGGGGCCGGACGGCCCCTTGCCGAAGAGCTGCGGCAGGGTGACCGAGAGGATGATCTCCTCCAGCCGCGCCGAGCCGAGCAGGGCGATGGCGTGCGACAGGGAGGTGACCTCGCGTGAGAGCGCGAAGATGGAGGAGTTCACCAGCCGCAGGGCGCGCGCGGTGAGCCCCACATCGGCGAGCATCAGGTCGGCGACCCGCTGGGCGTTCGAGTTTGGGTCATGAAGCTCGTCGAGGCAGGCGGAGACCACCGCCGGCAGGGTGGGGATCTCGTCGATCTCCGCGCGCAGGGCGAGGGGGAGCTGGTCCAGGGCTGCGTCCATGGGATGGGCGTCCTTAGGTCGGGAGGGGTGCATACGGTTTCGGCGTCTCCCGGCCGCTGCTTGACCGGCGGTTGACCTCCATGGCGGCGGGCCACCATCCTTGGCCGATGGAGGCGCGGATCGTCGGGCGAGCGCGGATCGGTCAGGGGGGGCGCGAGGGCGAACGCGACACCGTCGTCTTCGCAGCCGAGTTTCCGGGTCGGGACGAGGTGGTAGGCGCCGGGGTGGTGGCATGGGTCGCCCCGGACGCGCCGCCGCGGCTTGCCACCGGCCCGCCGTGTTTCGCCACCGAGGTCGATCTGCGCCCCTACTTCGGTGACGGGGATCCGGTGGAGATCGATCCGTACCAGGGGCTCGTGCGCCACCTCCGCGAAGGGTACGCCTTCCCGGTGCGCGAAGTGGCCCCAGCCGGCTGAGCGCACGACTTCCCGCCACCGTTGGATGGCGAGGGGAGGCGCCCTCCTCACCCGGTCCCGAAGGTGTGAAAGCCCCCCTATCCGGGCCGCTGTCGGCGGGTGTCCGTCCGACAGGCGCCAGGACCCCATGTCCGGGGGCATAAACGGGTGGCACCGCGCGTCGCGGGAGCGCCTCAAGGATCGCCGAAGTGGGTCGATAAACAATGCACCATTCCCCGGGTCGGCCAGTGGCGGCTGGTCCGTTGCTCGGACCCACTCTCTATTTGTGAGGCGATTCAATCATGGCGTCGATCCTGGCAGTCGATGATTCCCCCTCCATCCGCCTGATGCTCGAGCGTACCCTCGTGGACGCGGGCTTCGAGGTGACCACCGCGGTCGACGGCAAGGACGGCCTGGCCAAGGCGCGGCAGGGAAAGTTCAACGTCGTTCTCACCGACATCAACATGCCCGAGATGGACGGCTTCGAGCTGATCAGGGCGTTGCGTCAGCTCTCCAGCTACCGGTTCACGCCGATCCTCACGGTGACCACCGAGTCGGCGGAGGGGCAGAAACAGCAGGGGCGAGCGGCCGGCGCCACCGGCTGGATCGTCAAGCCGTTCGAGCCGCGCCAGCTCCTGTCGGTGATCCAAAAGGTCCTCGGTCGATAGGGGCGCCGCGGCTACCAGGAGGGATTCGATGAAGCGGACCAAACAGGGCACCCTCAACCTACCGCGTGATCTGACGGTGGAGCGTGCGGAGGGGTTCTGCCGTGACCTCCAGGCGGTGACCGGGGATGGCGGCGACCTGATCTTTTTCGGGGATCGGGTCGAGTCGGCGGATGCCGCCGGTCTCCAGCTCCTGGTCTCCACCCGGGCGATGGCGCGGGCGGCGGAGCGCCCCTTTGCCATCCGCCGTCCGAGCACCGTGTTGCGTGACGCCCTCGCCCTCAGCGGCCTGGGGGATCTCTTGGAGGAGAACAGCTAATGGCCGGCGACGAGTATCGGGACGTCTTTATTGCCGAGGCCCAGGATCTCACGGCCTCTCTGGAGGTCGATCTCGTAGACCTTGAGGAGCAGGCCCACGATACGGAGCTGATCAATCGCATCTTCCGTGCCGCCCACACGATGAAGTCCTCGGCGGCGATGTTCGGCTTCCCGCAGATCGCCTCCCTCACCCACGCCATGGAGTCGGTCCTCGATCGGGTCCGTGACGGTCTCCTGGCGATCGACGCCCGGGTGGTGAACACCCTGCTCGATTCCCTCGACTGTCTGCGCCGGATGGTGGACGAGGCGACCGAGGGGAGCGACAGCGACCACTCCGAACATCTCACCCCCCTGTGTGACCGTCTTCAGCAGGTGGCCGCGGGGGCCACGACAACGGCCACCGAGCCCGTTGAGTCCGCCGAGTCGGTCGCCGCGCCGGCGACCAGCGAGGCCCCGGAGGCGGCGACTCCGGAGGTGAGCACCTACCGCATCCACCTCGCCCTCAACGACGACATCTTCTTCCAGGGGACCAACCCGATGTTGCTCCTCGACGAGCTCGCCACCCTCGGCGACCTGGAGGAGGTCTGCTGCGATACGGGTCGGGTTCCCGAGATCGGCGAGATCGACCCGCTGAAGTTCTACCTCGCGTGGGACGTCACCCTCACCACCACCGCGTCGAAAGAGGACGTGGAGGAGGTCTTTCTCTTTTGTCGCAACGACGGCGACATTCGTGTCGAAGAGGTCCCTGACCCGGCGGCGGGTGCCCCTTCGTCCGACACCGGAGCCCCCGCAGCCAAGGACGGCCAAGCGGATCCGGTGCGGTCGGCGACAGAGCGGGTTCAGGAGGAACCCGCCTCTGTCGCGCCCGCGCCGTCGGAGGCGGCGCCGGTGGCGGCGGCGGATACGCCCACCGCGCCGCCGCTCACCGGCGCCCTCGCCGAGGGGGCCGAGGCCACCGGTCTGGAGGCGGTGGCGGAGTTGGCCGAGGACGACATCGAGATCCTCCACGAGTTTCACGAGGAGTCCACCGAGGCGCTCGCCGAGATCGAGGAGAAGATCCTCGCCCTCGAGGAGGATCCCACGGACATGGAGACCATCCATGCCCTCTTCCGCACCTTCCACTCGATGAAGGGGTCGGCGGGGTTTCTGGAGCTGGAGGTCCTCGGCAAGCTCGCCCACGAGACCGAGAACCTGCTCGACCGGGCGCGCAACGGCGAGCTCCTCCTCGACACCGACTCGATCGGTCTGCTCCTCACCTCCATCGACCTGGCCCGCGGCCTCAACGACAACATCGCCGCTTTCCTTGAGAAGCACGCGATGCCGGACGCAAGCACCCTCAACAAGCTGCCGGTGGGCGACCACGTGGCGGCGATCCGCCGCTTCCTCGCCGGTGCACGACCGACCGCCTCGGCGGAGGCGGTACCGCCGCCGGTGGAGCCCGCCAAGCCGATCGGCAAGATCCTGGTGGAGAAGGGGGCGGCGGCGCCCGCCGATGTTGGCGAGGCGGTGTCCGAGCAGCTCGCCGGCAGCGACAAGCCCATCGGCACCATCCTCGTCGACAAGGGCAAGGTGGCGCCGGCCAAGGTGGGCGAGGCCCTCGCCGAGCAGAAGGCGCAGCGCACCCAGCCGACCGTCAACCGGGCGATCTCCGCCATCCGTGTCGACACCGAGCGGCTCGACGCGATGATGAACTCGGTGGGAGAGATCGTCATCGCCCAGTCGCACGCCCTGAAGCTCGCCACCGAGATGGAGGGTGAGGAGGCGGAGCGGCTGCAGACCGCGCTTTATGAGGTGGAGCGTCTCTCCCGCAACCTCCAGGACGAGGTGATGGGGGTACGGATGATGCCCATCGGTCCCACCTTCAAACAGTTCGCCCGCTTCGTCCGCGACTCGTCACGTGAGCTCGGCAAGGAGGTCAACTTCGTCATTACCGGCGAGGAGACCGAGCTCGACAAGACGGTGGTCGAGAAGATCGGCGACCCCCTCAAGCACCTGATCCGCAACTCCCTCGACCACGGCCTGGAGACGCCGGAGGAGCGCCAGGCCGCGGGCAAGTCGCCGAAGGGCACTCTGGAGCTCAGGGCCGCCCACGAAGGGGGCAGCGTGGTGATCGAGGTGGTCGACGACGGTCGCGGGATCCCGCGCGACAAGGTGCTCGCCAAGGCCATCGCCAAGGGACTGGTCACCGGGGACCAGGAGCTCACCGACGAGCAGGTCTACCGCCTCATCTTCCAGCCCGGCTTCTCTACCGCCGAGCAGGTCTCGTCGCTCTCCGGTCGCGGGGTCGGCATGGACGTGGTGAAGCGAAACGTCGATGAGCTGCGTGGTTCGGTGGACGTGGAGTCTCAGGAGGGCAAGGGGTCGGTGCTGCGCATCCGCCTGCCGCTCACCCTGGCGATCATCGAGGGGATGGTGGTGGCGGTCTCGGGTCAGGCGTACATCGTCCCGGTGCTGGCCATCGTCGAGTCGATCCGGCCGCGCAACGCCGACATCCAGCACGTCTCCGGCCAGGGCGAGGTCCTCTTCTTCCGCGACGAGTACCTGCCCCTCTACCGCCTCTACGAGTGGCTCGGCCACGAGCCGCAGGTCACCGACCCGGAGGAGGGGATCATCCTGGTGGTCGAGGACTCCGCCGGCAGGCGGGCGCTGCTCGCCGACGACCTCCTCGGCCAGCAGCAGGTGGTGATCAAGAACCTGGAGGACAACTTCACCAAGCTCCCGGGGATCTCCGGCGCCACCATCCTCGCCGAGGGCAACGTCGCCCTCATCCTCGACCTCCTCGGCCTCTACGATCAGCGCCAGGCTGCCTCGGCGGGAGTTGTCGCATGAGCCAGGTGGGAGACCTCACCGAGCTGAGCTCGGCCGCCTTCGAGCGGATTCGCCGCCACATCGAGAACGAGGTGGGGCTGAGCTTCGGCGACAACAAGCGGACCCTCTTTCGCTCCCGCCTGGCCAAGAGGTTGCGGGATCTCGGTCTGGACACCTTCGAGCAGTACGCCGACCATCTCACCGGCGGCAGCAATGACGAGGAGCTCTCCGTCTGCCTCAACCTGGTGACCACCAACCTCACCAGCTTCTTCCGGGAGATTCACCACTTCGAGGAGCTGCGGACCACCTATCTCCCGCAGATCCTCGGTGATGCGCGTCACGACCGGGCGGTGCGCATCTGGTCCGCGGCCTGTTCCACGGGGGCCGAGCCGTACACCCTCGCGGTGGTCGTCCGTGACGTCCTCGCCGACCACGCCGGGTGGTCGGCTCAGATCCTCGCCTCGGATATCAACACCGAGGTCCTCGGGGTCGCCAAGCGCGCCATCTATACCGCCGAGGAGGTAAAGGGGGTGCCCAGGGAGCTGCTCCATCGCCACTTCCAGCGCGGTACGGGCAAAAACATGAGCCGCTACCGGGTCCGCCCGGAGGTCGCGCGCATGGTCCGCTTTCAGCGCATCAACCTCCTGCGGCCCCTGCCCCGCTTCGACGCCCCCTTCGACGTCGTCTTCTGCCGTAACTGCCTCATCTACTT
>JAJRSX010000202.1 GCA_024278555.1 bacterium | reverse complement strand
GCGCTTCACCTGCTCGCCGTGGCGGAGGACACGCGCGGGCCGGCCTTGCCGGGAGGCCTGGCCGGCGCCACGACCATCGGCCAGGACGAGGCGAGCTGCGTCGTCTACGGGATGTCGGCGGCGGCCGCGGCGCGCGGCGCGTGCTCCACCGTGGCGAGCCTGGAGGCGATCCCCGAGCTCCTCCTCCGGGCGGCGGCCGGCCAGTTGGCGCCGGCGGCGCGGTAGCTCCTCCGATCTCAAAAGGGGGCCGGATCACCGGCGGCAGGCGGCTCTTACCGGGTGAGGCGCACCGTGGCGAGGTCGGCGAAATCGATGTTCGGGGTCAGGCGGAAGTTGTGCACCCGCCGGTTGACCACCGCGAAGTGGCGCGGGTGCCACAGGGGGATGTAGGGGAGATCGCGGGCGGCAATCTTCTGCACCTCGCCGTAGAGAGAGCGGCGGCGCGCCTCGTCGAGGGTGGTCCGCGCCTCCTCCAAGAGGCGGTCGACGACCGGGTTGGTGTACCGGTTGCGGTTGGCGCCGGCGGGCGGCACCGCGTGGGAGTCGAGGATGTAGTAGTAGAGGTCCGGCTCCACCACCCCGGTCCAGGTGAGACAGTAGAGCTGGAAGCGGCCCGCCTTGATGTCGCCGTAGAAGGTGCCCCACTCGAAGCTTTGCAGGGTCAGCTCGATCCC
The DNA here is from genome assembly GCA_024278555.1 of bacterium. Taxonomy (GTDB): domain Bacteria; phylum CG2-30-53-67; class CG2-30-53-67; order CG2-30-70-394; family CG2-30-70-394; genus CG2-30-70-394. The sequence goes on along the minus strand of JAJRSX010000202.1, from coordinate 16,004 downwards.
CACCCGCGCGAGCTGCCGGGCGATGACCTGGGCGATGAGCCGCGCGGTCTCGTCGGTGGACGACTTGTACTCCAGCCTCAAGGGCGGGGCGTCCGGCCCGCGGGCCGCGGCGAGGAGCCGCCGGGCGCGGCTCGGGTCGTAGGCGGGCGGCTCCGTCGGAGGGCGGTACGCCCAGTGGTCCGGCGGCAACAGGCCGGTGGCGGGGATCGCCTGGCCGGCGAGGAGGTGGTAGATGATCGGCTTGCGGTCGATGGCGCAGGCGATCGCCCGGCGTATGCGCACGTCGGCCAGGGCCGGGTCGTGGAGGTTGAGGCCGAGGTAGAAGTGGTTTGTCGACGGCGACGAGAGGAGGTGCAGCCTCGGGCGGGCGGCGAGCCGCGGCAGGAGCTCGGTAGGGAGGTCGTTGATCACCACATCCACGCCGCCGCGCTCCAGCTCCAGGGCGCGCACGGTGGCGTCCGGGAGGATACGCACCGTGAGGCGCGGCAGGGTGACGGGCTTGCCGACGAAGCCGTCGAAGCGGGCGTAGTCGAGTTCCTGGTCGCGCTCCCAGCGCAGCAGGCGGAAGGGGCCGGTGCCGGGCGGCCCCCCCTCACCCCGCCAACCGGCCGGGACGATGCCGAGGGTGAGGGAGGCGAGCAGCGGCGCGTAGGGGTGGTCGAGGTGAAAGTCGACCGTGAGGTCGTCCACCGCCTCCACCCGCGCCACCTGCTCCATGACCCCCCGGTGCGGTGAGGCGAGGGTGGGGTCGAGGAGCGATTGGTAGGTCGCCACCACGTCGGCGGCGGTGAGGGGGTGGCCGTCGTGAAAGGTGACGTTGGGTGTTAGGTAGAAGCGAAGGTGCAGCGGCGAGAGACGCTCCCAGGTGGCGAGGTCGGGGGCGGGGCGCAGGTGGTCGTCGAGGCGCACCAACCCCCGGTGGGTGAGCTGGATCAGGCGGCCTGAGAGGGTGTCGCTGGCCAGCCGGGGATCCAGCGTCGTCGGCGAGGTGGCCACCGCCAGGGTGAGGGTTGCGGGGTCGGCGGCGGTCGATGGATGGCATCCCGCCAGGAGGGCGCAGAGGAGGAGGTGGACGCTCGCGGCGGCGGCGAGGCCGCGAGATCGAGCTGGCGGGGGGGGAGGCCGCACGTGGTCCTCAGGGCCGCGCGTGGAGATCAGGGGTCGCATCGTTCCGGTCTCTGCTCACGCCTCGTGGCGGCTCTCGCGCTGGTGCCGGGTACGGAGGATGAGGAGGGTGCCGTCGAGGTGGAGGTACCGGACCACGTGGTTGCCGGGGAAGAGATCGCGGAGTTGTCCGTTGCCCCGGATGTGTCCGGCAGAGGGCGTTCCCATGGGCTCGGTTGGGAGAGGCGCGCGGAGGCGTCGAGACGCCGAGGGGCTGGGGGCAGGCGCCACCTCGCTCTCTTTCTCTCCGGCCGCGCGCTCTCGGCCCCTCCATGTCCCTCCGTGGCCGGTGGCAACGAGGCTCGCAGCCTGCGGTTGCCGGCGTCTTCCCACCCGGTGCCCCCCTTTTCTTCGCGCCCTGCGTGCTATGGACTCGGTTCAGCTAGTACCCCGACGACGGCCCCTCGCACTGCGCCTCCACCGGCGGGGTGTTCTGGCAGCGGATCTGGTCATTCATGGCCAGCCCCAGGGTGCCGCAGGCCGACTCCACCGCGGCGCGGATCGCCTCCTTCTCGCTGGTGCCGGCGCCGGTGCGGTGGAGGGTGGTGCCGGCGAACTGTATCGTCACCTTACACTCGTAGGCATTCCCCGACATGGAGAGGTAGAAGAGGAGCGCCACCGCCGCGGCCACGCCGAGGAGAGAGAGGATTACCTTGCGGTTCATGTGTCGCCCTTGGGTGGAGCGGGTGCGTTGGTGGCCGCGTTGGCGTTGGTGCGTCGGCGGCGGCGCCGCCGCCGCTTGCGCTTCGGTGGCCCACCCGCGGGGTTTGTGGCGGCCTTGGCGCCGCGCCCCTCCTCCGCTTGCGCCGGGCGTGGTGGACTGCCGCTCTCTGCCGATCGGTGCCGTGGGCCGCGACCACGGTCGCCGCGGCGGCCACCCCGTCCACCGCGATCACCGCCGCGCCCGCCCGGACGTCCCTTCGCTCGCTTGTCGCGCTCGACATACCCTTTCGGACCGCCGAGGGCGTGGCGCACCAGCTCCGGATCGGCGAAGAGCTCCTCCGGGGGCAGGGAGGTGTCGATGGGGAAGTTGAGGAACTCCTGGATCGCCGGCAGGTTGAGACAGTAGCGATCGCAGCAAAAGGAGATCGCGGTCCCCTCGGCGCCGGCCCGGGCGGTGCGGCCAACCCGGTGGACATAGTCCTCCTTGTCATCGGGGAGGTCGAAGTTGATGACGTGGGAGACGTTGGGAATGTGCAGGCCGCGGGAGGCGACGTCGGTGGCGATGAGGATGTCCACCTCGCCCTCGATGAACTGCCTGAGGTAGCGGAGCCGCTTGCGTTGTTCGACGTCGCCGGTCAGCGCCCGGGCGGCGAAGTCGGCGCGGATCAGCCGCTGCTCCAGCCACCCCGCCTCGCGGCGGGTATTGACGAAGACCAGGGTGCGCTCGGGGCTCTCCTTCGCGAGGATACCGAGGAGCAGGGAGAGCTTCTCGTCGCTCGCCACGTGGTACATGCGCTGCTTCACCTTTTCCGCGGTCTTGCGCCCGGTGTCCACCGCGAGCATCTCGCGGATGTCCATATGCTCGTAGGCGAGCTACATCACCCTGGGGTCGAGGGTGGCGGAGAAGAGCATCGACTGGCGCGCGTCGTATGGCGGCATCCGGCGGAAGAAGTAGCGGATGTCCTTGATGAAGCCGAGGTCGAACATCCGGTCCGCCTCGTCGAGGATCGCCACCTGGATCCCCTTGAGGGTGTAGATCCCCTGTTTGAAATAGTCGATCAGCCTGCCGGGCGTCCCGACCAGGATGTCGCAGCCGGCGGTGATGGTCTTGCGCTGCTTGTCGTAGTCGATGCCGCCGTAGACCACCACCATCTTCAGGCCGGTGTGGGCGCCGAGGATCTCGGCGTCGTGGTGGATCTGGGCGACCAGCTCGCGGGTCGGGGCGAGGATCAGGCAGCGCGGCGCGGCCTTTTCCGCCTCCCGCCCGGTGAGCTTGCGCGGCTCGCGGGTGAGCAGGGTGTTGTAGGCGGTGATCAGGTAGGCGGCGGTCTTGCCGGTGCCGGTGTGGGCCTGTCCCGCGACCCCCTCGCCCGCAAGCGCCGGGGGCAGGGTGAGGGCCTGGATCGGGGTGCAGTGGGTAAAGCCGGCATCGCGGATCCCCTGCCGGACAGACTCGGGGAGGGTGAGATCGTCGAAGCGGCGGTCGCTCAGGTGGTCGGTGTCGGTCGCCGTGTCGCTGGGTGTGTCGCTCATGGTGTCGCTCTTGCCAGTTCGGTGTGGGAGCGCGGCCGGGCCGCGCAACAGTCATGCTCCGGCCGTCTCGGTCGCCAGCGCCTCCGCCTCCGCCACCAACCGGTCGAGGACCGCCAGGCCGCCGTGCCAGAAGTCGGGGGCGGTGATCTCCACCCCGAGCGGCGCCAGGAGGCGCTCCGGGGCGTCGGAGCCGCCGCCGGCGAGCATCTGTAGGTAGGCGGGGGCGAAGGCGTCACCCACTTGCCGGTAGCGCTCGTACAGGGCCAGGACGAGGAGCTCTCCGAAGCTGTAGGCGTAGGTATAGAACGGAGTGTGGATGAAATGGGGGATGTACGACCACCAGCAGGCGTAGTCGCCGGTGAGGGTGAGGGCGTCGCCGAACATGGTGCGGTTGGCCGCCATCCACAGCTCGCCGATACGCTCGGCGGTGAGCTCCCCCTCGTCGGCGCGGGCCCGGTGCAGGGCCTGCTCGAAGCGGCTCATGATCGCCTGCCGGAAGACGGTGGCGAAGCTGTCTTCGATCTTCCCGCACACCAGCGCCAGCCGCTCGCGTGGCTCGGTGAGCCGCCCCTTGAGGGCCTGAAAGGAGAGCATCTCGCCGAAGACCGAGGCGGTCTCGGCGGTGGTCAGCGGGGTGTCGGCGGCGAAGAGGCCGCGGTCGCGCGCCAGGTACTGGTGGATCCCGTGGCCGAGCTCGTGGGCCAGGGTCTGCACGTCGCGCGGCCGCCCCTGGAAGTTGAGCAGGACATAGGGGTGGACCGACGGCACGGTGGAGGCGGAGAAGGCGCCGCCGCGCTTGCCAGGCCGGACCTCCGCGTCGATCCAGTGGTGCTCGAAAAAGAGCGAGGCGATCTCCGCCATCCGCGGTGAGAAGCTGCCGTAGGCGGCCAGCACCATCTCTTGCGCCTCGCTCCAGGTGAAGGTGGTGGCGGCCGCCGGCAGGGGGGCGTAGCGGTCGTAGTCGAGGAGCTCGTCCAGCCCGAGGAGCCGTCGCTTCAGCCGGTAGTAGCGCGCCACCATCCCGACGCCGCTCTCGCACGCGGCCAGCAGTGCCTCCACCGCCTCGCCGGTGGTCTCGTTGGCGAGGTGGCGCGGGGTCATCACGTCCGGGTAACGGTGCAGGCGGCAGTCCACCGCGTGGTCCTGCACCAGGGTGTTGGTGACGAAGGTGAGGAGCCGCTCGTTGTCGCGCAGCCCCGCGGTCAACCCGGCGGCCGCCGCCCGGCGGGTGGCGCGGTCGGGGTCATGGAGGAGCGCCAGGACCTCTTCCTCGGAGAGCTCCTCGGTGGCGCCGTCGCGTACCACCGGAAAGCGCATCGCCGACAGGGACTCGTCGAACAGGCGCATGAAGGCGCGGGCGCCGGTGTTCGCCTTCTCTTCGAGGATCAGCTCCTCCGGCTCGGAGAGGCGATACGGGGCGTAGCGGCGGGCGCGGGCGAGGTGGTGGCGGTAGTGGGCGAGCGCCGGGTCGGCGAGCAACGCCTTGGCCTGTGCGTCGGGAAGCGCCGCCCACTCCAGATCGAAGAAGAGGAGGTGGCGCTGGATGGCGGTGAGCCGTTCCTGGCAGGAGACCAGGAAGGCGCCGTGGGCCGGTGCGCTGGTGTCGGCGGCGAACAGGAGGTGGGCGAAGGAGAGGATACGGATCAGCCGTTCGGAGACCCGCTCCATCACCGCCACCGCCTCGGCCAGCCCCGAGGCGTCGAGCTCGTCTCCGGAGAGCTTGCCCCGGTACTGCTCCTCGAAGCGTGCGGCCTCCTGCTCCGCCGCGTCGAAGTCGGCGGTGAGTCGCGGGTCGTCGGGGGCGGCGTATAGGTCGGTCAGGTCCCAGGTGATCCCCTGGGCGGTGGCCTCGCCTTGGTCGGTCTCGCTCTTCACGGGGCGCGGATCGTATCAGCCCGGACAGGGCAACGGGAGTGGGCGCCCTTCGGGCCCCGGGCGGGGGAACCCCGTCGTCTGCCTCCCGGCTCGGGGGAGGGAGGGGCCTACGGCCCTTGGCGCAGGGTCCACCGGGACCACGGCCAACGGTTGAGCATCGGCCGGGTGCGGAGGTAGGCGGTGAGGCAGGTGATGAGGCCGATGGTGAAGAGCGGCCAGCGCCAGAGGTCGGGGATCTGTTTGGTCTTGAAGGCTTGCCAGACGAGTAGCAGCCCCATGAGGGCGAGGAGGGTGGTGTGGAGGTCGCGGCCGCGAGGTTCGGTGTGGTGGAGGTGGAGGCGGTCGGTGAGCCAGGTGAGGGCGGGGGCGAGCTGCACGACGGCGACGGCGATGGCGGTCCCGAGGAGGGCGCCGGCGAGGACGTCGAGGGGGTAGTGGACGCCGTTGTAGATACGGGATAGGCCGACGCCTGCCGCCAGCGTCCAGAGGAGCGGCCGCAGGCGCGGGTGGCGGTGGCCGAGGAGGGCGGCGAGGGCGACGGCGGTGGTGGTGTGGCCGGAGGGGAAGGAGAGGTTGCCGAGGTGCGGCCCGATGAGGTGGAGGTCGGGGATGACCTGGGAGGGGCGCGGGCGCGCCACCAGGTGTTTGAGCCACCCGACCGAACCGGCCACCGCGACCAGGGCGACGATGGATTCGGTGAGGAGCGGTCGCCGTACCACCACCGCCGCCCACAGGAGCAGCAGGAGGCAGACCGCGGCGTCGCCGAGCATGGTGAGCTGCGCCATCACCCCGTCGAGCCACGCCACCCGCAGGTGGTGTTGCACGAAGAGGAAGAGGGCGCGGTCGAGGCTCGCCACCGGTCCGGTGGCGACCGCCAGGGCGAGGCAGGCGAGGGCGATGAGGAGGGCGGCGAGCCCGGCGGCGCGCCGGAGGCGGGGGGACCAACTCCTCATCGGGTCATGGGCGCGGCGGTGTCGAACCGCGGTGGGCGGGCGGCCGTGGGGGCGTCAGCCCGTCCGCGTCGCCGCTCTCCGGCGTCAGCCCTCGATGCCGTAGGAGGAGAGGGGGCGGCCGATGGAGTGGTAGTTGAAGCCGGCTTCGACCATGCGTGCCGGGTTGTAGACGTTGCGCAGGTCGACGAAGGTCGGTGTCTTCAGGGCCTCCCTGATCCGGTCGAGGTCGAGGTTCCGGAAGACGTTCCACTCGGTGACCAGGGCGATGCAGTCGGCCCCCTCGGCGGTCTCGTAGGCGTCGTCGCAGTAGACCACGTGGTCGATCTCCGCCTTCGAGGTCTCCATCGCCGCCGGATCGTAGGCGCGTACCCGGACGCCCGCCGCCTGCAGGCCACGGACGATGACGATCGAAGGTGCCTCGCGCATGTCGTCGGTGTTCGGCTTGAAGGCGAGGCCGAGGAGCGCCACGGTCTTGCCTTCGGGGTTGTCGCCGAGGGCGGCGAGGATGATCTCCAGGCCGCGCTGCTTCTGGCGCTCATTGACCGCCACCACCGAGTCGACGATCTCGAAGGTGTAGTCGTGTTCGCGGGCGATGCGGGTCAGCGCCAGGGTGTCCTTGGGGAAGCAGGAGCCGCCGTAGCCGGGGCCGGCGTGGAGGAACTTGGCGCCGATGCGGCGGTCGAGCCCCATCCCTCTGGCGACGTCCTGGACGTTGGCCCCGACCTTCTCGCACAGGTTGGCGCACTCGTTGATGAAGCTGATCTTGGTGGCGAGGAAGGCGTTGGCGGAGTACTTGATGAGCTCGGCGGTCTCCGGGTTGGTGATCACCATCGGTGTCTCCAGCAGGTAGAGCGGCCGGTAGAGGTCCTGGAGGATGGCCCGGGCGCGCTCGTCGTCGACCCCGATGACCACCCGGTTCGGGCGCATGCAGTCCTCGATGGCCGAGCCCTCGCGGAGGAACTCGGGGTTGGAGGCGATATCGACCCGGTGTCTGCCCTGGAGGACCTCCTCCATGATCCGCTTGACGTGCCGTGCGGTACCGACCGGGACGGTGGACTTGTTGATGATCAGCTTGTAGCCGTCCATGACCTTCGCGACGTCGCGGGCGACCTGCTCGACGTAGTGGAGGTCGGCGGAGCCGTCCTCCCCCGGCGGGGTGCCGACGGCGATCATCACCACCAGGGACGAGTCGACCCCCTCTTTCAGGTCGGTGGTGAAGGTGAGGCGCCCCTCGGCGACGTTCTTCGCCACCATCCGGTCGAGCCCCGGCTCGTAGATCGGGATCTCGCCGCGACGCAGCGCCTCGATCTTCTTCTCGTCGTTGTCGACACAGGTGACATGGACGCCGAACTCGGCGAAGCAGGTGCCGGTGACCAGGCCGACGTAGCCGGTGCCGATGACACAGATGTTCATGGGGGGGCCTTTCCTGAGGGGTTGAGGGGCTAACCGTGTTTCCTATCCGAATGGTAGGGAAACGCGCGATGGCCCGTATAGAGCGTGGAGGGAAAAAAAGGTTTCGTGGTTTGCAAGTACGGATCGACAGGCTCCTACCCGGCTTCTCCTCCCGGAAAGCCGGACCCTCGGTCCTATGGGTAGGAGCGGGTTGCGCCCGCAACCCGGGGCCTCCGGCCCCGGCCGGCCCTGCGGGCCGGGATCGGGGGGACAACACCCTCCTACCCTTTTCGGGTGACCTCTCCGCTCGCCCGCTCCCTCGCCCAGCGGTCGATCTCCAGGACCTCCTCGAGGGTGGCCGGCGCCGGGGCGGTGCACGCGGCCATCACCGCTTCGATCACCTCGGGGATGGCGGTGAAGGGGATGGCGTTGTCGAGGAAGGCGGCGACCGCGGTCTCGTTGGCTCCGTTGAGGACGCACGGCAAGGGGCCGCCCCCGGCGAGGGCGTCGAAGCCGAGGCGGAGGCAGGGGAAGCGGTCGAGGTCTGGGGTGGTGAAATGCAGCGGGGTGGCGGTGAGGTCGAGGCGGGGCATCACGTCGGCGGCCCGCCGCGGACCGGTGAGGGCGTAGGCGATGGGGCCGCGCATGTCCGGCATGCCGAGCTGGGCGAGCATCTGGCCGTCGCACAGCTCGACCACCGAGTGGACGATCGACTCGGGGTGGATCACCACGTCGATGGTCGCCGCGCCGTGGTCGCCGGTGAAGAGGTAGCGGGCCTCGATCACCTCCAGCCCCTTGTTCATGAGGGTGGCGGAGTCGATGGTGATCTTCTCGCCCATCGACCAGTTGGGGTGGTTGAGTGCCTGGGCGCGGGTGACCGCGGCAAGGTCGATCTCCGGGCGGCCGTGGAAAGGGCCGCCCGAGGCGGTGAGGATGATCCGGCGCACGTCCTCGATCCGGCACCCCCGGAGGCACTGGTAGACCGCCGAGTGCTCCGAGTCCACCGGGATGAGCCGTCCGCCCCCGGCGGCCATCCCCCGAAGAAAGAGGTCACCGGCCATCACCAGGGCCTCTTTGTTGGCCAGGGCGATGTCCTTGCCGGCGCGGGCGGCGGCCAGGGTCGGGGCGAGGCCGGCGCCGCCGACGATGGCGGCAAGCACCGTGTCGCACTCGGCCTGGGTGGCGACCTGCACCACCCCCTCCGGCCCGGCGACCAGCTCGGTGGGGGCGTCGCCGACCCGCTCGCGGAGCTCGGGGAGGAGGGTGGGGTCGGCGATCGCGGCCACCGCTGGGCAAAACTCGGTGATCGCCTCGGCCAGGGCGGCGACCCGCGTGTGGGCGGTGAGCCCCACCACCCGCACCGCCTCCGGGTAGCGGCGCACGAGGTCGAGGGTCGAGCGGCCGATGGAGCCGGTGGCGCCGAGGAGGGAGATGTTGCGCATGGAGCCGCGGAGGGTAGCACGGGGGTGGGGGAGTGGGCCGGGGGCGGCGGTATCCATCCACGAGGGGGCTTTCAGCTTTCAGCGAACAGCTTTCAGCGGACAGCGGACAGCGGACACATCGTCTCCTTCAACCAGCGAACCGGGGTCTGCAGTACAACCGCAAGCCCCCCCTCTCTCCGAAAAGCTGAAACCCGTTAGCTGAAAGCTGTCCGCTGTCCCATCGCCGATCAACCTGCGGGCATGGCTTGTCGATAAGGCGGCGCAGCGGCGGTTGGTAACTGTGGTGAAGGAGGCTCCCTTGTTCGGCTTCGGAAATAGCGAAATGAGCGATCTGACCGAGGCCACCGGTGCGGTCCCGGTGCGTCGGGGCGGCCTGCTTGCCTTTCTCAAACGGCGGATCAACCCCCTGGCGGCGGATCGCGAGGAGAAGTTCGCCCGTTTGGAGGCGCGGGTGGCGAGCGGCATCGCCACCGGCGACCAGCTCAACCAGCTCGGTGACATGAAGCTGGAGAAGGGGTCGCGCGACGACGCCCTCGACCTCTACAAATCGGCATGCGACCAGTTCCTCGAAGAGGATCTGGTGGTCAAGTCGATCGCGGTGATCAAAAAGATCCTCAAGCAGTTCCCCGACGACGTCTGCGCCACCGAGATGTACGTGCGCCTCGGCGATCTCAATCAACGTCGTGGAATGGTGGCCAACGCCAAGGAGGCCTACCTCCTGGCGGCGCAGCGCTACCAGGAGGCGGGCGCCATTCGCGACGCCCTCGCAGTGTTCCAGCGCCTCGCCGACCTCCTCCCGGACAACGTCGAGCTCAATGCCGATCTGGGGCGCATGTACGCCAAGGAGGGGATGAAGGAGGAGGCGTCGAACCAATACGGGCGCACCGCCCGGCGGCTCATCGAGATGGGCGACCTGCGCCGCGCCCGTGAGCTCTGTCTCTCCAGCCTCGGGCAGAAGGCGGGCAACCGTGACGCCCTCCACGGTATCCTCCACATCGCCATGGTGGAGGAGGACTACGCCGAGGCGGACGCCTACATGGGGCGGCTCGGTGACTACGTCGAGTCCGACTGGGAGCTCCTCAAGGGGTATGGCGACCTCCTGGCCTCCCAGGGCCGCACGGAAGAGGCGATCGCCCAGTACCAGAAGGCGTCGGCCCTCAACCCGATGAACCAGGAGCTGGAGGCGGCCCTGCGCGCGGTGAGCGGCGACGGCGATGCCGCGCCGTTCACCTCTGACACGATCGAGGCTGCAGACGAGGCGGAGATCGACGCGACGTCGGCGCCGGCCGTCGAGTTGGACAGCGACGCGGTGGACGGTTTCGATCCCACGGCCCTGCGCGTCGACGATGAGACGGCGGCGACCGCGTCCCCGGAGGTGGAGGCCGACGAGGTGGTCCTCGCGGATGGTGCCGAGACGCCGGCGGTCGAGTTGGATGACTTCCCGGCGGTCTTCGATCAGGACACCGCGAGCGTGGAAGAGGTGGTCCCCCCGACCGAGGCGGTGGCGGCGTCGGTGGTTGACGAGGCCGATGTGGATCGCCTGGTCACCGAGGCGAAGTTCTATGAAGAGATCGGCATGGGCGAGGAGGCGGCGGCGGCTTGGCGCGGCCTCATGGAGGTCGTCCCCGACCACCCGCGGGTGGTGGAGGCGATGGCCCGCCTCGGCCTAGAGGCAACGACAGCCACCGACGACACTGCCGACCCTGAGCCCCCGCTGGCGGAGACGGTTGAGCACGGTACGGCGGTCGAGGACGACGACGGGGATCCGTCTCCGGCGCCGCCCACTGCCGGCGCGGTCCCCACCGGGGCGGTGGCCGACCTCCTCGCCGAGGCGGACATCTACGTGGCGGGCACCCTGTTCGACGAGGCGATGGCAATCTACGAGCGCATCCTCGCCGCCGAGCCCGGCCTCCCGGAGGCCACCGTCGGCCTGGAGAAGGCACGCCGGCTCGCCGGCGACACCGGGTTGCGGGAAGAGGAGCAGCTCTTCGAGGATGGGATCGAGCGGCAGATGACCTCCCTCCTGTCGGATTTGGTTGGCGAGGACGATTCCACGGAGGAGGATCCGCGCCTCCACCTGGAGCTCGCCGCCTCCTACCTGGAGATGGGGATGGTGGAAGAGGCGTTGGGCGAGGCGCTCGTCGCCACCCAGTGCGATGGGCCGCCGGCGGCGGCCTACCTCCTCTTGGGGCGGTGTTACGTGATGCATGGGGAGGGCGATCCAGCGGTGGCGGCCTTCTGCACCTTCCTGTCGCGCGCCGATGACGGGGACGAGGTGGTGGAGGCCCGCTACGAGCTCGCCCTGCTCCACCTGGAGCGTGGTGAGACCGCAGACGCGCAGGCGCAGCTCGAACAGATCGAGGCCGCCTCCCCCGGCTACCGCGACGTCGCCACCCTGCTCGCCGGCTGCGCTCGGTAGGAGCGAGCTTCCGCTCGCGAACCGCGGCCTGTGGCCGCGGCGGGCCTATGGCCCGTATCGCGAGCAGGAGCTCGTTCCTACCTCGGTTCGGGAAGAACGGGGCGCGATGTCCCGACTCCGAGATCGGCGTCCCAATCTGAAGGGGGACGCCACGCGTCCCCCTCTCTTCCAAAATGCGTGTCAGCGCATTTTGGAGTTGTGATGCTTGAGGGCGATGCGCGCGTCGCGTACCGCCTCCAGCACCTGGGCCGGGGCGGTGCCGCCGAGGGCAGCGCGGGCGGCCACTGAGCCGTCCACGGTGAGTTTGTGCAAGAGGTCGGCGTCGGCGCCCGGGGCCAACTCGGTGAGCGCCTCGCCCGGGAGCTCGGCGAGGTCGCACCCCGCCGCCTCCGCCCGCGCCACCAGCTTGCCCACCACCTCGTGGGCATCGCGGAAGGGGAGGCCGGTGCGCACCAGGGCGTCGGCGAGGTCGGTGGCGGTGGCGAACCCCTGGCCGGCGAGCTCGCGGGCACGGTCGCCGTGCACCGTGAGCCCCGCCATCAGGCCGGTGATCGCGGTGAGACAGTCGCGCACCGTGTCCACCGCGTCGAAGAGCGGCTCTTTGTCTTCCTGCATGTCCTTGTTGTAGGCGAGGGGCAGCCCCTTCATCAGGGTGAGCAGGGCGGTGAGGTCGCCGAAGACCCGGCCGCTCTTGCCGCGGATCAGCTCGGGCACGTCCGGGTTGCGCTTCTGCGGCATGATCGACGAGCCGGTGCAGTACCCCTCGGGCAGATGGACCAGGCGAAACGGCGGCGACGACCAGAGGACCAGCTCCTCGGCCAACCGGGAGAGGTGGACCATGATGAGGCTGAGGGCGGCGAGGAGCTCGATGGCGAAGTCGCGGTCGGAGACCCCATCGAGCGAGTTGCGGCAGACCCCGTCGAAGCCGAGCTCGCGGGCGACGGCGAGGCGGTCGATGGGGAAGGTGGTGCCGGCCAGGGCGCCGGCGCCGAGGGGGAGCTGGTTGAGCCGCCGGTAGGCGTCGGCAAGCCGCCCGTGGTCGCGCGCCACCATCTCGTAGTAGGCGAGGAGGTGGTGGCCGAAGACCACCGGCTGTGCCGTCTGCATGTGGGTGAAGCCGGGGAAGACCACCTCGGCGTGCGCCTCCGCCTGGTCCACCAGGACCCGTTGCAGCTCAACGAGCTGGTGCGACAGGGCGGAGACCTCGTCGCGAAGGTAGAGGCGGATGTCGGTGGCCACCTGGTCGTTGCGTGACCGCGCCGTGTGCAGCTTGCCGCCGACCGCGCCCACCTTGTCGATCAGCCGCGCCTCCACGTTCATGTGAATATCCTCCAGCGCGTCGGAGAAGACGAAGGTGCCCGTCTCGATCTCCTCGCGGATCTCGTGCAGCGCCGCGACGATCTGCTCTACCTCGTCCACCGGGACGATTCCCTGCTTGGCGAGCATGTGGGCGTGGGCGATGGAGCCGACGATGTCCACCGCGGCGAGGCGCTGGTCATAGGCGATGGAGGCCTGCCACCGCTCCACGAAGCGGTCGGTGGCATCGTGGAAGCGGCCGCCCCACGGCTTTTTTTGCGGCTTGTCGGACATGGCGTTCAGTCGGGTGATGGCTCGGTGGGCTACGAGGCGGCGCAGGATAGCGGATTTCGTCCGCCCGGGCAGGGGCGGGGACAGGGCCACCGCAGAGGGGGCAGAGGGGGTGTGGGAACCGGGGGTTTGTGGCGCGAAGCGCGTCGCCTGGGTGCGGCCTCACCTTTCGGGCAAACAGCCCTTTCACCATGAAGGGCATGAAGAATGGAGATCCCAGGCCTTCCTATCTTTCATGCCCTTCATGGTGGAAGGGCTGTTAAGGATGGGGCTCGGAGCTGTGACGCGGCTCGCGTCACCCAACCGGCAAGCCGGCACCCCCTCTGCGCCCCCTGCGCCTCTGCGGTGAATTCTTGCCTCCCGGGTGGCACGGGGCGCGCCTCACTCGCCCTTTCCCATCTCGCGGATCCGCAGCCTGAGGGCATTGAGCTTGATGAACCCCTCGGCGTCCGCCTGGTCGTAGACCGTGTCCTCTTCGAAGGTGGCGACCTCCTGGGAGTAGAGGGTGTGCGGCGAGCGGCGGCCCACCACGGTGACGTTGCCCTTGTAGAGGTGCAGCCGTACCTCGCCGCTCACCCGCTCCGCCACCCGGTCGACGAGCGCCTGGAGCGCCTCGCGCTCGGGGGCAAACCAGTAGCCGTTGTAGACCAGGCGGGCGTAGCGCGGCATGAGGTCGAGGAGCAGGTGGTACGCCTCCCGGTCGACGGTGAGCGACTGCATCGTCTGGTGGGCCACGTGCCAGACGGTGCCGCCCGGGGTCTCGTAGACGCCGCGCGACTTCATCCCCACGTAGCGGTTCTCCACCAGATCGACGCGGCCGATGCCATTGGCGCCGGCGACCTCGTTGAGGCGGGTGAGGAGGGCGGCCGGTGAGAGGGGCTCGCCGTCGATCGCCACCGGGTTGCCCCGCTCGAAGGTGAGGGTGAGCTCGGTCACCGCGTCGGGGGCCGCCTGCGGGCTCACCGTGCGCTCGAACATCTCCGCCTCGGGCGCCGCCCACGGGTCCTCGAGGATGCCGCCTTCGAACGAGAGGTGCAGGAGGTTGCCGTCGGACGACCACGGCTTCTTCGGGGTGACCGGCACCGGGATGCCGTGCCTCTTGGCGTAGGCGATGAGCTGCTCGCGCGAGGCGAGGTCCCACTCGCGCCACGGCGCGACGATCTGGATCTGCGGTGCCAGGGCGTAGGCGGCGAGCTCGAAGCGCACCTGGTCGTTGCCCTTGCCGGTGGCGCCGTGGGCGATGGCGTCGGCGCCGGTCTGGCGGGCGATCTCCACCATCCGCTTGGAGATCAGCGGCCGGGCGATCGAGGTGCCCAGGAGGTAGACCCCCTCGTAGAGGGCGCCGGCGCGCATCATCGGCTGGACGTAATCGGCCACGAACTCCTCGCGCAGGTCCTCGACGAAGGCCTCGGTCGCGCCGGTGGCCAGCGCCTTGTCGCGTACCCCGGAGAGGTCCTCCCCCTGACCGAGATCGGCGGTGAAGCAGACCACCTCACAGCCGTAGGTCTCGATCAACCAGCGGACGATCACCGAGGTGTCGAGACCTCCGGAGTAGGCGAGGACGACCTTCGTGGGTTTGCTCATGGGAGGGGCTCGCGGATAGGGGAGGGGAAGTGAAGTAGAAAGTAGAAAGGGGGGAGATGCTACTTGCCCTGGCAATAGCTCCGCATCGACCTGATGACCTCCCCCCCTCTACTTCCTACTCGTGCGGCTGCGCCAGCAGCCGCACGAGGATCGCCTTTTGGACGTGCAGCCGGTTCTCCGCCTGGTCGAAGACGATCGAGCGGGGGCCGTCGAAGAGCTCCGCGGTTACCTCGTCTCCCCGGTGGGCCGGGAGGCAGTGCATGAAGACCGCGTCGTCGGCGGCGTGGGCCATGAGGGCCGCGTCCACCCGGTACGGCTGGAAGGCGGCGAGCCGTTCCGCCTCGCTCGCCTCGTCGCCCATGGAGACCCAGGTGTCGGTGTGCACCGCCACCACCCCGTCCACCGCCGCCGCCGGGTCGTCGCCGATGGAGAGGGTGGCACCGTGGGTCTGGGCGATCTCCTCGGCGCGGGCCACCACCGCCCCGTCCGGCCGGTAGCCGGGGGGGGTTGCGAGGCGGAAGTCCATCCCGAAGAGGGCGGCGCCGAGGAGCCACGAGTGGGCCATGTTGTTGCCGTCACCGACGAAGGCGACGCCCATGCCGGTCAGGTCGCCGAACCGCTCGCGCAGGGTGAAGAGGTCGGTGAGGACCTGGCACGGGTGGTAGGTGTCGGTGAGGCCGTTGATCACCGGGATCGACGCCGCCGCGGCCAGCCGCTCCAGCTTGTCGTGGCCGAAGGTGCGGATGAGGATCCCGTCGAGGTAGCGGGAGAGGACGTGGGCGGTGTCCTCCAGGGTCTCGCCGCGGCCGAGCTGCATGTCTCGCCCCGAGAGGTTCAGGGCATGGCCGCCGAGCTGGAACATCCCGGTCTCGAAGGAGACCCGGGTGCGGGTCGACGCCTTCTCGAAGATCATCCCCAGGCTCTTGCCGGCGAGCAGGGGGTGGGGGCGGCCCGCCTTGAGCTCCGCCTTCAGGCGGGCGGCGTCGTCGAGGAGCGCGGCAAGCTCCTCGTGCGACCAGTCGGCGAGGGTGAGAAAGTCACGTTTCGTGGCCATGGCAGTCGGCCGCGCGACGGCGCGGGAAGCGGGAAGCGGGAAGGATGGCAGATCGTGGGGCGGGGGGGAAAGGGAGAGGCGCCAGCCCATCATTGTCGGGTGGGTTCTCGCGCGGAGATGGGATGAGGAGGCCGCTCTCCTCGCGGGCTCAGGTTCTCACCTGGCTCAATGCTAACCACGGGCCCGGAGCCCACAAGCAAAGGAGAACGACCATGAAGCGGGCTACCACGCAGACGATCGGAGTGGACGTGAGCGACCGGAAGAGCCGGATTTGTGTCCTGCCGGTGGAGCTGCGTGATCGGGACACGCAGATTCACCTGGCCCAGATCCGAAGCCGG
>JAJRSX010000201.1 GCA_024278555.1 bacterium | reverse complement strand
AGGGTAAGCGGAGCGTCGGGGGACAGCGGTGTGGCCGCCGCTCCGGCGAGGGAGAGGGCCGGGGGGCGCCTCGCCCGCACCGCCACCCGGTACTGGTTGTAGCGCGGCGAGCGGGGCGGGTCGGTGACCGTCACCCCCGCGGCGGTGACGATCTCCAGGTAGTACTCGATCCCCGGCGGCACCACCGCCTCCGGGGGGAAGGTGATGGCGACCTCGCCGTTGGCGACCTCCAGCGCCTGGTGCCGGTAGCGGCGCACGCCGGCGGGGCGGTAGTAGAGGGTGGCGGCGCGGACCTCCCCCGCCACGGCGCGGTGGAGGGGGGCAAGGGGGGGGGTGGCGGCTTCGCGCAGGGTCGCCTCTCCCACCGCGGTGACGCCGAGGAGGAGCCCGGTCACCAGCACCGCCAGCCGCGCCAGCGGCCGGTCGCCACGGCGGGCAGTACGCCGCCTCCCTGTCGGTATGGACCGAAGATCCACCATCCCTCCATTCGTCCCTGCCCCAACCATCCCCACGTGTTGCGCAGATTGTGCCCTAACTGTACCGGCGGGCGGGTAACCATCGGGAAACAGGTTAGGTAACTAATTTACCGCTTCCCGTGCTCCCGGCAGGGGGCGGGGCGGCGGCGGCCGGTCAGCGGCCGCGGCGTGCCCGGGTGGCCAGCCGCCGGAGCTCGGGGCCGGGGGCGAGGCCGAGATGGTCGCGGAAGAGGGCTTTGGCCTCGGCGAAGGTGGCGAGGGCGTCGACGGTGTAGCCGCACTCGATCTGCGTCGCCATCTTGAGCACGTGGAGGCGCTCGGTGAGTGGGTTGACCCGCACCGCCTCGGCGAGGAGCTCCAGGGGGGCGCCGGCGGTGCCGGCACCGCCGGCGTCAATGAGCCGCTCCACCGCCCAGAGGTGGGCCTGGCGCAGGAGGTTGCGGCGCCGCTCGATCATGCCGTAGCCCTCCTCGCCGGGGAGGAAGTCGCCCTGGTAGAGGTCGAGGAGGAAGGTGAGGTCGCCGGGGGTGAGGGGGGGGGCTGGGGCGGCGCGGAGCTGCCGTACCCCCTCCTCGAAGGCGAGGGTGTCGGCGGCCACCGTGGCGGTGGAGAGGGAGAGGCGGCTCTCCTGCCAGTGGATCCACTGGATGGGGCTGCCGCTGCCGCGCTGGCCGGTGCGCCGCAGCCGCGCCAGGGCGGTCTTCAGGCTGGCGTAGCCGCGGCCGCCGTCCACGTCCGGCCAGAGGAGCTCGATGAGGTCGGCGATCGCCACCTTGTCGCCGCCGAGGGCGAGGATGAGCTTCAGCAGCCGCTGGGTCCGCCCCCGCCCCCACCGCCGGTCATAGACAGCCTCGCCATGCACCGTGAGCTGGAAATGGCCGAGGGCGCGGATGATGATCGGTCGCTCGTGCCCCTCGCCCACCGCCCAGTACCGGTGGCGGGTCGGGCGGGGTCGGAGGCGCGCCAGGAGGTCGGCGGTGAAGGGGGCGGGGCGCACCGCCGAACGGCATGAGCGGCCCGGCCCCATCGCCGCCTCGATCCCGTCGATGAGCGACCGGGCCCGCTCGCTCTCGCCGCGCCCCAGGGCGAGGGCGGCGAGCTCCACGGTGGCCGCCTCGGTGAACAGGAGCAGGCCC
Source organism: bacterium (assembly GCA_024278555.1). GTDB lineage: Bacteria > CG2-30-53-67 > CG2-30-53-67 > CG2-30-70-394 > CG2-30-70-394 > CG2-30-70-394. The sequence continues at coordinate 4,773 of JAJRSX010000201.1, read as the reverse complement.
TTCGCCTCGCACTCGGTGATCGTCGCGCACAGCCGTGTCGTCGCCTCCGCCCCCTCGTTGAGGTCGGCGAGGGCGATACCGGCCAGCAGCCGGTTCATCACCGCGAAGGGGAGACAGGCGGCGCGCTTGGCTGCCGCCTCCCCCGCCTCGGCGTGGATGAGCGCCCGGTATGGCCGCGGCACGCCGAGGCGTGCGACCCCGGCGGCGAAGTGCAGCAGCGCGGTGTAGAGGTGGATGTGGTCGCTACCGGCGCGGGCGCGGAGGCGCGCCGAGAGGCGCTCGCTCTCCTCCAGCATGCCGGCGAGGGCGGCGGCCAGGAGCCGGTTGGCATCGAAGAGGAGGGCGATGGAGGGGCGCAGCCACGCGCCGGGGACCGCCGCCGCCACCGCGGTGAGCCGGCGGTAGGCGGCCGCGCCCTCGCCCATGGCGCAGGCGGCGATGGCGCGGGCGATCTCGAAGTAGAGGCCGGTGTGAGAGCTGGGGTGGGCGCGGTCGAGCAGGGGCTCGGCATCTTCCAAGGTCAGGGCGGCGCGCTCCGCCTCACCCGCCCAGGTGTGGGCGATCGCCTGGAGGGTGGCGCCGTAGAGCCCCTGGGCGGCCGAGCGGGCGGCCTCGGCGGCCATGCGCTGGTGGTCGAGGGTGGCCAGGGCGGCGGCCGGGTCTCCCTCGTGGAAGAGGGTGTAGTGGGCGTCGAAGGCCAGCAACGCGGCGTGGGCGAGGGGAGAGACGTCGCCGCGCCGCACCAGGAGGGCCATCCGCCGCCGCCAGGGGTGCGCGGCGGCGAGGTCGTCACCAAAGTCCCACACCGCCGCGCACGCGAGGCAGCAGGCGGCGGCTATCCCCTCCCGGTCGCGCCGCGCCTGGAGGAGGCGGTAGAGGATGCCGATGTCGCGCAGGACCTGCTTCGGCCGTCGCCCTTCGGGCAGGGTCGTGAAGGTCCCCTCAAGGAGCAGCAGGCGCGGGGAGCGGCGGCCGGCGTGCTCCGCCGGGAGGGCGGCGACGTGGGCGGCGATGCGCGGTACCTCCATGTCGAACCACCAGGCGAGCCCGTCGTCGGCCAAGCGGCGGCCGTACTCCTCCCACCGCCGGTCGTGCGCGAGGTCGTGGAAGGGCGGATCGAGCTCCGGGGCCATGGGTCCGGCGGGGTATCGCGGGTGGGGGGGGGTGCCCTTGCAGTTTGTCTCACTCTGGCGACGGCCACGAGGGCGGCGCCTGCGCCTCACCCCGCCTCGGCGAGCAGCGCCTCCGCCTCGCGGATGACCCGGTCGGGGGTCACCCGGGTCATGCAGCGGTGGTCGATGGGGCAGACCCGGTGCTTGCACGGGGCGCACTCGACGTGGGCGGAGAGCTGGCGCACCCGCGGGTAGTCGGTGGCGGCGTACTCGACGGGAGTGGAGCCGAAGATGGTGACCACCGGCAGGTTGAAGGCGATGGCGATCTGGATCGGCCCCGAGTCGTTGCCCACGAAGAGGTCGCAGCGGGCGATGAGCCCTTTGAGGCTCTTCAGGGTGACCCCGGCGCCGATCACGGTGAGCGGCGTACCCTCCATGAGGGCGGCGATCTCCTCGACGATCCGCTCCTCGCCCGGGCCGGAGAAGAGGATGACCCGGGCGCCGCGGGCCCGGATGAAGTGGTCGGCGGTGGCGGCGTAGTAGTCGGCGCGCCAGCACTTGGCCGCGCCGTAGGCGGCCCCCGGGTTCATCCCGACGACGAGGTCACCCGCCGCCACCCCGCGCTCGCCATAGAAGCGCTCGGCAAAGAGACGGTCGTCCGCCCCGAGGAAGAGCTCGACGCGGGTGTCGTCCACCGCCAGGCCGGCGGCGCGGGCGAGGTTCAGGTAGTACTCCTTGATCGGCACCACCTCGTCCGGCGCCTCCGGCCGCGGCACCGGCAGGGGATCGGTGAGGAGCAGCCCCCGGCCGTCGCGGTCGTAGCCGATGCGCCGCCCCACCCGGCCGAGCCAGAAGAGCGCCGCGGAGGAGAGGGAGTTGGTGAGCAGGTAGCCGGTGTCGAACCGTGCCCGCCGGACCTCCGCCGCGGCGCGCCAGAAGGGGCCGACACGGTGCAGCTCGCGGCGCGGCGGCAGGGGCAGGGCGGCGTCGAACCAGGGGGCGTCGGCGACGATCCCGAGGGTGGCGCCGAGCCCCACGGCGCAGATCTGCGCCTCCGGAAAGGCCGCACGCACGGCGCGGTAAAAGGGGGTAGCCAGCCCGATGTCCCCCACCCAGTTCGGGAGGCGCACGGCGATGCGGTGCGGGAAGGAAGTCGGGATGGAAGTCACGCGTTGACCACGGGGGATTCGGGGGGACGTGGGAGGCGATCCATGGACGGCGGAAGGATGAGACAGCGGCGGCGGAGGCGGTACAGCAGGTTCGCACCGTCACACATGAGAGACCTTGAGGATCAACGAAAATAGTCGCGGTGTGAAAGGTGACGGGACGCCCAGGGACCCTTCTGCTGCCCCTCGCAACACCCGCCGTGCCCCCGGCGGTGAAACTCGCTTCCGGCCCACGTCGTCCCCCGGTGTTCACCACCGGTGACACCCCTCTCCCGGCAGCCCTCCCCTTCCGTGCCCTTCCGTGAATTCCGTGGCTGAAATAGCCGTTCAGGCCCCCGCCGTTCCCCGGTTTGCCGCCGGCGACGCCTCCCCCCCCCATTATTCTCCCCTTTGCGCCCTGGCGTCTTGGCGCCTTTGCGTTGAGCTGTTCAGCCCACCCCCGCTCCCGGCCCTCTCCTTCGTGGCCCTCTTGCGAGCCTAATTTTCAGAGCGTTCTGCATGATATTGCAAGTTTGCAAGCCTGACCCCAAGGTACCCTCCCCCGTGTCCCCCATGGTCAACCCTCCTCACCCCTCGGTGAACAGGGGCGGCAGCCACCCGTCGGGGACCGGCTTGCCGAGCATCACGCAGCAGGTGGCGGCGATGTGGCCGAGGCCGGGGGTCACCCCTGCCTGCTCCTCTCCCTCCGGCTGGCGCAAGCGGTACGGCCGCTCGGGTTGCGGGTCGAAGCAGACGCACGGCACCGGGTTGAGGGAGTGTTTGGTGGAGACCTCCTCCTCGCCCCGCTGGTTGCGGATCACCATCTCGTCGGCGTTGCCGTGGTCGGCGAGGACCAGGGCGCAGCCGCCGGCCCGCTCCACCGCCGCAAGCACCCGGCCGAGGGCCGTGTCCACCGCGGCCGCCGCCACCTCGGCCGCGGCCAAGTCGCCGGTGTGGCCCACCATGTCGGTGTTGGCGAAGTTGATCATCCCGAAGTCGAAGCGGCCGGAGGCGATGAGCCGCTCGGCTTGCTCGGCGATCTCCGCCGCCTTCATCGCCGGGGCGTCGGCGAAGGAGTCGATCTTGTCCGAGTCGATGAGGCGGTACTCCTCCAGCGTCCCGTCGAGGGGCTCGCGCCGGCCGCCGTTGAAGAAGAAGGTGACGTGGGGATACTTCTGGGTCTCGGTGAGGCGGAACTGGGCAAGCCCCCACTCGACGATCCGCTCTCCGAGGGGCCGCTCCACCCGCGCCGGCCCCATCACCACCTTTCGCGGCAGGTAGTGGTCCTCGTCGTAGACCATCATCCCGGCGTAGAGGCAGTCGGGTCGCCGGCCGCGGTCGAAGCCGTCGAAGTCGTCGAGCTCGAAGGCCTGGGTGATCTCCACCGCCCGGTCGGCACGGAAGTTCATGAACAAGACCGCGTCGCCGTCCTCCACCGGCCCCACCGGCGCGTCCGCCGCGTCGACGATGACGAAGCCGGGGAGGTCCTGGTCGATGATCTGCGGCTGCTCGTCGCGAAAATGGCGGACCGCCGCCTCGATGGCGGGGAAGCGGTTCGCGCTCTCCCCGTGCACGTGGCACGCCCACCCCGCGGCCACCTTCGGCCAGGTGCGGTCGCGGTCCATGGTGACCTGCTCGCGGCCGCCGCCCGAGGCGAAGCGGTAGTCACGGTCGCCGCCGCCGTTGATCTCGGCGAAGAGGGCCTCCATGCGGCCGGTGTAGTCGAGGGCCGACTGGATCCCCACGTCGCGGCCGTCGAGGAGGGCGTGGAGGCGGAGCTTGCCGACGCCGGAGCGATCCGCGTGGCGGATGACCGCCTCGAAGTGGTCGATGTGGGAATGGATGTTGCCGTCGGAGAGCAGCCCCATGAGGTGGAGGGTACGGCCCCCGCGGCCGCGCTCGATGAGCTCCGCGAGGACCTCGCTCTCATAGAAGGAGCCGTCCTCGATCGCCTTGAAGATCCGTGTCGGCCCCTGGTCGAGGATCCGCCCGGCCCCCATGGTGAGGTGGCCCACCTCGCTGCCCCCGAGGTCGCGGCGGCCGGGCAGCCCCACGTGAAAGCCACAGGTCATCAGCGTCGTGTGCGGGTACTCGGCCCGGAGGCGATCCATGACCGGCGTTTCCGCCCGGGCGATGGCGTCGTACTCCGGCCGGGGCCCGATACCCCAGCCGTCGAGGACGATGAGCACCACCGGCCGGCGGCCGGCGAAGTGGCGGCGAAGCGGTTCGAGGTCCATCGCCGCAGGGTACGGAGAGTGGCCGGTCGAGTCACCCGGCGGGTGCGGATCGCCCGGCAGACAAAACCACGAAGGCCACGAAGGGGGGATGGTGTCTCCGGCGACGGAACGGAAGGGCAGTGCCGAGTGGGCTCTTAACGCAGAGGGCACAGAGCACTGCAAAGGAGAGGTGCTTTCCTCCTCTTGGGCCTCGCGATGGATCGCCACGGGGTTGCCGTGCGCGAGGACGGCGCAAAATCGTGTTGTTTTCTGATGGAGTTCTCTGTGCCCTCCGTGTCT
>JAJRSX010000200.1 GCA_024278555.1 bacterium | reverse complement strand
GTCCCCTGGTCTTCACCACCAGCGACGCCTCTGCCCGTGGCTCGCTTCCCTTCCGTGTCTTTCCGTGGATTCCGTGGCTCAAATGGCCTTCCAGGCCCACGCCATCCCCCGGCCCACCACCTTTCGTGGTTTCGTGTTCCCGCCCGCGCGCGGACTCGGGAACACCGGCTTTCTCGACAGCCATGACTCCCGCTGAGCCTCAGAACGGTTGCAGCGGCCGCCGCCCGCCTCACACAGGAGCCATGCGGGTCGAGCACCGTGCGCCATGGCGCCGGCTCTGAGCCCCTGGCCCGGGAATTGCTAGGTACGGATTAGTTTCCCACCGGGAGCGACGACCGCCATGAAGCCCCAGCCGACCCTCCGCACACGCGGACCTGACCGGCGTCACCCCTCCTGGCGCACCCTGGTGGGCGCCTTCCGCGGCCGCCGCAAGGGGGCGCGCCGCGCCTCCGACCCGCCGGTACAGCCCGACTACTACAGCCCGATCCTCTTTGCCGGCATTGTCTTACTGCTCTGTCTCAGCCTGGTAGATGCCTTCGCCACCCTCTGGTGGGTCGACCACGGGTGGGCCACGGAGGCCAACCCGGTGATGGCCGCGGTCCTCCCGTGGGGGGCCGGCTCCTTCATCGCCTACAAGTTCTTCCTCACCTCCGCCGGTGTCGCATTTCTGGTCTTTTGCTCCCCCTTCTACCGTATCAATTTGATACTCGCCTGCCTCGACCTCATCTACCTCGGCCTCTCCGGTTACCACCTCCATATCTACCTGACGCATACCTTATAAGGCGTCTAACTCCTTTGGCAGCCGTGCTTGAGGTCGCGAGGCGGCTGGGCGATAAGGGGGGGACCTCCGTCCCTCTCGGTCGGGCAGGACGCCCCCCCATGACGTGCCCACGGCTCGCCCTCCTCTCACTGATCCTGGTGCTCCTTGCCGCCGCCGCACCGGCGCTGGCGGTGGAGTACCAGATCAACTTCCGTGACGGCACCTCCCTGCGCACCAGCCGGGTGAGCCAGGTCGCCGGGCAGATCCGCTACGAGAAGTTCGGCGGCGAGGCGAGCGTGGCGGTGGAGGAGGTGGCCACCGTCTATGTCGTGGAGAAGGACGGCACCGTCTCCTGGGTCATGGAGCCGCGCCAGGACGACACCCCGCCTCCCCGACCACGGCCGAAACCGGTCGCCGCGCCACCGACAGCCGACCACCAAACACCCCCACCCGCCGCCGCACCATCCGCCGCGGCCACCACGGCAGCACCCTCGCCCCAGGCGCCGCCCGCGGCGAAGGCGACCCCGACCCCCTCCCCGACGCCGGTGGCGGTGGCCACGGGAACGCCGAGGTCGAGCGAGGCGCCGACCCCACCCGCCAAGGCCTCCGCCGACACCGCCCCACCCCCGTCCGCCGCCCCGCCGGTGCCCCACGGCAAGGTGGTCATCACCCCGAGCGAACCCCTCACCACCCGCCTCCTCCGCTGGTGGGGGGCGCCGGTAGGCGCCCTGGTGGTCCTCGGTGTGGTGGTCATCCTCTTCCGGCGTCGTTTCCGCGCCGCCCAGGAGGGGGTGCCGGTGGAGGCCACGGTGGGGGGCGAGGTGGAGGTCGACTTCTCGGTCCCGTCGAAGGCGTGGGAGACCCTCACCATCGCCCTGGAGGAACGCAACTTCGACGTCTACCGCCTCTGCTGGGTCCTCCACTACAGCGACGAGGACCTGGAGCCCGCCTTCCAGAAGGGGCTGATCAACTGGAAGTACTACGACTACACGATCACCCGCGCGGAGCCCCACCCGAAGAACAAGGAGCGCTTCTACCTGCACATCAAGCGGTCCACCAAGTTCGACCGGGAGGACCTGGAGGAGCGGATGAAGCGGATGAGCCTCCTGAAGACCGACGGGGGGTGGAAGTTCGAAGAGGTGCCGTACGGTTTTTAGCGGCACGAAAAAGCGCTAGGCGCCCTGCGCGCGCAGGGTGGGGGAGGGGGCAGAATCGACGCCCGTGGCGCGTCGATACCTGTCTTTGCAACTCGGAGTTGACACGCCGGAGGGCACCGATTACGTTTGGGCGATTAGTGGCGAAAAGTGGGGAAGCGTGGGGAATCAGCCCTGAAATGACGTGTACAGCGGAACCTACCAGAAGCGGCTTGACGCCAAGGGACGGGTGGCCCTCCCCGCGCGGATGCGCGAGGAGCTGGCGAAGGGTGACCCACGCCCGCTGGTGGTCACCTTCTGGGAGTTCGCCCTCTACCTCTACAACGCCGACGAGTGGAGCCGGGTGGTGGAGAATGCGAGCCGGATGCCGTCGCACAACCGCGCCGTCTCCCGTTTCAACCGCACCTTCTTCGGCCACGCCTCCGAGGTGGAGCCCGACGGTCAGGGACGGATCCTCATCCCTCCGACCCTGCGCGAGCGTGCCCACCTCCACAAAGAGGTGGTGGTGGCCGGCTTCTTCCGCCACGTCGAGCTGTGGGACCGCGACCGCTGGCAGCAGCTTCTCCCCACAACCCAGGAGGAGTTCGACGAGATCAGCGACGGGATCGCCGAGTTCAACCTCCTCCTGTGACGACACCACCATGGCGACCCACCACCTGCCGGTCCTCACCGAGGCGGTGGTCCGCTGGCTCGACCCCCGTCCCGGCGCCACCCTCTTCGACGGCACCCTCGGCGGTGGCGGCCACAGCCGCGCCCTGCTCACCGCCGCCGGCGGCCGCGGCCGGCTGATCGCGGTGGACCGCGACCCGGCAGCGTGGGAGCGCAGCGGCCTGGAGACCGCCTTCCCCGAGGCCGAGGTCCGCTTCCTCCACGCCCGCTTCGAGACGGCGCTCGCCGACCTCGCCGCCGGCCGCCTCGCCGGCGCACCCCTGGACGGCATCCTCCTCGACCTCGGCCCCTCCTCGGATCAACTCAACGACCCGGACCGCGGCCTCTCCTTCCAGGTCGACGGGCCCCTGGACATGCGGCTGGACCCGACCGCCGGCGAGCCGGTCTCCGCGTGGCTCGACCAGCAGGACGAGGCGAGCCTCACCCGGGTCCTGCGCGACTTCGGGGAGGTCCCCGGCGCCCGGGGCCTCGCCCGCCGGATCCTCGCCGCCCGCCCCATTACCACCACCGCGGCCCTCGTTGCCCTCTGCCCGCCCGCCCACCGCGGCCGCGGCGGCCGTCGCCACCACCCGGCAACCCTCGTCTTCCAGGCCCTGCGGATCGCGGTAAACGCAGAGCTCGACCACCTCGCGGCGGCGGTGGAGGACGGCGTCCGCTGCCTCACCCCGGGCGGCCGGATCGCGGTCATCGCCTTCCACTCCCTGGAGGACCGGATCGTCAAGCAGACCCTCCGTCGCCTCGCCCACCCGTGCGTCTGTCCGCCGGACCTGCCGGCATGCGCCTGTGGCCGCCGGCCGGCAATCACCCTCGCCACCCGCCGCGCGGTGGTCGCCGGTGAGGCCGAGCGGGCCGCCAACCCCCGTGCCCGATCGGCGCGGTTGCGGGTGGCGGAGCGCACCACCAACCCCCTCTCCTGAACCCCTTTTCCAACCCCCTTCAAGGATCCCCCCCGAATGGCACTCGCCATTCCCCAGACCAGGGCCGCAGCTCCCCGCCGGCCGCCGAAGGTGTCTCCCCGTCGCCTGCAACAGGTCGATCTCACCTCGCGGCTGGCCCGTCGCAAGACCGTTCCGGTCAAGCTCGGCATCCTTCCCTTCCTCGCCGTGGGAGCGGCGGCCCTGGTCTACTTCTTCACCATCTGGCAGAGCAACCAGATGGTCGCCGAGGTGCAGATGCTCGACGCCCTGACCCGACAGGGCGCGGAGCTTGAGCGGCGTAACGATCAACTGCGCATCAAGCTCGCCGGTCTCACATCCCTCGACGACGTGGCGCCGTGGGCGCGCAGCCACGGCTTCCGCGAGCCCACCAAGGGACAGGTCGTACGGGTACGAACGCAGCGATAGCGGCGCGCGCGGCGCGCCTGTAGGCGGAGGGCAGTAGGTAGCAGGAGGTGTGGCCGAGGTTGGCCCGGTTCACCAGGCGGTTTCGCCGGTTGCGTACAGGAGGGGTCTCCGCCGCCGGCGGGCCTCCCGGCTCCGACGAGATCTCGTTTGCAGGCTGCGCCGGGTCCCGGACTGCCCTCTGCCCTCCCTCCTTGCCCCGGACCATCCCCCCTCACCGACCCCCGATCCCAACTCTCCCCTCTCCTCCCACCATGTCCCGCCTCCGCCTCCTCTTCCTCGCGGTGGTCGGCGTCGTCCTCTTTGGGGGCGTCGCCGCCCGCCTGGTCTACCTCCAGGTCATCGACCACGACCGCCTCGCAGCACGGGTCAAACGGCAACAGGAGGAGCAGATCACGATCGACGCTCCGCGCGGCCGGATCCTCGACCGCCACGGGGTGGTAATCGCGGAGAGCGCCGAGGCGGTCGGTGTCTACGCCAACCCGCGCGAGGTGGCGGCGAAGGGGGCGACCGCGCGTCGCCTGGCACCGGTCCTCAACCGGCCGGTACGCAGAATTGCGCGCTGCCTGAATCGCCGCGGCTCGTTTGTCTGGCTTGCCCGCCGCCTGCCGGCGACCGTGCAGACAGCGGTCGAATCCCTGCACCTGCCAGGGATCCACTGTATCCGTGAGCCGGGCCGCTACTACCCCCTCGGAGAGACCTTCCGCTCGGTGGCGGGGCTGGTGGGGGTGGACGGCCAGGAGCTGGAGGGGCTGGAGGTCGCCTACGACGACCTCCTTCGGGGCGAGCCGGGTCTCTACCTGCGCCGCCGGGACGGCAACAACCAGGCGGTGGAGATTCGCCTGTTGCGGGCGGCGCGTCCTGGAGCCAACCTTCACCTCACCCTCGACGAGGTGGTCCAGCACATCGCCCACACGGCGCTGGCCGACGGCATCGAGGCGAACGGTGCCCGCGGCGGGGTGGCGGTCGTTCTCGATCCGCGCAACGGTGAGCTCCTCGCCATGGTCGACTCGGGCGCGCCGGGGAGCACCGGCAGGCGCGCCGATGCCGGCCGCCCCTACCGCTCCAATGTGGTCACCTGGACCTACGAGCCGGGGTCGATCTTCAAACCGCTGGTGGCCGCCGCCCTCCTGGAGGAGGGGCGGGCGGTTCCCGACACCCTGGTCTACGGCGAGGGGGGCAGCTACCGGGTCGCCGACCGGATCTTCCACGACGCCGCCGGCGACCACTTCGGCTGGCTCTCCTTTGCCCAGGTTCTCCAGCGGTCGAGCAACATCGGCATGATCAAGCTGACCGCCGACCTCCCCTCGACCACCCTCTACGAGCGGCTACGGGCCTGGGGCATCGGCAAGCGGACCGGGATCGATTATCCGGGTGAGCCGATCGGCACCTTTCGCCCCCCGAAGCGCTGGTCCGGAGTCTCCCGCGCCTCCGTCTCCATCGGCCAGGAGCTTCGGGTCACCGCCCTGCAGATCGCCGCCTTCTACGGCGCCCTGGCCAACGGCGGCACCCTCTACCCGCCCCACCTGACCCACGACGACGTCGCGGCGCGCACCGTCCGGCCGCTACCCTCTCCCCGTCGCATTCTCTCCGAGAAGACCTGCCGCACCCTGGTCCGCATCCTCGAGGGGGTGACCACTCCAAAGGGCACCGCCCCGAAGGCGGCGGTGGAGGGGTTCTCGGTGGCCGGCAAGACCGGCACCGCGCAGCAGTGGGATACCCGCCACCACTGCTACTCCCGTACCCGCTTCGTCTCCTCCTTCGTCGGCATGGTCCCTGCAAAGCGGCCGCGCATCGTCTGCATCGTCTCCCTCGACGGCGCCCGGGGGCGCGCCTACGGCGGCCAGGTGGCCGCCCCCATCTTCCGCGAGATCGCCACCCGCACCCTCCGCTACCTCGGTATCCAGCCCGGCGATGGTCCCCGTCTCCTGCAGGTGGCGGCCGCCGACCGGCCGCCGCGACTGGCCGAGCTGAGCCAGTGACCGGGCGCCGGCACCGCCCCTCCGTCGTCCCCCCGGGGGGGCCTTGACGGGGCATAATCGCGCGGCCCACCAGGCCGACCGCCCCCCATCCCCTGCCGCGCCGCCCCTCCCATGGACCTCGCCACCCTCCTCGCCGCCCTCCCCGCCGCCTGCCATGGGGACGCCACGGTGGCGATCCACCGGATCACCGAGGACTCGCGGCGCGCCGGCCCCGGCTGCCTCTTCGTCGCCCGCCGGGGGCTGGCGGTGGACGGCCACGACTTCATCGGCGACGCCCTCGACCGCGGCGCCGCCGCCATCCTCTGCCGTCGCCCCCCGGCGGAGGCTCGGGAGGCCACGGTGGTGGTCGCCGACGACCCGTACGCGGTGGCGGTGGCCGCCGCCCACCGCCTCGCCAGGGCGCCGTGCGACCGGCTTCACCTCACCGGGATCACCGGCACCAACGGCAAGTCGACCACCGCCTTTCTCATCGCCCATCTCCTCGGCGAGCGAGGGCCGGAGGCGGGGCTCATCGGCACCCTCGAGTACCGGGTCGGCCACCACCGCCTCCCCGCCCCCAACACCACCCCCGACGCCCTGCGGGTGATCGAGCTCCTCGGCGAGATGGCCGCCGCCGGCGCCGAACACGCGGTGATGGAGGTCTCCTCCCACGGCCTCGACCAGGGAAGGGTGGCCGGGTGCCGCTTCCACACCGCCCTGTTCACCAACCTCACCCAGGACCACCTCGACTACCACGGCGACATGGAGCGCTACTTCGCCGCCAAGCAGCTCCTCTTCCGGCCGCCCCTTGTCGGTCCCGGGAGCGTGGCGGTGGTCAACACCGACGACCCGTACGGCCGCCGCCTCGCCGAAGAGACCACCGTGCCGCTCCTCACCTACGGCCTCGGCCCGACCGCGGCGGTCCGCGCCGCCGACCTCGAGTGCAGCGGCGACGGGAGCCGCTTCGACCTCCACTACAACGGCCGGTCGATCCCCATCACCACCCACCTGCTCGGCGAGGTGAACGTCTACAACGGCCTCGCCGCCGCCGCCTTCGGGATCCGCCACGGCCGGCCCCTGAGCGAGGTCGCCGCCGCCCTCGCCACGGCCGCGCCGGTCCCGGGCCGCTACCAGCGAATCGGCGACGAGCGGCCGGTGGTGGTGGTCGACTACGCCCACACCCCCGATGCCGTCGCCCGCGCGGTGGCCGACTGCCGCCGCCTCACCCGCGGCCGGCTGATCGTCGTCTTCGGCTGCGGCGGCGACCGCGACCGGCGCAAGCGGCCGCTGATGGGGGCGGCGGCGCGCGGCGCCGATCGCGTCATCCTCACCTCCGACAACCCGCGCTCCGAGCCGCCGGCCCGGATCCTCGCCGAGATCGAGCCCGGCCTCGGCGACCACCCGTACACGGTGGAGCCGGACCGCGCCGCGGCGATCGAGCAGGCGATCCGCGAGGCGGGAGAGGACGACCTCGTCCTGATCGCCGGCAAGGGCCACGAGGGCTACCAGCTCGTCGGCGACGAACGCCGCCCCTTCGACGACCGGGAGGTGGCGGCCGCCGCCCTCGCCCTTCGGGCGGCGACCCACCGGGTGAGCCAATGACCCCCGCCCCCTTCACCGGCCGACTGCTCGGCCGCTGGCTTGCCGACGCGGGGATCGCGGTCGAGACGCGCGGCGACCTCGACGCCGCGGCGAGGGCGGTGGCCACCGACAGCCGCGACCTGCCCGCGGGCGCCTGCTTCGTCGCCCTCTCCGGGCCGCGCTTCGACGGCCACTGCTTCGTCGCCGACGCCTTCGCCGCCGGCGCCAGCGGCGTGGTCACCCGCGCGGGGGTGGTACCGCCGCCGGGAGGCTGGGTGATCGCGGTCGCCGACCCCCTCGCCGCCCTCCAGGCGATCGCCGCCCGCTGGCGGGCCCGCCTCGCCACCCCGGCGGTGGCGATCACCGGCTCGTGCGGCAAGACCACCACCCGCGAGATGGTGCGGGCAATCGGTGAGGCGGCGGGGCTCGCCACCTGCGCGTCGGCGGCGAACCACAACAACGAGATCGGCGTGCCGCTGACGCTCCTCTCCCTCCGCCCCCGCCACCGCCTGGCGGTGGTGGAGCTGG
>JAJRSX010000199.1 GCA_024278555.1 bacterium | reverse complement strand
GTCCGCGTGACCCGGGCAGTCCACATGCGCGTAGTGTCGCTTCTCCGTCTGGTACTCCACATGCGCCGTGTTGATCGTGATGCCACGAGCCTTCTCCTCCGGGGCCGAGTCGATCGACTCGTAGTCCCGGAAGTTCGCACCGCCTGCACGCGCCAGCACCTTGGTGATGGCTGCCGTCAGCGTCGTCTTCCCGTGGTCCACGTGACCGATCGTCCCCACGTTCACATGCGGCTTCGTCCGCTCGTACTTTTCTTTGGCCATGGCTCAATCCCCCTCAACAGGTTGGACGGATGTGGTGGTGCGTATAATGGAGCCCGCGACCGGACTTGAACCGGTGAACCTCTTCCTTACCAAGGAAGCGCTCTACCTGCTGAGCTACGCGGGCATCGTTCTCCAAAATGGGTCGTGTGTGGTGGAGCGGGAGACGGGGCTTGAACCCGCGACCACTAGCTTGGAAGGCTAGAGCTCTACCGCTGAGCTACTCCCGCCCTGGCCCGCGCTGCCTCCGGTAACACCGCCGCAGTATCAAACTCCTAAATTGAGTAGGTAACCTGGACCGATGGACACGGCCGACAACACAAAGATGGTGGGGAGGGGAGGATTCGAACCTCCGAAGGCGGAGCCGACAGATTTACAGTCTGTTCCCTTTGACCGCTCGGGAACCTCCCCTAGAGAGGGCACCGCCTGCCGACCACGGCCGGCACGAGCGGTGCACACATTCGATTTAATGGCTCAGAGATTTCAAGGATTCGGGAGCCGGATGGAGCCGACGACAGGGTTTGAACCTGCGACCTGCTGATTACAAATCAGCTGCTCTACCGGCTGAGCTACGTCGGCCCGGACGTTCCGTACCGCCGCCGCCCCGTCTACCGGCCACCCAGCCACCGAGGAGACTCTCCCCTCAGCAACCCGAGCCAACCGAACTTTCCTCACAATTTCAAAAGGTTAACAATCGCGGGACGGGCCGACACGACCCCCTCCGTACCGAAAGAGCGCGGGAGTCTACACGCGGCCCATGGGGAGGTCAACGACTCGAACCGGAGATCCGGCATGGGACCCACGCCACGACACGGCGGGGAAGACGGACGGGACACGGCCGTCGCAAGCCCCGTCCCGTGGAAGAACCCGATCTCCTCCTCCCACCTGTGCGCAGGCGCTCTAATAGAGGACAGCGAAGGTGCAACCACCGGCACACCCCTCGCCGGCGGCCAGGAGCCACACCCTCCATCTTCCCCCGCCGGAGCCCACCCATGAGCCGCTGCACCTCGCTCCTTCTCACCGCCATCACCACCTTCACCGCCCACCTCGCCAACCACGGCACCATCGACGACAACGCCCACGACCCGGCGGCAGTCCGCCACCGGTACCTGCGCGACGCCCTCAACGCGGTGCTCAACGGCCATCCACCGCCGGTGGCCGAAGCTCCATCGCTCGGCTGCGGACTCCGACTCCGGCCACCGCGGTAGAGGTGGCGACGAGCTACCCGCTGCGCCGCCGACCACGGCCACGGCCGTTCGACTGGGGCCGGCTCTGCCGCTGGGGACCACCGCGCCCCTTGCCGCGCGACGCCTTCCTCGCCTCCGGCTTCTCGGGCTCGGCCTCGAACCCCTCCACCTGCCGGCGCGGGATCGGCGTACCGATCATCCGCTCGGTGGCGCGCAACCAGCCGTGGTCCCTGCCGGTGACGAAGGTACAGGCGACCCCCTCGCGCTCGGCGCGGCCGGTGCGACCGATGCGGTGGGTGTACGCCTCCGGGGTGCTCGGCACATCGAAGTTGATCACATAGGCGACGTTGCTCACGTCGATGCCACGCGCCGCGATGTCGGTGGCCACCAGGATGTCGTAGCGGCGCGTCCGAAAGCCGCTCATCGCCCGGTCACGCTGCCCCTGGGACATGTTCCCCTGCAGTCCCACGGCACGGTGGCCGGCCCTGGTGAGCTGCTCGGCGAGCCGCTTGGCACGGTACTTGGTGCGGGTGAAGACGATCGCCGAGTCGCAGTCACCACCGGTGAGCACGTGCTCCAAGAGCGCCCGCTTGCGGGTCTCCGCCACCAGCACCAGGGCGTGGTCGATGGTCGACGCCGGCGCCCTGTCGATCAGCTCCGCCACATGGGGATCGGTGAGCAGATCATTGGCCAGGTGGCGGATCTCCTTCGGCATGGTCGCCGAAAAGAGCAGGTTCTGGCGGCTAGTGGGCAGCCCCTTGAGGATCTTGCGGATGTCCGGCAGGAAGCCCATGTCGAACATGTGGTCGGCCTCGTCCAACACCAGGGTCTCCACCGCCCCGAGGCGGAGCACCCGCTGCTGGAGCAGATCGAGGACACGCCCGGGACAGCCGACCACGACCGCCGGGTTGCGACGCAGCTCGTCGGCCTGCCGGCGCATTGAGGTCCCACCGTAGATGGTGACCACCTTCAGGCGGGTAAACCGCGCCAGGGCCTGCATCTCCGCGGCGATCTGGGTGGCGAGCTCCCGGGTCGGGGCGAGGATCAGGGCGCGGGGCCCCTTCGCGCCCCCCTTGAGGAGGCGGTGGAGCAACGGCAGGGCGAAGGCCGCGGTCTTGCCGGTACCGGTCTGGGCGAGGCCGAGGACGTTGCGTCCGTCGAGGCACGCGGGAATGGTTTCGACCTGGATCGGCCGCGGGTTCTCGAAGCCGGCGGCACGGATGCCGCGCAGGAGGGCGTCGTTGAGCCCGAAGCGGGCAAACCCGGTCGGTGCAACAGATACTGATGAATTCGACATGAAGAGCTAATCCTCTGCCGTGAACGTACAGGCGGGGAGCCGGTAAGACTTCAGCGACCGTCGCGCGCAAACGCGACCTCGATCCAGGATCGGTTCCCGGTCGAGGTGCGCGGTGGACCCATGCAGCCAGGCCGCGGCTCCCGACACCCGCCGAGAGCCGCTCACCGCGATCGATCATGCCTAAGTTGTGCGGGCTCCTAGAGCCGTACGGCACGGCCGTACATTTCCGACCCACACAACAGCGACGGGCAAGAGGGGTTTTTTTGCGGCGCGACCCCGGACAAAGACGAGATCCTGTTGTTCACCGCTGCCGGGCGACCGCCCGAGCGGCGCGCACCCTAGCCCACCGCCTCCTGCTGCGCCAGCCCGCGCAGATCCATCACCATCGGGTGGGGGCCTCGCGCAGAGACGCCGCGGCGCAGAGGTCGCGTCCCGCTCCACGGGCGGCGAGGTGCGCAACCGTGCGCGCCTGAAAGGCGCATCACTCACCGCCAAGACGCAACAGGTGGCCGCAGCTTAAACACCATACCGGTAGCCACCCAAGATCTCCTCTGCCCAACCGGGCAACGGCCTGCCTTGATATTGCAGCGCGCCGGCCGTGAGCCGCGCAACCAGGCGAAACGGATCGCTCTTGGAGGAGTTGTCGAAGAGCTCCGCGACGTCGGCGAGCGGTAAAGCGGTAGAAACACGGGAGACGATCTTCTCCAACTCTCCACTCGATCCAACACCTTGGCCGCATCCTGACGCAGGTCGGCGATCGACATGATGTCCGGGATAGTCGACATGACGCACCTCTAAACGTACGCCCAATCACTCCGGCGATCGTCCGCAGGCGTCAAATACGGTCTTCACCCACCGGCGGCACGCCGCTGGCGGCTCACCTCGTAGAGGAGGCAGGCGGTGGCGGCGGCGACGTTGAGGGTGGTGAAGGCGCCCGATGGGGTGAGGGTGACGGTGGCGTCGGCGGCGCGGACCAGGCTGGTGCGCACGCCGCTCCCCTCACCCCCGAGGATCAACCCGACCGAGCCGGTGAGGTTGGCCTCGGCCGCCGGCTGCGGGGCGGACTCGTCGGCGGCGAAGATCCACACCCCTGCCCCCTTCAACCGCTCCACCGCGTCGAGGATGGAGCCCACCGCCACCACCGGCACCCGCTCGGCGGCGCCGCTCGCCACCTTCACCGCCGCCGGGGTCAGCGCCGCGCTGCGGCGGCTCGGGGCGATGACCGCGTCGACCCCGAAGCAGGCGGCGGTGCGCAGGCAGGAGCCGAGGTTGTGAGGGTCCTGGACCCGATCGAGGAGCAAGACGAGGCCATGGGCGCGCCCCTCCAAACGGGCCACGAGGGCGGCGATATCGAGCCGAGGCAGGGCAGCGGCGAGCAGGAGGCACCCCTGGTCGCCGCCCTGGGGGGCGTGGACCCGGATCTCCTCGGCGGTGGCGCGCCGCGCCCGCACCCTCCCCGCCTCCGCCAGATTTCTGAGCCGCACCGTCGCCGCCCCCTCCTTGCGCGCCAGCCACAGCTCCCGCCCGCGACCGGCCGCGAGCGCCGCCGCCACCGCGTGGAGGCCGTAGACCGGGGTGAGCTGTTCGGGACGACGGGACATGGAGAGGTGCGCTACCCCCGCCGCCAGGTGGTCTTGCCGCCGCCGTCCTCCAGGACGATGCCGGCTCCGGCGAGCTCGTCGCGGATGGCGTCGGCGCGCGCCCAGTCCTTCGCCTCGCGCGCTGCCAGCCGCGCGGCGATCTTCGCCTCGATCTCCTGCTCGTCGAGGTCGACGCCGGCGTGGAACCACCCCTCCGGGTCATCCTGAAAGAGGCCGAGGACCGCGCCGAGGCGCCGCACCTCCGCCGCCATGGCGGCGGCCGCCGCGCGCCCCGCCGCCCCGTCGCCCTCGGTGAGGACCCGGTTAAAGAGGCGCACCCGCTCGAAGATCGCCGCCAGGGCCGCGGCAGTGTTCACGTCGTCGTCCATGGCGGTGTCGAAGTCGACCTCCAGGCCGTCGACCGCCGCCACCAGCGCCGCCGGGGCCTCGCGCCACCCCTCCGCCGCCCCCTGCTCCGCCTGCTTGAGGAAGGTGTAGACCCGATCCACCGCCGCCCGCGCCTCGGTGAGCGCCCGGTCGGAGAAGTCGATCGGCGAGCGGTAGTGGGTGGACAGCAGGAAGAGGCGCACCACCTCCGCCGGGAAGCGGTCGAGGATCTCGCGGATGGTGAAGAAGTTGCCCAGGGACTTGGACATCTTCTCGTTGTCGATGTTGACGAAGCCGTTGTGGACCCAGCAGTGGGCAAAACCGGCGCCGGCCCCGCAGGACTGGGCGATCTCGTTCTCGTGGTGCGGGAAGAGGAGGTCGCGGCCGCCGCCGTGGATATCGAACTCACGCCCCAGGATCTTCATCGACATGGCGGAGCACTCGATGTGCCACCCGGGCCGCCCCGGACCCCACGGGCTCTCCCACGCCGGCTCCCCCGGCTTACTCCCCTTCCACAAGGCGAAGTCGAGGGGGTCCTCCTTCACGTCGTTCACCTCGATCCGGGCGCCGGACTCGAGCTCATCGACCCGCTTCCCCGAGAGCTGACCGTAGTCCGCGAAGCGGCGTACCCGGTAGAAGACATCGCCGCCGGCGGCATAGGCGAGGCCACGCCCTTCCAGGTCGCGCACCAGCTCAACGATCTCGTCGACATGGTCGGTCGCCTTCGGCTCGATCGTCGCCGGCCGCACCCCCAACGCCCCCATGTCGCGCTCGTGGGCCTCGATGTACCGATCGGCGATCTCCCGCCACGACACCCCCTCCTCGTTGGCGCGGCGGATGATCTTGTCGTCGACGTCGGTGAAGTTGCGCACGTAGGTGACCTTCAGCCCCCGATGCTCCAGAAAGCGGCGCAGGACATCAAAAAAGACCGCCCCACGCGCATGGCCCACGTGGCAATCGTCGTACACCGTCACCCCGCAGGCGTAGATCGACACCTCCCCCTCCCTCAGGGGGACGAGCTCCTCCTTCTTGCGGGTCAAAGAATTATAGAGACGCATGATTGCTCCGGGCGGCCGAAGCCGGGGCTTTCCCCTGGAGCCGACGAGCGGACTTGAACCGCTGACCTGCGCATTACGAATGCGCTGCTCTACCGGCTGAGCTACGTCGGCTGCGAGGGGGCCGGGTTTATACCGTCTCGGAGGGCGGGGTGCCAGATGGGCGGGAGTCGCAGCCGGTGTCGGGCTCGATGCCGATGGCCCGCCAGAGGGCGTTCTGGGCCTGCTGCACGCGGGCCAGGAGCGCCTGCTGCGCCGCCATCAGGGCGGCAATCTCGGGCTGGGCGCGGGCCGCCTCCAGGGCGGCACTGAGCGCCCCGGCGCCGTCGGCGGTGGGGTGGGCGGCATAGGCCCCCTGCGCCTCCAGGTAGCCGCGCAACAGGGCGGCGGCCGCCGGGTCGCCGGCGACCCGCGCCTCGGCATCGCGCATCCGCGCCATCTCTTCGCTCGCCGTCAGGGCGGCGGCGAGGTCGGCGGTCTTGGTCTCGATGGGGTCGGCCATGGGGTGATGGGGGCTGTGGTGGGAGGGAACTCCCGCCCGCGATCCGGGGCCGGAGGCCCCGCCGGCCCTACGGGCCGCTATCGCCGGCGGGAGCCGACTCCTACCCTATGGATGAAATCCGTCGTTCGCAGAACCTATGGCACGTGGAGGTCACGCACCACCTGGCCGTGGTCGCCCAGGTGGGGGTGGCGCTTGCCGTCGACGGTGAGGACGATGCCGCCGGCGTTGCCGACGGTGAGGGCGAAGCCACTGCGGGCGGCGAGCTTTACCCGATCGCCGGGGACGAGCATAAACTCCTTGGTGGTGGTGTCGTCGATCCGCACCGCCAGCCAGCTCCGCTCGTGGGCCTCGATGATGAGGTGGTGGCCGGCGGCGTGGGAGGGGACGGCGGTGGGGGCGGGCAACGGCGGCGGCGTGGGGGTGTGGGACGGCGTCGAGGTGGTGAGGGTGGCCGCCGGCGGTGCGGTGAGGGTCGGCGGTCGCGGCGGCGCCACCCGCGGCACCGATGGTGCGGCGAGCTCCTTCGGCGGCAGGGTGTCGAGGACCGGCCCGTTGGCGGTGAGGTCCTTGTGGGTCCGCGCCGGCTCCGGCAGGTCGGTGGCGAGCGTCCGGGCCATGTTCTCCCGGTAGGTGGTCACCCGCTCCTTTGGTGCCGACAGGAGCTGGGTGAGGAGGTAGATACCGACGATGACCAGCAGCCCCGCACCCGCAACGCTGCCGAACAGGAGGGAGCGGCCGCGAATGCGGTTGCGCCCCTGGTGGACACCGAAGATGCCGCCGACGACGAGGTCCTTGCGCCGTTCACGCATCCGCGAGTCGTCGGCCGGGCGGAGGATCCGCTCGACGATCGCCCCGGAGGTCGGCGGCGTCGCCGCCGGCTCCGGAGTCGCCGCCTGTGCCTCGGCCGCGGCCTCTTGATCGAGGGCCTCCTGGTAGCGCTGCAGAACGTCAGCCGCCTCCAGACCGATGAAGGCGGCATAGGAGCGCAGGAAGCCGCGCACGTAGATGGGCGATGGCAGCCCACCGTGCTCACCCGCCTCGATCACCTCCAGGAAGTGGCGTTTGACCTTGGTCTCCTCGCTCACCTCGGCGAGGCTGACACCGCGCATCTCTCGCTCGCGGCGGAGGTACTGACCCAGGGTGGAGAAGGGGTTGGGCATGGGATGCGGGAGAGCGGGGACCGGACACGCTACTCGAGGATGTCAAGCTGCCGCGCGATCGCCTCGCGCACGGTGGGATCCTGGGCGAGGCGCTGCCCCTCCTTGAGGATGCGAAGGGCGGCGCGGTAGTCGCGCGTACGGATGAGTAGCTTGCCCAATTCGAGGCGGATTCGAGCACTGGTGGGAAAGCGTGTCAACGCACCGTCCAGAAGGGTGCGCGCCTCGTTGACCCGGCCACCGCGCACCATCAGGTCGGCGAG
>JAJRSX010000198.1 GCA_024278555.1 bacterium | reverse complement strand
GCAACGCCTCCGTCTCTTCCAGCTCCCCCGGGGGCGGCGCCTCGGCGGCCTCGATCCACACCAGCCTCACCGACCCGGTTCAGGTAAAGCGGTTCCACTCGATCTGCAAGCGGCTCGTGTGCCAGTGCGGCTGCAACCTGGTCCTCGATGACTGCAACCACTTCCAGTGCGGCTCGGCCACCCCGATGCGCGCCCGCGTCGACAAGGAGATCCTGGCGGGCCGGGGCGATCAGGAGATCATCAACGGCTTCGTCGATGACATGGGGCTGGTGGTCCTCTCGGCGCCCCCCACCAGCGGCTTCAACATCACCGCCTGGATCGCCCCCGGGGTGCTCCTGAGCATCGCGGTGGTGGTGATCCTCCTGCTCCTCCGGCGGTGGTCGACCCTCTCCCCCGCCGCCGAAACAGCCGCTGCAGGGGGTGCGGGTACGGCCGCCGACATGGGGCCGGATTCCCACTCGGATCAGATCGAAGAGGAGCTTCGCGACCTATGATCGACATCATCCTCTTTACGGCCGCCCTCGCGGCCCTCGCCTATACCCTCCTCCCATACGTGTGGCGCGGTCGCACCTATGCGAAGGTGAACCTCGGGGCGGAGGACCTCTTCATCGCCAAGGAGCGGATCTACGCGAACATCAAGGACCTCGATCTCGACCACGAGATGGGGAAGGTCGGTGATGCCGACTACCAGGCGATGCGGGGCCATCTGAAGCAGGAGGCGGCCGCGACCATCGAGCGGATCGACCGCCTCCACGGCGGGGTGGGGCGCGCCGCCCTCGAACGGGAGATCGCCCAGCACCGGACCGCCAGCGCTACGGCCTGCCGCAAGTGCGGCGCATCGCTGGCCGCGGGTAGCCGTTTTTGTCCCGAGTGTGGCCAGGCGGCGAGCTGAGGGCTCACGAAAAAATAACGCTGCGTTTTCGCGAACCCCAAGGATGAGCAGTATGGCTGAACAGACCGTTATTGCCGGCACCGCTGGTGCGCCCCTCCAGCGCCTCCTGGCGGCCCTCGTGCTCGTTATTGGGGTGGCCTGGTCGTCCGCGGCCCAGGGGCAGGGGGCAGGGGCAACCATCACCGGCGTCATCCACATGGGGACGCCGGGGGCGACCCTCGGGCCGGTGGAGATCGCCCTCATCGCGCCGTCGTTGGGGATGGAGGAGGTCGCCTCTACCACCGCTACCGACGGCCGCTTCCAGCTCACCAACGTGCAGGCGAAGGCGCCCTTTTTTCTCGTCCGCGCCGAGTACAAGGGGGTGACCTACAACCAGCCCCTGCGCCTCACCGGCGCCCCGGCGAGCGTCGAGTTCACCGTCTTTGACGTGAGCGACCAGTGGGCCGGGGTGGAGGTGAGCGAGCGGCGGCTGCTGCGCACCGACGGCCGGATCTTTCGTGTCGACGAGCTGATCCAGGTGACCAACACGGGCAACCGCGCCCTGTACAAGGAGGGCGGCCTCTTCCGCGTCTTCCTGCCCAAGGGGCGCACCGGCGAGACCGCTATCAGCGTGCGTGCCCAGGGGCAGCCGGTGCAGCGCGAGCCGGTGGCCACGAACGACCCGGAGCTGTTTACCGTCGACTACCCGATCCGCCCCGGGGTGACCCAGATCACCGTCAACTACGGCCTCCCCTACCCGGGCAAGCAGCTCCGCTACGAGGCCCGCCTGCCGTACGACCTGCCCAGGGTCGACCTCTTCGTCCAGCCGGCGGACGTCACTGTCACCCCGGTCGCTCCGCTGAAGGTCATGGACAGAAACGTCGAGCGCGACCTCATCTACGTCCACGGTGAGGCGGCCAAGGCGGGGAGCCGGATCAGTGTGGCGCTCTCCGGCGGCACCGCCGTGGGCGGCGGACGCGGCCAGTTCCAGGTGGCGATCGAGCCCAACCGTACCCAGCGGCTGATCCCCTTGGTGGCCGGCGGCATGGGCGTCATCCTCATCGCCGCCGCCTTCCTCATGGGCGGCACGCCGCGCCCCGCGGCCAACGGCGTCGCCAAGGGCGAAAAGGAGGCGCTGCGCCTCAAGGAGAGCCTGGTCGCCGCCATCGCCGCCCTCGACGATCGCCTCGCAGAGGGCTCCATCAGCCGTCGTCAACACCAGCGGCGTCGCGCCGAGCTCCTGGAGCAGCTCGATCAGACGGTGCAGCACCTCGACCGGGCGATGGGATGAATCAGGCGGGAGGGGGGGCGACCGGGTATGCGGTCGAGGCGCGCGGGGTGGCGAAGCGGTTTGGCCGCATCACCGCCCTGCGGAGCGTCGATCTGGACGTCCCGCGCGGCGGGGTGACCGCCCTGTTCGGCCACAACGGTGCCGGCAAGACGACCTTTTTGCGCATCGCCGCCGGGCTCATGCGTCCCACCTCCGGGGAGTTGAAGATCGCCGGCCTCGACGCCCACAAGGAGGCGGCGGCGATCCGCGGCCACCTCGGTGTGGTCTCCCATGAGCTGTTTCTGTACGGCGACCTCAGCGCCATGGAGAACCTCCGCTTCTACGGCCGCCTCTACCAGGTTGACGACCTGGAGGCGCGGTGCGAGGAGGTCCTCACCCGAGTCGACCTGATCCACCGGGCGAACAGCCGGGCGCGCCACTTCTCCCGCGGCATGGCGCAGCGGCTGGCGATCGCCCGCGCCTTCCTCCACCGACCCGACATCCTGCTCCTGGACGAGCCGTACACCGGGCTGGATCAGCGTTCGGTGGCGACCCTCAATGAGCTCATCGAGGGGTTCCGCGAGGCGCACCACACGGTCCTGCTCACTACCCACGACCACCACCTCGGCTTCACCATGGCCACCGATATCGCCATCCTCCGGCGCGGCGAGGTGATCCACCACACCCCGGCGGCGGCCCTGTCGCGCGAGGAGTTCGATGCCCTGTACGAAGAGTCGCTGCAGTGATTTTTTTCGCGGCCGCGCCCTGCCCGAGAGATGGCGCTGAGACCGCACCACCACCGTCCTTCCCAAGACCACTCTTGCCGCGAAAAAAATGAGGTTCTTGCAGCAGCTCTTCACCATCTTCATGAAGGACCTGCGGCTGGAGTGGCGCACCCGTGAGGCGATGAGCGCGATGCTGCTCTTCGCCCTCCTGGTGCTGGTGATCTTCAACTTCGCCTTCAACCCCGATCGCGAGATGGTCCTGGCCATCGGGCCGGGGATCCTCTGGGTCGCCTTCACCTTCGCCGGGGTGCTGGGTCTCAACCGCGCCTTCGCCTCCGAGCAGGAGAACGGCTGCCTCTCCGGGGTCCTGCTCACCCCCATGGACCGCGGCGCCATCTATCTCGGCAAGTGGCTCGCCAACCTCTGCTTCACCCTCATCGCCGAGGCGATCCTGCTGCCCTTTTTCGTCCTCTTCTTCAACCTCTCGCTCACCACTGAGATCCCACCGCTGCTCCTCGTCTGCCTCCTCGGGACCATTGGCTTCACCGCCGTCGGGACGCTCCTGGCGGCGATCAGCGCCAACACCCGCCTACGCGAGGTGATGCTGCCGGTGCTCCTCTTCCCGATCATCGTGCCGGTGATCATCGGCGCCGTACAATCCACCGGCCTGATCCTCAACCACGAGACCGAGGGGTTGACCAGTTTCATCCGCATGCTCGCCCTGTACGATGTGATCTTTCTCGTAACATCGACGCTGCTCTTCGACTTTGTGCTGGAGGAATGATGCGACTCGAGCGTCTCCACACCGCCGCCAACGTTGCCACCGCGATCGCCTGGGGGGCGATCGTCTGGGCCCTCTACATGGTCTTCCACTTCGTTCCCATGGAGCGGACCATGGGCAACGTCCAGCGGATCTTCTACTTCCACGTGCCGTCGGCGATGGTGAGCTTCCTCGCCTTCTTTATCTGTTTCCTGGCGAGCCTCGCCTACCTCTTCACCCGCCGCCGGGGGCTGGATATCGCCGCCCAGGCGTCGGCGGAGATCGGCGTCGTCTTCTGTAGCGTGGTGCTCATCACCGGCCCCATCTGGGCGAAGCCGATCTGGGGGATCTGGTGGACCTGGGACGCCCGGCTCACCACCACCCTGGTCCTGTGGCTCATCTACGTCGCCTATCTGATGCTCCGCGCCTACCTCCCCGAGGGGAGCCGCAAGGCGAACCTGGCGGCGGTGGTGGGGATCCTCGGCTTCCTCGACGTGCCCGTCGTCTACATGTCGATCCGCTGGTGGCGGACCCAGCACCCGGCGCCGGTGATCATGGGCGGTAAGGGGTCGGGGTTGGCCCCGCCGATGAGCCAGACCCTCCGCGTCTGCATGATCGCCATGCTCTGCCTCTTCATCGCCCTGCTCCTGCGCCGCATCGTCGTCGAGCTCCTCCAGGACGAGGTCGACCACCTCTACCGCGAGGCCGACGTGGCCCCCCCCGAGCGCGGCTGACCGCCCCTCGTCCCCCCCCCTCTCCCAGGAGACCGTTGTGTCCTCCATGTCACCTGACAAGTTCCTCGACTTCCTCTTTGCCGGCTACGCCGCCTTCTGGACGATCCTCTTCGGCTACCTCGGGATGATCTTTTCCCGCCAGCGCCGCCTCATGCGCGAGATCGAAGACCTCCGCCAGGAGCTCACCGGCCGCAAGGGGTAGCCACCTCTCCCCGGCCCTGCGGACTCACCCCCCTGTGCTGCGCGCACCGGGACGGCGCACCGCCCCCCTCCACGACCGGTGGCGCGTCGCCGCCACCGTCGCACCTGCAACCCGCCTACTTGTCGCCGCTCCCCTTGTTGGCGGCGCAGGCGCAGTTGTTGCCGCAGCCGCCGGTGTTGCCGCTCTTCTCTTTGCTCTTGCCGTTGCCGTTGTTCGCCTTGGCCCCCTTGCCGTTGGCGCCGTGGTAGCCGTCCGCATACCAGCCGCCCCCCTTGAGGGCAAAGCCGCTGAGGGAGATTAGCCGCCGGGCCCCGGCGCGGCAGCCGTCCACCTGGCAGCGGCTCAGGGGCACGTCATTCATTCCCTGATTGACCTCGAACTCGTGGCCCTTGTTACAGACGTACTCATAAATCGGCATCGAAACCTCCAAGAAAGCAACGGCGAAGGGTCGGCCCCGGCCACCCTCTAGTCAAGACAACACACGATGAAATAAGGGAACGGACGGGTCCGCCGTCAACCCCACGCTTGACCGCCTCTCCGCCCCGGTGCCACGCTTGCCGGTGCGCCGGAGTGGTGAAACTGGTAGACGCACTGGACTCAAAATCCAGCGGGGGCAACCTCATGTGGGTTCGATTCCCACCTCCGGCACCAGGCTGTTGACCCGACAGGCTCGCAACCTGCCTCGCGTACCGTCAGCTACGGGGTCGGGCGGCGCGGTCGTTCCCCTCGGCGTGGTCGTCGCCGTCGGTAAGCGCTTTGGCAAAGCGGTGGGCCGCCGCCTCGGACGGGTCGTCGCGATCGAGGGCGCGCTCCAGGGCGTGGCCGGCGCGGCGGAGGTGGTGGGGCTCGGCGGCGGTGAGGGCGTCGCGGGCGCCCTGGAGGCGGGCGCCGACCTCCTGCCGCTTACCCTCCTCGTCGCCGCGCGCCAGGAGGCGATCGACGAGGTGGCGCAGGTGGCGGCGGGCGCCGCCGTCGATCGCGGTGTCGCCGATGAGCTGGTCCGCCTGCCGCAGTCGCTGGATCGGCGGCGCTTCGCTCGCAGCGACCTTCGCCACCACCTGGGCCGCCCGGCGGGCGAGCCGGTCGGCGACCTCGGCGACCCCGCCGACGGTCCTGCGTACCAGGCGGTCCATCGCCTTCACCTCGTGGAAGAAGTCGCGCACCGCCCCCTTGACCACCTCGGCCTCGTCGTCGAGTCCGGTGGAGGAGAGCCCCACCTCCTGCTCCAGGGCGTCGAAGAGGTGGTCGGTGGCGCGGAAGAAGGCACGCTGGTGGGCCTTGCTGCCATCGAGGGCGTTGAAGGCGGCGGTGAAGTCGTTGAGAAGCGCGGGGTCGAGGTCGGAGAGGCGCGCCTGCTGGCCGGCCAGGGCGGCGGAGAAGGCGACGTTGAGGTCGAGGTCGACCTGGTAGGCCGCCGCGGCGGTGCGACGTTCGCGGGTGGTGTCGGCGCCATTGCCGGTCGATAGCTCGACCGCTGCCGCGGCGCCCCCCTGGGCGGTGAGGTGGAGGGCGAGGCCGTTGGCGCCGACGGTGAGGTTGCCACTGCGGCCGCCGGTGGCAATACGGCTCGCCGCCGCCCGGAAGAGGGAGGTGGCGGGGGCGGAGGGG
>JAJRSX010000197.1 GCA_024278555.1 bacterium | reverse complement strand
TCGCCGCGGGTGACTCCGACTGGTACTCGCGCCTGAAGGCGGCCGCGGTCTCGATGCTCGCCGT
The DNA here is from genome assembly GCA_024278555.1 of bacterium. Classification (GTDB taxonomy): domain Bacteria; phylum CG2-30-53-67; class CG2-30-53-67; order CG2-30-70-394; family CG2-30-70-394; genus CG2-30-70-394. The sequence continues at coordinate 3,160 of JAJRSX010000197.1, read as the reverse complement.
CCACGACCAGGAGCACGACACCTCGTTTACCGCCAACTTCCCCGGCGTCACCCTCGACGCCAACGGCAACCTGTCCGACACCAGCGACATCCCGCAGAACACCCGCCTCGGCCACGAGGTGGTCCTCTGCCACCGCTGCCACGCGGACAACGTGATCGCGGTCCTCAAGTCCGCTTACGGTCCGGATGGCAATCTCATCCCGCCCCTGACCGAGGCCATCCACCGCAACCACCAGAACAACCCCTTCATGGACAGCAACAACCGCAACGGCGGTTGCCAGGGGTGCCACCCGGCGCACCGCTCCGACGGTGACATGACCGGCTACCCGATCACCGAGCTGGGCCTCAACGCCCAGTCCGCGGGCGACAACCGTGACGCCGCCGGCGGCTGCTTCGTCGGTCGCGACGTCCACTCCAACCGCAACCGCAACGCCGACGCCACCACCCCGAGCCACATGAACGCCGTGGGCCAGTGGCTGGTGGACAACGTGGTCAGCGATTCCGGCACCGACAAGGGGATCTGGTGCACCAACTGCCACACCCAGCTCTCCCAGGAGATGTGGAAGGCGGACAACTGGTCCGACCCGGTGAACAACGTCGGCACCACGGTGCGTAATGCCCCGACCCTGGCCGACGTCGCCGCCGGCCTCGGTATCACCGAGGCCCAGGCAATCGCCTGGCTCGACCCGAAGACCAACGCCGACACGGCGGCGATCTGGACGCCCGACCCGGGGCTGTGCGACCACGTCGCCACCCTCTTCGGTGCCCCGGCCTCCTGGCAACAGGATGGTATGGTGGCGACCATCGAGGTCAACCTGTCCACCGATCCCACCCAGTGCAGCTCCGGCCTTGGCGTCCCCGGCCCGGACTGCAACGGCGACGGCTCGCCGGACTTCATCATTTGTGACACCGCGGATGGGGACGGCGATCTCTCCGTCAACATCCTCGACTTCTGCACCACCGGTGATTGCGTGGCCGCCGCCCAGGCGACCCTCACCGGCCCGGGCCAGGCCGCCGTGCCGGTGCCCTTCTCCGCGGCAAGCGATGGCCGTGACCACTGGCTCTCCCCGGGCGAGCCCCACTGCGCCGACTGCCACGCCTCGCCGTACGTGGAGCAGAGCGGCAGCCAGAACCCCTTCCCGCCGTTCAACTACCCGCGGAAGCCGGCCCTGTTCCGCTACACCCGCGGCCACCAGGACATCACCTGTCAGGGTTGCCACGAGTCGATCCACGGTCTCTACCCGACGACCGCGATCGACACCACCTCCCAGGCGCAGGCCGCGGACCTGAACGCGGACGGCAGCCTTGGGCCGCTGAAGTGCGGCGCCTGCCACGACGCCAATGCCGACGGCGTCATGGACTGGACCGACAAGCTCACCTACAACGGCCAGCCGATCAAGGCGGACTTTGACGCCGCGGTGAGCTGGATGCACACCTACACCGACGAGGCCGACCCGACCGCGTCCGTGTGCACCAACTGCCACAGCGACAAGAGCTCCGAGGTCGCCCCGAACAAGGAGGAGTGGCTGGAGCACGCCATGAAGGGCCGCGTCTCCCGTGCCACCATGGACAAGGTGGAGACTGCGCTCCTCGGCGGCGTCTCCGGCGCGACCAACCCCCTGACCACGGTCTGCCAGGGGTGTCATGGTGACAACTCGTCGGATGTGAGCTGTGCCAACGCGAAGTGGAAGGCCCACCTCACCGAGGGCCGCGTCTCCGCCTCCGTGTGGGAGGCGGTCGCCAACGCCGTAGCCGGCGACACCTGCGGCTACTAACAGGGACGCAACCCTGATCAGCCTCTGATCAGGAGCAAACCCGCGAGGGCGGGGAGGGCGACCTCCCCGCCCTCATTCTCTCGCGAAAAGCAGTGGCTGTAGATGGAGGGGCCTGTCGCCCCTCCATTTTTTTGCCCCCGCCATCAACTCGGAGCTACAGAGTCCGCCCCCTGTTCCGAAGAATGGCTGGCGGGCTATGGTTTCCCCTCCCCAATGGATTTTCTCAGACGATCGAACCGTGGCCACCACCCCCCTCTCCACGGATGGCCGAGAGAGAGGGCGAAGAGGCGGGACAAGGCTCGCCGCTCCGCTGCACCGCAACCAAGAGCGCCGTCTGCCCTCGACCCCCCTGTCCCAACCAACCGACTGTCAACGCATGACGAGAAGGAGAGTTTGATGACCAGCATGACTCAGTGGCGTGGAGCCGCCGTGGCGCTCTGTATGGTAATGGCGTCTACCCCGGCCGTGGCGGACCTGCCCGCCGATGCGATCGCCAAGGTCGGCGATCAGGTGATCACCATGCACCAGATCGACACCATGATTAACTCCTCCGCGGTGGTGGGGATGACCATCCCGGCCCCCGGCACCCCGGAGCGCAACCAGGCACGTCTCACCCTCCTCGACAAGATCATCAGCGCCGATCTCCTCTACCTCGACGGGAAGCGAGAGGGGCTCGGCGAGACCCCGGTGGTGCGTCACGACGTGAAGCGCTACGCCGACTCCACCCTCGCTCACCTGTACAAGCAGAAGTACCTGGTGGGAGAGCTGGCGGTGAGCGCGGACGAGGTGGAGAGGTTCTACCGCGACAAGGTGGATACCACGAAGACCGAGCTCACCGACGACCTCAAGCTCGCCATCGAGGCAAAAATCCGCAAGGCGCGCTTCCAGGAGCGGATCGCCACCATGCGCGACCGCCTGCGCAAGGGGAGCAAGATCACCCTCCACAATGAGGCGCTGGATCCCGCGGGTGACCCGGGACGCACGCCGGAGACGGTGGTGGCCGAGCTCGACGGGAGCCCGATCACCTGGAGCGAGGTGAGCACCACCGTCTCCATCGCCCCGACCACCGCAAAGCGGGTGGAGATGGTGGACGACCTGATCGACAACCGCCTGATGGCGCGCAAGGGGCGTGAGGCCGGCCTGGCAAAGGAGCCGATCTTTCAGGCCCGGCTGGACGAGTATGAGAAGGTACGGCTGATCAACCTCCGGCGCGACCAGCTCGTCGACCGGTTCGCCCCGAGCGCGGAAGAGATCCGCGCCTATTACAAGGAGAACCGGGAGAAGATCGCCATCCCTGAGTCGCGCAAGATCCAGATGGTGGTCCTGAAGACCCGCGAGGAGGCGGAGGCGGTCAAGGCAAAGATCGACAAGGGCGAGATCACCATC
>JAJRSX010000196.1 GCA_024278555.1 bacterium | reverse complement strand
TTCACACCGCTGGAACACGAAACCACGAAAGGGGGAAAGCACGAAAAACAACCGATTGAATTCTTTCGTGTTTTGAACTTTTCGTGCTTTCGTGTTCCCACTCCCTCGAGGTCTCGGGAACATCGACTTTCTCGCCAGTCACTATGTTCCGCGGCTCCTCTCAGCGGGTGGGACCGAACCGGTCGAGCAGTAGCCCGTGGCGGAGGCTGTAGGGCGACGGCAGGATCGGGCGGCGGAAGCGGTCGAGGATCGCCGCCACGATGCCGCAGCCGGCGACGATGACGTCGGCGCGGCTCGGGTCGAGGCCGATGAAGTCTCGGCGCGCCGCCATCGGCGTGATGCGCACCCGATGGGTGAGGGGGGCAAGCTGGGTCGCGTCGAAGGGGCGCTGGCCGTCGCCGCCGAAGAGCATCGCCGAGAGGTGGGTGACGGTGGCGCCGATCCCGACCAGGGGTGCGCCGTCGCCGGCCGGGGGGAGGTCGGCGACGGCGGCGGCGAGGTGGTCCTCCATCGCCCGCCACTCCGCCTCGGTGGGGGGATCGGTCACCAGGAACCGTTCGAGCATCCGGCGTGAGCCGACCTCCAGGCTCACCGCCTTTGCCACCGTCCCGCCGCGGCCGAGGATTACCTCGGTGGAGCCGCCGCCGAAGTCGACGACCACCACCTCCTCCGGGGGCGTGGCCAGGGCCGCGATGGCGGCGCGAAAGGAGAGGCGCGCCTCGACCTCGCCGGAGATCAATTTCAGGGGGATCCCGGTCTGACGCCGGACGCGGGTGAGGAATGCGTCGCGGTCGGCGGCGTCGCGCATCGCCGAGGTGGCCACCGCCGCTACCTGCTCCACGCCGTGGCGGTCGCAGTCGCGCGCGTAGTCGGCGAGCAGTGCCACCACCGCGTCGGCACGCTCCGGATCGAGGCGGCCGGTCTCATCGACCCCACGGCCGAGCTGTACCACCTCCCACCGGTCGTGGTGGCTGCGCAGGCGGCCGTCGACCACCTCGCCGATGAGCAGCCGACACGAGTTGGTGCCGAGGTCGATGGCGGCGTACATGGGTAGGGGGGGGAGGGGGGGAGGGAAGTCGGGATGTAGGGGGGGTGGGGTGGACATCTCTTCGGGCTGACGATCGAAGATTCCGCCGAAAAAACCGCCGGCTGCAAGTCGGCTCCACCCCTACCTCCCTCCCCCCTGCCTCCCTATTTCTTCTTCCGCTTCCTTGCCTTGCGCTGCGCCTTGCGCTTTGCCTTGGCCTTGGTGCGGTTGACCTTCGGGCGGGGGGCAGAGGGCGGAGGGAGGCCGGGGCCGCCGAGGGGACCCATGGCGCCCGCGCCGCCGAGTCCCGGCATGGCCCCACCGAGGCCGCCGCCGGCCAGAGCTGCCGGATCGAGGTTGCGCATCTGCTTGAGCTGGGAGACGCGGCGCAGCCCCGGCACCTTCGACATGAGGCCGCCGCCGGTCGCCTGGGTACCCATGACGGCCATCATCTGGCGCATCATCTCCAGCTTCTTCATCAGCGCCTTGAGGGCCTTGGCCGACAGGCCGGCCCCCTTGCAGATCCGCTTGCGGCGGCTCGGCGAGCGCTCCAAGAGCGACGGTTTGCGTCGCTCCTCCAGGGTCATCGACTGGATGAGGACCTTCGCCTGTCTCAGCTCGGTGTCGTCGATCGGCCCCTCCGGGAGGCCGCCGTCCGCGAAGAAGGGGAGCTTGGCCATCAGGTCGGTCAGCGACCCCATGCGGCCGAGGGTCTGGAGCTGGTCGAGGAAGATCTCGAAGTCGAGCTCGCCGGCCAGCGCCCTCTTGGCAGCCTCCTCCGCCTGCTCTTCGTCGTCCACGGCGCGGGAGAAGTCGGACATCAGGCCGTCGACGTCGCCCATGCCGAGGATGCGTGAGGCGAGGGCCTCGGGGCGAAACGGCTCCAGCCGGTCGAGCCCCTCGCCCATGCCGACCAACTTGATCGGGACGCCGGTCGCCTCGCGGATGGAGAGGGCCGCACCACCGCGGGCGTCACCGTCGAGCTTGGTCAGCACCGCGCCGGTGAGCGACAGGCGGTCATGGAAGGCGGTGGCGGTGGTCACCGCCTCCTGGCCGATCATCGCGTCGCAGACCAGCAGGGTCTCGCTCGGCCGGGTCGCCTTGGCGATCTTGTCGAGCTCGCGCATGAGCGGCTCGTCCACCACCAGACGGCCGGCGGTGTCGAGGATGACGACGTCGCGTCCCTCCTTCGTCGCCGCGGCCACCCCTCGCTTGCAGATCTTGACCGCGTCCTCCCCCTCCTCGCGGTAGACCGGGATGTCGATCCGCTCACCGAGAACGGCGAGCTGGTCGATCGCCGCCGGCCGGTAGACGTCGGCGGCCACCAGGAGCGGCTTGCGCCCCTCCTTCTTGAGGTTGCGCGCCAGCTTGGCGGCGGTGGTGGTCTTACCGGAGCCCTGGAGGCCGACCAGCAGCAGCACCGCCGGCCCCTTCTTGGTCGTCTCCAGGGCGAGGTCGGTTTCGCCCGCCCCCATGAGGGCGGTGAGCTGCTCCTGGCAGATGCGGGTGAAGTGGTCACCGGCGGTGACCCGGACCTCGTCGTCGCCCTTGCCCGCCTTCAGGCGGACGACCTGACCGAGGGCCTCCTCCTTGACCCGGGCAAGAAACCGTTTGGCGACATCGAGGGCGACATCACCCTCGAGCAGTGCCCGGCGCAGGTCGCGCAGGGCGGCGTCGACGTTGGCATCGGTGATCTCCGCCTCGCCGCGCAGGCGTAGGCGGGCGGCACGGAACCCTTTGGTAAGGACCTCAAGCATCGGCGGCAGACTCCTTCAAGAGCGCGGGACGATAGCAGATCGCGGAGCGGTGCTCACCCGGCCGTGGGACGAGGGCTTGCAACGGGGGACCCCGGAGACGTGGCGACCAATGGGGGGCGGCCCCGAGCCATTTTTCACCAAACCCCGGGGGTCAAGCATGCGCTATTGCTATTTGACCATTCGCGACGGGGGCCGGGGAGGGGTGGTAGGAGCGGGTTGTACCCGCGATCCGCGCCGCCGGCGTGGCCGGCCCGTGGGGCCGGGGTCGGGGGTGCCCCCCCTCCTACCGAGGGGGGTGGGGGGG
>JAJRSX010000195.1 GCA_024278555.1 bacterium | reverse complement strand
GAGAACGCTGTCCACCGGCGGCCGGTCGCCGGCGACGAAGCGGTCGCGTGGCGGGCCGTCGCCGGGGCGGAGGGTGACGTAGGTGCCGCTGAAAAGCGCCTCGGCGTCGACGCCGGTGAGGCCGAGGCGCGGCGCCACCGTCCAGAAGCGCGTGCCGTCGCGCAGGAGCGGCTGGAAGCGGGGGAGGAGGCCGACGCGGGCGGTGATCGTCGCCAGGTCGTCGGAGAGCTCGACTCCGTGGACCGAGCCGATCCTGGCGCCGCGGTAGAGGATCCGTGTCCGCCCGGCCGCCACCCCCGAGGCCGAGTCGAGGACCAGGGTGGCGGTCGCCGTCTCGCGCGCCGCTGCCGGGGTCGGGAAGAGGTCGAAGGTGTGGCCGTTCTTGACCGCGCGCCGGTCCCCCTCGGCCGGGGTCTCGAAGGTAATACCGCCGGCGAGCACGCTCTCCACCGAGGCGCCCTCGACCTGGAACCCCTGGAGGCCGCCCCGGAACCGCACGCCGCTGACGTTCCAGAAGCGGCTCCCCCGGCGGACCCGGCCGGCGTGCTCCGGGGCGATGAGGATCGAGACCTCGGTGTCGCCGTTGGCGCGCAGTGCGACCCGGCGGACGGTGCCCACCTTCACCCCGTGGTAGAGGATCGGGGAGCCGCGCCGCAGGGAGGTCGCCTCGCGAGCGCGGAGGGTCAGGTGGAGCCCCGGCGCCGTGGGGTCGAGGGGCGGCTCGTGGGTCAGGACCTGGAACTCGGAGCGCGGCGTCCCCACCTTCGGTCGCAGGGTGATGTACGGCCCTCCCACCAGGGCGTCGAGATGATGGATGCCGGAGAGGCCGATCTGTGGTGCGACCACGAAGAAGCGGGTGGCGTCCGAGAGGTATGGGGCGAAGCGCGGGTCGATCCCGGCGGTCGCGGAGAGGGTCCCGGTGGCCATGTCGATCCGGTCGATAGCCATGACCCGGCCGATCTCCACCCCCTGATAGCGGATCCGCGTCCCCTCGTGGACCCCGGTGTCGCGGGCCAGGGTGAGGTGGATCGTTCGTCCCATCCGCGCCTCGTCGAAGCTCCCCGCCAGGGGAAACTCCGTGCCGCTCGCCACCGCCTCGCCCACCCCGTCGGGGGTTGGGGAGTCGAAGGCGATGCCCCCGGCCAGCAGGGAGGTGAGCGACTCGCTGCGAATCGTGACCCCGCCGATCCCCCCGCTCACCTCGATGCCGCTGGAGTTCCAGAAGTGGGTGTCGCGCCCCACGAGGGCGGCGTGGTCGGGGTCGATCACCACGTTGATCCGCACCTTCCCGAGGGCCGCATCAAAGGCGTAACGGGTCACGTGGCCCGCCGCCATCCCCTTGTGAAAGAGCTTGGTGTTGTAGGAGACCGAGCCGAGCTCGTCCGCGAGCAACACCAGGTGGAGGCCGGGGGATGACCGGGGTAGGGGCGGCGGCCCCTTGAGGGCGACGAACGCCCGTCGTGGTTTGCCCTCGCCGCGCTGGTCGAGGCGCACCGCGAGGTAGTCGCCCGAAAGCAGCGTCTGCAGCTCCGACACGCCGGTGGCCGAGACCTGCGCGCTCACCCGCCAGAAGAGGGTCTGGTCGGTGAGGAAGGGGCGGGTCTCCGGCACCATCTCCACCGCCACGTTTACCCCGTCGAAGTTCGGCGCGAGGGTGACCGAGGTCACCTTGCCGACGGTGACCCCCTTGTAGCGGACCTCGGTCTTGTCCGGGATGATGCCGTCCGCCGACGCGAAGCGGAGGGTGATCTGGACCCCCTTCTCCACATAGGCGGTGTAGGCGAGCCACGCCCCGAAGCCGAGGGCGATCAGCGGCACCAGCCAGACCGCGGAGATCGGCAGGCGCGGCTTCACCACGACCTGCGCCGCCTCCGTGGGGTGGTCGTGCGCCGGTGCGGGGGCCGGGCTCGGGGCCGGGCTCTGGGTCTGGGCCGAGCTCCGGATTGGGGTCGGCTCATCGCCCATCGTCGTCGCCTCCGTGGGGCTCCGCCTGATCCCAGATCAGGCGCGGGTCGAAGCTCTCCGTGGCCATCAGGGTGAGGATCACCAGGGTGGCGAAGGCGGCGGCACCGGGCCCCGCCTCCACCGAGGTGATAAAGCCGAGGCGCACCACCGCCACCATCAGGGCGACCACGAAGATGTCGAGCATCGACCACGGCCCGAGGAGGTGGAGCATGTGGTAGAGCATCCCCTTGTGGCGCGGCCTGATCGCCGAGTGGCGCTGGACGCTCACCAGGAGGATGACCAGGCCGACGATCTTTCCCAGGGGGATCACCACGCTGGCCATGAAGACGATCATCGCCACCGGCGCCATCCCCATCTGCATCAGGGTGCGGATCCCCGACAAGATGGTGTCCGGGTGGCCGTGGCCGAAGCGCACGACGGTCATGATCGGCAGGGCATTCGCCGGGATGAAGGCGATCATCGCCGCCACCGTCCACGCCCAGGTGCGCTGAACGCTCGCCGGCTTGCGGCCGGCGATGTGCGCCCCACACCGGCCACACCGGCCCTGACCGTTCGCGTCCGCCCGGTTCAGCTTGTGGCAGGCGGGGCAGGGCACGAGCCCCGCCCCTTTAGCGGTCATCGGGCGCATGGCCGTGCTCCAGCTCCTCCCAGATGACCTGCTCGTCGAGGGTCCTGGAGGTCAGGGTCGCGCAGACAAGGAGGAGGACAAAGGCGACGAGGCCGGGGCCGAAGGCGAGCTCCGCATCCGCCCGCAGCTTGTACACGGCGACCACGATCCCGAGCATGAAGACGTGCAACATCGCCCACGCCTCCAGCTCGTTGTAGAGGCGAAAGAGGTGGGGGAGGCGCCGATCCGCCGCGTGCAGGCGGATGCGCAGGAGCACGTAGACGATCGACAGGAGGCGGACGACCGGGATGGCGACGGTGAACACCACCACGCAGGTGGCGACGAAGTACTGGTGGCCGTCGATGAGGAGGCGGATGGATCCGAGGAGGGTGGCGGCGGTCATCCGCCCCTGGGCCGCGATCCCCATGATCGGCAGGTGGACGGCGGGAACGATCAGCAGCAGGCCGGTGATCGCCACCGCCAGGGTGCGGTCAACCGAGTGGCGCTTACGCTCCAGCAGCGTCCCGCCGCACCGCCTGCACACCGCCCGCTCGCCGACCTTGAGCACCGGCCTGGGCGCCAGCCCGTCGCACCCGGGGCAGGCGACCCAGCCATCGGGGTCGAGATCGGTCTCCATGGGCCTATCCATCTCCATATCTATATCTTTCGTGCGGCCGGGGGTTCGTACCGCCACCACCGCACCCCCTCCCACGCAATCTTCGGGCCAACACCCACGTTCGTCCCCTCTTTGGCCCTGCTTCATCTGAAAAACCCTTGCGATAGCGCACTTTCCTCCAGAATCGATGGGGGATCGTGAGGTGGTCAGGGCCAGTGGTGTGCACCGATTCCGTCGACGGATCGGGCCGCACCGGATGAGGCGTGGCGCACGGCCACCAGCGGCGATCCAGTCCTCGTCCTCGTAGCCGATCACGAGGCCGCGTGCCTCGGAGCGCGGGTAGGCGGCCTCCGCGACCATCGCCAGCCGACTCCATCCGGGCGGTGTAGGCTGGCGCAGATGACACCTTGACCCCGATCCCCAGGAGGAAGAGATGACCCGCCTCGCAGATATCTTCAAGCAAGCGTTGACCAACGAGGTGAAGGCGCGCGCCTTCTACCGCGTCGCCGGCGAGATCACCCACGATGATGCGTCCCGGATGCTGTTCATCGAGCTGGCGGGGCTGGAGGAAAACCACGCTCGGGAGCTGGTGAACATGGCCAAGGAGATCGCCTTCGAGTCGGCGTGGGACCCCACCGCCTTTCTCGACTCCCTGGAGTCCGACACCCACGCCAGTGTCTCCGACCACGAGCTCAAGGCCCTCCTCGATGGCGACATGAAGGCCGTGCTGGGCATCGCCAGGGAGATGGAGCACGCCTCCATGACCGCCTACCGGACGCTCGCCGAGAAGAGCACCGACGACGAGGCCCGCGAGTACTTCGCCAAGCTCGCCCAGCAAGAGGCCGGCCACCTGGCCGAAGTCGAGCGGATGGCCCTGGCCCTGGAAACCCCCGACGCCGACCGGTCCGCCCTGTAGGTGCCGCCACCGTATGGCGGAGGTGACGGGCGGGGTGCAGAGCTAGAAAATGTCGGGATCCATGCGGTCAGGGCCGACCATTTCAGACCTTCGATCCGGACAAAACGTCGGGTATCGCGAGTAATCCCCGACGTTTTGTATTCTCCGCCCCGTTATGGCCGGTGGGCGAGAGGACAAGAAAGATGCTCTTCGCATTATTCGAGAGCTGGGCATTGTGCGCCCGGCCGATCTGGAGAGCCGCGGCATTCCGCGGGGGCAGCTCTACCGCCTCGTGCGCGCGGGCCTGGTCGACAGGCGGGCGCGGGGGATCTATGTGGCGACCGAGCATCCGCTGACCGCCGAGCATACCCTCGCCCAGGTAGCCAAGCGCGTCCCAAGCGCCGTCTTTTGCCTTCTTACCGCGCTACGGTTTCATGAGCTCACCACCCAGGCGCCGGCCGAGGTGTGGATCGCCCTCCCGGAAAAGGCCCGAAAGCCACGGCTCGATTACCCGAGGCTGCGGGTCGCGCGCTTCTCGGGTCCGGCGCTGACCGAAGGGATCGAAACGCACCGGATAGAGAACGTGGAGCTACGCGTCTATTCAGCGGCGAAGACCGTGGCCGACTGCTTCAAGTACCGTAACAAGATCGGCCTCGACGTAGCCGTGGAGGCCCTGCGCGACTTCAGTCACCACCGTGGCGGTGCCACCGAGCTAGCCCGCTACGCTCGCATCTGCCGGGTGACGCGGGTCATGCAGCCCTACCTGGATGCGATCGCATGACCAAGAAGCGGACCGATCTCGGGGCCTCCGTTGCGGCACGGCTGCTCAACCGTGCACGCCAGACGGGTGATGACTGCCAGACCCTGCTCACCTCCTTCTGCCTCGAACGTTTCCTCTACCGACTGGGCGTGTCCGAGGTGCGCCACCGTTTCGTGCTCAAGGGCGCGATGCTCTTCCGGCTCTGGTCCGAGCAGCCCTACCGCGCCACCCGCGACCTGGACCTGCTGCGCAAGGGGGAGGGAACGTTCGACGCGATCCGCAGCGACCTTCGTGCGATCTGCGCAGTGGACGCGGTGTCGGATGGCGTGCAGTTCGATGGAAACGGCATCCGCATCGCGGTGATCCGCTCGGCCGACGAGTACGCCGGCACCCGCGCGACCCTCCCGGCGCGTTGCGGCTCGGCACGACTGAACTTGCAGGTCGACATGGGGCTCGGCGACTCGGTGTAGCCTGCGCCCGGGCCTTGTGGCTACCCCGGCCTGCTCGACTTCCCGGCGCCCGACGTGCTCGCCTACCCGCGGGAGGCCGTCGTCGCGGAGAAGCTGGAGGCAATGATCGTCCTCGGCGATCGCAACAGCCGGATCAAGGATTTCTTCGATCTGCACTACCTTGCAGGCCACTTCCAGTTCGACCGGGCAACCCTGTCGGAGGCCGTTCGTAGGACTTTCGCGAGGAGACAGACACCGATCCCGCCGGAGACGCCTATCGGACTCACCCCTGCCTACTGGCAAAACCCGTCACGCCCGGCTCAGGTGCGGGCATTCGCGCGCCGCGCCGGACTGGCTCCGCCCGGGGATCCCGGCAGTGATCTCGGGGAGACGCTCTGCGCCTTCCTCCTGCCACTCCTCGACGACCTCGGGCGGGGCGAGCGCCCGATGGAACGTGGCCCCCAGGGGGACCGTGGGGCGGAAGGGTGGGGGAGGAAGGATGAAGGCGGAATCTGGGAAGCCGAGGAGCTGATCAAACAGCCGGAGTCAGAAGACGCCGGAGCTCAAGTCACGCCTCCTCCGGGATCCGCGCTCGGAGGGCGTCGCGGTCGTACCACCAGTCGCCATCGACCATCTTTTCCAGAGACTCGGACAGGAGCGGCAGGAAGGTGTCGGGGTCGTCGAGGTTGTGGATGCGGAACCAGATGTCGAACGCCTCCTGGTCCTTCACCCCGCCGTGGCTCCACGCCACGTTGCTCATGATGCGGGCGGCGTTGTCGTGCGCCTCCTTGCCGCTCTCGTCGTCACCGCCGCGCAGCGCCGCCAGGTAGTAGGCGGTGGCGGCGGCGACCGCGGCGATGTCGTCGTGGGCCGCCTCGTTGATCAGCCGTTCGAGGATGTCGTGGGAGGCCTTCACCTCGATCGGGAAGGTGACCGCCAGCCAGATCCCGTGGGCGAGCCCCTTGAGCGCCTGCGGTTCGTTGGTGAGGAAGAGGGCTTCGGCGGCGCGGGTCGCCCCCTGCCAGTTTTCCTGCATTACGCACATGTCGAACGCCTCGCGCGCCGCCTCCCACGCCTCGGCACCCTCGTCGAGCTCGGCGCACACCTTGCTCAGGGAGATGAGGACGTCGGCCCGGCGCGGATCGGTGAGGGCCATGTGCTGCAGGCCGCGGATGAGCACCACCCGCTGCTGCTTGTAGGGGACCGGCGGCTCGGCGACTTCGGCCTGGGCCTTCGGGCCGGAGAGCTCCACCGAGGCGACCGGTGAGTCGGCGCTCGGGTCGCCGGGCGCCGGGGGGTCGTTGAGGTTGAAGTTGAGGGGTTGGGCGGTCATGGAAGCCTCGTGATGTGTGGACTACTCGGAAAGTGTAGCGTCCATTGTGTGGACGCCGGCGGGTGTGCGCACCCCCTCCCGTGGTCCCCCGCACGGCGATCCGTTATCTTTCGCCTCCGCGTTGTCGGCGATGCGCCCGGAACACCCACCCCCAGGAGGAACACCCATGAGCAAGGCACTCGATTACCTCATCCAGACCCGCGGGGAGGCGATCACCGCCTACTTCGACTTCCTCAAGAAGTCCGCCACCCACCTCGACCCTAAGACCGCGGCGCTCATCTCGGTGGTCACCAAGGTGGCGGTGCAGACCGAGGGCGGCCTGCGCCAGTACCTGCCCCGCGCCCTCAGGGAGGGGGCGACCGCCGACGAGGTGATCGACGCGATCCTCTTCGCCTTCCCGGCCCTGGGGCTGGCGAAGATCGTCTGGGCCTTCGACATCATCGTCGACATGCAGATCCCGGAGTTCGACGTGGAGCGCCTCGGCGCCCTCCCCACCTGGCACGACGTGATGGGCGCGGATGAGCTCGCCGCCGGCGACACCCGCCACCTCGTGGTGGACGACCGCTCCCTCTTCGTCCATCGCGAGGGCGACGACTATCGCGTCTTCGACGGCCACTGCCCGCACCAGGTGACCGACATCCCCGAGCTGGCCCTGGACGGCACCACCCTCACCTGCCCGAAGCACAAGTGGGCCTTCGATATCCGCACCGGCGAGTGCATCGCGGTGGGCAAGCGGCCCCTGAAGCAACACGAGTCGAAGGTGGAGAAGGGGCGGCTGATGGCGCGGTGGTGAGGGAGAACAGCTAACATCTAACAGCTTTTCGGGGAGGGGGGCTTGCGGTCGTACCGAGGCCCCTGGTTCGCTGGTTGAAGGAGACGCTGTTTCCGCTGTCCGCTGTCCGCTGTCCGCTGTCCGCTGTCCGCTGTCCGCTGTCCGCTGTCCGCTGTCCGCTGTCCGCTGTCCGCTGTCCGCTGTAACATCCCCCATCCCTGCGAGCCCTCTATGTCCTACGCCACCGACACCGTCGCCGACTTCACCAGCCGCCTCGCCTCTGATTCCTCAACCCCGGGAGGCGGCGCCGCGGCCGGCCTGGTGGGGGCGCTCGGGGCGGCGCTGGCGGCGATGGTCGCCAATCTCACGGTGGGCAAGCCGAAGTACGCCGAGGTCGATGCGGAGATGCGCCAGGTGGCGATCAAGGCGAACCTGCTGCGCGACGAGCTGGTCGCCCACATGGACCTGGATACCGAGGCGTTCGACGGGGTGATGGCGTGCTACCGCATGGCCAAGGGGAGCGACGCCGAGAAGGAGGCGCGCACCACCGCCCTCCAGGCGGCCCTGGACCGCGCCGCCGAGGCGTCGCTGGCCATCTGTCGTGACTGCGCCAAGGTCCTGCCCCTGGCCGAGGCGGTGGCGGAGCGGGGCAACAAGATGCTCGTCTCCGACGCCGGCTGCGCCGCCGCCTTTGCCGAGGCGGGGCTGGCGGCGGCCCTGCTCACCGTGCGGATCAACTGCAACAGCCTCGCCGACCGCGCCCGCGCCGACCTGTTGTG
>JAJRSX010000194.1 GCA_024278555.1 bacterium | reverse complement strand
CCCTTGGCGGGCTTCGCCCCCTCCCCTCCCCCAGCCTCCCCCTTCGCCGTCCGCTCCTCCTGCTTGATCCGCTCCCAGTTGCGCAGCAGCTCCTCGGTGTCCGCCACCCCCTCGTCGCCGAAGACGTGGGGGTGGCGGCGGATCAGCTTCGCGCAGATCGCCTCCGTGACGTCGTCGATGGAGAAGGCCCCCTCCTCCCGGCCCAGCTCGGCGAGGAAGACCACCTGCAAGAGCAGATCACCGAGCTCCTCGGCGAGCTCTCGCCGATCCCCCGAGTCGATCGCCTCCACCACCTCGTACGCCTCCTCGATGACAAAGGCGCGCAGGGACTCAAAGGTCTGCTCCCGATCCCACGGACACCCCCCCGGCGCCCGCAACCGCGCCATGATCCCGACCAACTCCGCAAAGGTGTGGTGTCTCCCCGACATGGCCGCCCATCGTACGGGGAGGGGACCGGTTTCACCACGGGGGCCGCCTCATCTAGATCGTCGGCTCCGATCTCCGCGCCGGGGGCGGGGGGGCTGAAGGAATTGGGGTCAGGCTTGCAACCTTTGCAAACTTGCAAGTTTGCCCTTTGGTGGCCAACAGCAAGATCCAAACTTGCAAGTTTGCAAGCCTGACCCCAGAGCAGCTGTGAGCCCTGCCTTCCAGGCCCCCCGCCGTTCCCTGGTCTTCACCACCAGCGACGCCTCTACCCGTGGCTCGTTTCCCTTCCGTGTCTTTCCGTGGATTCCGTGGCCAAAATGGCCTTCCCGGCCCACGCCATCCCCCGGCCCACCGCCGTCGACACCGCCTCCCCTCCTGCCTCCCCCTCCCCACCCCCGCCGTCCTCCGCCTCTCTGGGCGAGAATCCTACCGACGATGATGGCCTCAGCGGCCGTAGACCCGGTAGTCGATCTCCGGGAAGAGGTTGTCCTCGGCCTCCATCGCCCCCAGGGCCGCCTCGTCGATCTCGCCCTTGGTGAGGCCGTCGTAGAGTTGGTTGAAGCGGACCGTGTGGCTGTTGAAGCGGCGCTCGGCGTAGCCGACGGTGGTGCCGGTGCGCATGATGAAGGGCCAGTCGCTCGATTGGGCCAGCAGGAGTTCGCGCGCCGCCTGATTCAGTGCCCGCCGCTCCAGCTCGTTCGGCTCGGGGAAGCGGTGGGCGAGCGCCACCATCCGCTCGCCCGCCTCGTGGAGGTGGCGGTAGATCCAGGCGTTTTGCTCGCACAGCCAGTAGTCGTTGTACCCCTTGTGGCCCCACGAGGAGGCGCACGGGGTGGCCGCCTGGTTGGTGGGGTGGCGGGTGAGGTAGTCGCCGGGGGAGAGGGGTTCGACCTCGTCCTGGTCGTAGTGGAGCTGGCGGAAGAGGTCGTCGAGGAACTGGATCCCCTCGAACCACCAGTGGCCGTAGAGCTCGGCGTCGTAGGGGGAGACGAGGATCGGCGGCCGGTCCATGTGGGCGGCGAGGTCGCGCACCTGTTGCTGCCGGCGGGTGCGGAAGTCGGTGGCGTGGAGCCCCGCCTTGCCGCGGGCGATCTCCGGGTCGTAGACCCACTTGTCGTGCAGCTTGCCGTGGGTGATCGCCTGGTACTTGAGGCCGGTGTAGAGGCGGTGGCCCTCCGGGTGGATGTACGGGCCGATGTACTCCAGTGGCAGGTCGAAGCCGATGTCGCGGTAGAAGTCGCGGTAGTGGGGGTCTCCCGGGTAACCCTCCTGCGCCGACCACACCTGGCGGGAGGTCTCCACGTCGCGACCAAAGGCGGCGACGCCGCTGGCGCAGTAGAGGGGGGCGTGGACGCCGTAGACCGGCGGTGGGTCGGCGTAGAGGATGCCATGGGTGTCGACGAAGAAGTAGCGCACCCCCGCCTCGCGCAGGAGCTCGTCGGCGCCGGGGATGTAGCCGCACTCGCCGAGCCACATTCCCAGAGGGCGCTTGCCGAAGTGGCGCTCGTAGAGGTCGGCGGCGACGTGGACCTGGGCACGCATGGCCGCCCAGTTCTGGTCCATCAACGGGAAGAAGGCGTGGGTGGCGGTGGAGGTGATCACCTCCACCACCCCCTGCTCCTGGAGCTTGCGGAAGGCGGCCACCAGGTTGCCGTCGTGGCATTGCCAGGTGTGGCGAAGCTTGCCGAAGCGGTCGCGGTACATGTGCGCCAGCCGCTGGTAGTACGGCTCGTCGGCGGTGCGCTCGATCTCCTTGTCCGCGAGCTCGATGAGCTGGTCGAGGTGGGCCGCCGCCCGGATCTTCAGCAGGTCGTCGGTGAGCATCGAGATGAGCGGCGCCGACAGCGATACGGTGGTCCGGCAGGGGACGCCGTCGTGGGCGAGCCCCTCGAACATCTGCACCAGCGGCAGGTAGGTCTCGACGATCGCCTCGTAGAGCCACCGCTCCTCCATCACCGTCGGGTCGTCCGGATGGCGGACGAAGGGGAGGTGGGCGTGGAGGACGAGGGAGAGGTAGCCGGTCATGGGTGCAAGAGCTTTCAGCGGTCAGCTTTCAGCAATCAGCGTTTGTCCCTGCGGTGGGGAGGATTGACGGACGGCAGGGTCGCCTCAGGGGGCGTGGATGTCGAGTGAGCCCACGCCGCGGCCGTGGGTTGTTCGCTGAGAGCCGAGGGCTGAACGCTACACCGGCCACTGCCCCTCGCCCGAGGCGTTGCCGAGGCGGGCCTCGCTGCCACCGAGATGGTCGCTCGCGCCGGCGGCGTTGAGACGTGCCTCGCTGCCGCCGAGGTAGGAGAGCTCGGAGCTGCCGCCCCACACCTGTTCCGAACCGCCGGCGAGATGTACCTCCGAGGCGCCCGCCCACCGCTGCTCGCTGGCGCCGCCGAGGCGCAGCTCGCTGGCGCCGAGACGGTAGAGCTCGGAGCCGCCGCCAAGCCGCTGCTCGCTGCCGGCCCCCCACCAACGCTCGCTCGCCCCGGCGGGGGAGGTCGCGAGGGTGTGGGTGGATTGGAACACCGCCGCCGGCGGTGGCGGGGCCTCCGTCGTCCAGGTCTCGTGACCGCTCTCGGTGGGCCATGACTTGTAGACCTGCCAGTGGCCGACGACGCGCCCCTCGGCCCAGCCGGCAAGGCCGTGGATCACCACCTCCCACGGGCCGTAGACCACCCGCCCGCCGCCCGCGTCAGCGTAGAGCGTCGCCTCTCCCTCGAACCGCTCCTCGATTCGTCCCGGTGCCTCCACCTCCAGGGGAAAGGGGCCGGCGTGCCAGCTCGTGCGGCGCACCGGACCGGCCCACTCGAAGCGCTCCGAGCGGGACAGCCAGGTGTGGCTCGCCACCGAGGTGTGGTGGACCGAGGCGGCAGGGGGGAGGGAGGCGGCGATCGGGGCGGCGTCGCCGAAACCGCTCGGGCCGCCGGCCGGTGCCGCCTCCGCCCGAGGCGCCTCACCGCCGGACACACCTCCGGGACCACCCCCTTGCGGCGGCGACTGGGGGGAGGATGCGCCCTCCACCTCGCCGCTCTCCGGGCGAACCGTGAGCCACTCGACCGGCGCCCCAGGGGCCGGCGCCTTGCGCGGCATGTCGACCCGATGCGCGCGGGCTATCTTCACGAAGTACCCCTCGTACGATTTCAGCCCCACCTCCACCACCTGGGTCGAGGTCGGCTTGTTCAGGGTCACGAACCACTGGCGATCGGAGCGCTCCACCCGGATGTCGAAGTAGGTGTGGGCGTTGGTGCCGTCGAAGATCCGGTCGGTGACGTCGTAGATACGCAGGTTGAGCCAGGCGGTGGGGCCGCCGGGACCGAGCCGTTCGCGCGCTGCCGCGATGGCGTCGTCGGTCACCTCCCAGTAGCAATAAAGGCGGTCCGGGTCGATCGCCATGGCGGTGATCCGGTCGTGGGCGTACCCCCACGGGATGTGCGCCTGGCGCGGCTCCTTCACCTCCGGGCCGAGGTCGAACTTGGAGGCGGCCGCCTCCTCTTCCAGGGGCTGCACCGCCTCCGCAGCCGTGCGCGTACCCTTTGCAAGGCTCGCCCCGCCCTTTGGCCGCCGCCTGGTCGCGGCGGCGCGCGCTGCCCGCCCCTTGCTCGTGGCGGCGCGCTCACTCAGCTCCCGTAGGGCGGGGATCAGGCGCTTGGCGAGAGCCTCCTTGCGCAGGCGGCTGTAGCCGGACACCGGGAGGAGCCTCGCCGCCTCTATCAGCCGCTCGCGGGTGTGGGCCACGAGCCCCTCCAGCGACCAGTGCGGTGCCTCGCCGTCTCCCTCGACGACGTGGTTGAGGATGGCGCGAATCCGTTTTAGCAGGCGGGCGGGATTTTGCGTGCGGTCCATGGCTTCGGGCTCCAAATATGGGGATGTTGTGGGGAGAAGCTAGACCAGGCGCGATGGCCGCGCCACCGGAAAGAGCACCCCATCGGCGACCGGCCGCGCCGAGGTGAGGCGATACCTACGGCCCCTGGCGTGCAGAGCTCCCGTGGCCGTGGTGGCCCTTGGTCCGGCGCGACGGGGGTGGCGGAACGTCGTCGACCACCATCCGGGCGATCCGCCGGGCGTGGTGGTCGATGCGCATGACGCAGTTGAGGGCGTCGAGGTGGTGGGCGTGGGTGGCCAGGGACTCGGCGACCCCCTCCTGGAGCCGTGCCACGTGGTCGTGGCGCGACTGCTCCTCGAGGCCGCGCACCTGTCCCTTCTCGCCGACCACGTCGGCGGCGGCGGCCGGGTCGCGGCGGACAAAGCTGTCGATCGCCCGTGCGGTCAGGCCGCGTACCGTCTCCAGGAGGATGGCGATCTCCTTGCGTCCCTCCGGGGTGAAGCCGGCGCCGGTGCGCCGCAGGCGGTGGACCAGGTGGCCGAGGTCGAGCTCGATGACGTCGCCGATATGCTCGATCTCGTTGATCACACTGTTGGCGACCATCACCTCCTGGGCCTCGCGCGGCGCCAGGTCTTCACTGGAGATCAGCCGCAGGTAGTCGGTGATCGCCCGTTCGAGGTAGTCGACCACGTCGTCCTTGGCGGCGATCTCCTGCATCGCCTCGGTGTCGGCGCGAAAGAGGGTCTCGGAGAGGCCGTCGAACATGGTGTCTACCACCCACCCCATCCGCCGCGCCTCCTGGCGCACCGCCTCCAGGGCCTGGGCCGGGCTCTCCACAAACTCCTCGTCGAGGTAGCGGGTCTCGAAGCGCGCCTCCTCCTCGCGGTCGGGGACGAGCCGGCGCACGCCGCGGGCGAAGAGGGGCGCCAGCGGCAACAGCAGCGCCGCGTTCACCAGGTTGAAGAGGGTGTGGGCGTTGGCGATCTGGTGCGGCACCGCCGCCGCCCCCACCGCCGGGGTGATCTCACGGAGGAGGGTCGCAAAGAGGGGCAGGAACCCCGCCCACGCCACGACCCCGATGACGTTGAAGAGGAGGTGCGCCGCGGCGGCGCGCACCGCCTCTCTGGACTTGCCGGCGGTGGCGAGGTTGATCTTCAGGCAGGTGCCGACGTTGGCGCCGAGGACGATGGCGATCGCCGCCTCCAATGGCACGATCCCCTGACCGGCGAGGGCGATGAGGATGCCGGTGACCGCCGCCGACGACTGGAGGATCACGGTCACCCCAATCCCGGCACCGATCCCGGCGAGGGGGTTGGAGAGGGAGGCGAGCCAGCCGACCAGGCGGGGCTCCCGGTGCAGGGGCGCCGCCGCGTTGCCCATCACCTCCATCCCGAAGAGGAGCAGGCCGAAGCCAACCATCGCCGCCCCTACCTGACGGAGGGTGTCGCGGCGGGCGAGGAAGAGGAGCGGCACGCCGAGACCGATGAACAGCAACCCGTAGTGGGCGATGTGGAAGGCGATGATCTGGGTGGTGATGGTGGTGCCGACGTTGGCGCCGAAGATCACCCCGACGGCGCGGGTGAGGCCGACCACCTCCGCCTGCACCAGCCCCACCACCATGATGGTGGTCACCGAGCTCGACTGGACGAGCGCGGTGAGGCCGGTCCCCACCACCGCGCCGAGGTAGGGGTTAGGGGTGAGGGTCTGGAGGAGGTCCCGGAGCCGCTCACCGGCGAGCCGCTGGAGGGCGTGGCTCATCCGCTCCATGCCGAGGATGAAGAGGCCGACCCCCCCGACGAGGCCGACCACCACCTCGAACCACGAGACGCCCGCGCCGCTCACACCGGCACCTCCGTACGACCCCGCGACGTTGCCCCGACGGTCACCGGGGAGGAGAGCAGGCCGGCGACCACCGTGGGCGCGCCCCTATCCCCGGTCGATCGCCCAGCTCAGAAAGCCGTGGTCGCGGCTACCGTCCACATGGCGGCGCTGCGTCGGCTCGGGGCGGGGGCCGAAGTCGAAACGGTGGCCGCCGACCTCGAGGCCGGTGAGCATCTGCAGACCGGCCTTGCTCGGCCGGGAAAAGAAGACCACCGACTTACCCGACGGTCGCGCCGCCTCGCGCACCAGACGCACCAGGCCAAACTTCAAATTGCGGAGATAGGACTGGCGGGCGCCGTGACGGACCAAAGGATCTTGCAGGGTGTTGATCTCGCCCATGGAGAGCTGCGCCACCTCGACCGCGGCGCGGAGCTGCGCCTGCTCGACCACCGCCTCGGAGAAGGTGTGGCCGACGATGTAGCGGCTCACCTCCGCCGCCACCGTCGCCGGCAGGGCGATGAAGAAGTCGGTGTTCTCTCCCGCCTCGGTGTGGGCACGGACCACCAACAGCGGTACCCGCGCGGTGTTCTCCACCCCAAAGACCACCTCCGGCTGTCCCGCCGTCTGCAGCCACTCGCCACCCGCGGCCGGCGTCCCGGCCGTCACCAGTACCACGAGAGCAACCAGCCAGCCGATGTGTCGTCGCTGTTCCATGGTTTCGTCTCAAGCCTCCCTGGTACGATCGCCCACCCTGCCTCGTGCAGGAGCCCATTGTTACCATCGCGCGTTCTTATCTCAAACTTGAGCCACGAAAATTGGATTAAGTTCATTTCCCCCTTTCCAGGAGAGACCATGACCCGCCTCCTCGTCGCCGCCGTCGCGACCCTCCTCCTCGCCGCCCCCGCCCACGCCGCCAACCCGATCGTGCGGCTGGAGACCACCGCCGGCCCCATCACCATCGAGCTCTACCCGGACAAGGCGCCGAAGACGGTGGAGAACTTTCTCGCCTACGTCGACGCCCACTTCTACGACAACACCGTGTTTCACCGGGTGATCAAGGGCTTCATGATTCAAGGTGGCGGCTTCGCCAAGGGGATGAAGCAGAAGGAGACGCGGCCGCCGATCCCTAACGAGGCGGACAACGGCCTGAAGAACGAGCGCGGCACAATCGCCATGGCGCGCACCAACCAGCCCCACTCCGCCACCTCGCAGTTTTTCATCAACCTGGTGGACAACAAGTTCCTCGACCACAAGGGGAAGAGCCTGCGCGGCTGGGGCTACTGCGTCTTCGGCAGGGTCACCGACGGCATGGAGGCGGTGGACACCATCGCCAAGCTCCCCACCGGCGTCCGCCACGGCCACCGCGACGTGCCCCTGGAGGACGCGGTGATCTTGTCGGTGAAGCGTGTCACCCCCCTCCCCGCGCCGGTGGAGCCGGCCACGCCGCCGGTCGGCAGGCCGTAGGAGACGCCCATGGCGGCCCATGACAACTGGTTTCGCACGGTGCGCAGCGACGCGCTCCCACCGGGGAGGCGACAGGTGGTGGCGGTTGCCGGGGTGGAGGTCGCCCTCTTCAACGTCGGCGGCAACCTCCTCGCCATCGAAGATGTCTGCACCCACGACGGCGCGCCCCTGGCCGACGGCGAGGTGGAGGGCGAGGTCATCACCTGTGCGCGCCACGGCGCCCGCTTCTCCCTGCGCACCGGCGAGGTCCTTGCCCCGCCCGCCTACGAGCCCCTCCCCTGCTACGAGGTACGGGTAGTGGACGGCTGGATCGAGGTACGCGAGGCGGGCTGACGAGCCGGCCCGCCTTGTGGTCCAATACCCCATGGAGCTTCAACACACCCCACGCGAGGTGATTCACCACCAGGGCGACGGCGGCCTGGAGGTGGATTGGGCGGACGGCCACCGATCGCAGTACAGCGCGGTGGACCTGCGGATCCACTGCCCCTGCCCGGAGTGTCTCACCGGCGGCGCCGACCGCGTCCGCCCGGCGCCCGCGCCCGACATCCGGGTCAGCGGGGTGGAGCCGTACGGCAACTACGCGGTGGCGCTGGCCTTCAGCGACGGCCACAACGACGGCATCTTCCGCTGGGATTACCTGCGCTACTGGTGCCCATGTAGCGTCTGCGAGGAGCGTCGCGCACGCGACAACGGCATGCCCATGCCGGAGCCGGAGCTACCCTTTGCCGCCGCGCCCGCCTCCGGGTGCAGTAGCTGCAGCCCGGCACCCATCCCCACCGCGGCGGCCCCGCAGCCCCTCACCCTGCAGCCGCGCCCCATCTCCCTGAAGAGGGTGGATGGCTGAGAGGATTGGCACGGATGGCTCTCCGTGTCGCCGTTGCTCCCGTCTCGAAGTGAGACGGGGCGCCGCACCGACCGTCTCATCGTGCGACATTGACCGCACCTCCGCCCGGACACCATCGACGGGAATGGCGTGGAATCAATGGGTTATGGCCCTGGCATCCAACTTGCTGTAAGCCGGGTGCAACCGCGCTCGTCGCGCCCCTCGGAGAGGATCACCATGGCCGCCTACACCTACCAGATCGTCCACCGCGCCAGCCGGCGACACCCCACCGTCACCTGGGACCGGGAACATGGCCAGGTGTGGGG
>JAJRSX010000193.1 GCA_024278555.1 bacterium | reverse complement strand
GGCTCGGAGCCCACAAGCAAAGGAGAGCACAGAGGACACAGAGAACTGCAAAGGAGAGGTCCGTTCCTCCTCTTGGGCCTCGCAATGGATCGTCACGGGGTTGCCGCGCGAGAGGGCGGCGCAAGATCGCGCTGTTTTCTGATGGAGTTCTCTGCGTCCTTCGCGTCTCTGCGGTGAACCCCATCCCCGCGGCCGTCTCGGAAGATCGGCCCCGCTGCCGATACAACGGGGAGCCCATTGCGCCGCCGCTTGTCCCTCCCGTTCGTATGGCCGACGCTCCCGCCACCATGACCACGACGACCCCGGGCGAGGGGTGGCGACGCACGGCGTGGCTGCCGTACGTCGCCCCCTTCCTCTGCTTCGCCCTGTTTACCTACGCCGGCACCGCGCAGCCGGCGGCGGCCCACTACTGGTACGCGGCGAAGACGGTGGCGGTGGGGGCGCTGCTGGTCGCTCTCGCCCGCCGCCTGCCGGAGCTCTCCTGGCGCGCCCCTGCCGCGGACTGGCTCATCGCCTTGGTCGCCGGGGTGGCGGTCCTGGTGGTGTGGGTGGCGCCGGAGCAACTCCTGGCGCCCCTGAGCATCGGCGAGGCGAGCGGCTTCGACCCGTACGGGTTCGGCCTCTCCCCCGCCGCCACCCGGGCGGTGATCGCCGTGCGCATCGCCGGCGCCGCCCTGGTGGTGCCGGTGATGGAGGAGCTCTTCTGGCGCGCCTTTCTCATGCGCTACATGGTCCAGTCGGACTTCCTCGCCGTCCCCCTCGGGGCCTTCCGTCCCTTCGCCTTCTTCGTGGTGGCGGTCGCCTTCGGCTTCGAGCACCACCGGTGGCTGGTGGGGATCGTCGCCGGGCTGGTCTACGGCGGCCTGCTGGTGTGGCGGCGGCGGCTCTTACCGTGCATCGTCGCCCACGCGGTGACCAACCTCGGCCTCGGCCTCTACGTGGTGGCGACCCGCAACTGGACCTTCTGGTAGACTGCGCCGCCCCGCGTGGTGCGGGGGTGGAGGCAACCATGGCGGGGTGGTCGGAGCTCATGAGCGGGGGGACCGAGCACTACCTGAGGGGCGAGCTCGCCGACGCGGTGCAGCTCTTTCGCGAGGCCCTGGCCGAGGCGGACGGGCTGTTTGCGGAGGACGACGACCGCTACCTCCTGTCGCTCTCCATGGTCGCCACGACCCTCGCCCTCACCGGTGAGCACGACGAGGCGGAGGCCCTCTTTCGCCGCCAGCTCACAATCCGCGAGGAGGCGGAGCTGGCGGAGGACGCGAACCTCGCCGAGTGTCTGGAGGGGCTGGCCCGCTGCCTGCACGGGCGCGGCGAGACGGCCGAGGCGGAGGTGGTGGAGGCGCGGGCACGGGCGGTTCGAGACGGCCTTGCCGGGGCACAGGATGGGTGACGTGCGCCTGGTGGTGACCACCGTCGACTCGCCGGAGGCGGCCCAGGGGATCGCCGACTCCCTGGTGGCCAACCGCCTCGCCGCCTGCGTCAACATCCTCCCGGGCGTGACCTCGGTCTACCGGTGGCAGGGGAGCGTCGCCACCGCCGAGGAGTGGCTGCTGCTCATCAAGACCACCGCCGAGCGGTAGGCGGCGTGTCTCGCCACCCTCGACGACCTCCACCCGTACGACGTCCCCGAGGCGATCGCCCTCGACGTGACCGCCGGTCTGCCCGCCTACCTCGCCTGGGTGGCCGAGTCGGTGACCCCGGAGGTCGGGGAGGGAGAGGCGGGGTGAGGGGAGGCACGGATCGTCGGCAGGGAGGGTGATGTGTCACCGGTGCCCCCAATCGCTATGCAGCAGCCTGGAAGGAAATTTCACTACAGAGACACAGAGGGCACAGAGAACGCCATCAGAAAACAACACGATTTTGCGCCGTCCTCCTGCACGGCAACCCCGTGGCGATCCATTGCGAGGCCTGAGAGGAGGAAAGCACCTTTCCTTTGGAGTTCTCTGTGCTCTCTGTGTCTCTGTAGTGAAAAATCCCTTCCGGGAGCGCTCTGGAAACGGCTTGTTTCCAAAGGATGAACGGCACACCGCGTGGGCCAGGAAGGGTGAGGAGACGGATCACCGGGTGGGGGGGGGCTCCTCCGAGGCAGGCGGGCGCGCCGGTGAACGGGGTGTCCTTCGTGGTTTTATCCGGGGGAAGGGGTTTTGTCTGGAGGACAGCAGCTGGAGCCGACGATTCCGGGGGCTTGTCCCCGGTGGCGGCGGTCGCTCACCCTGCGTCGTGCTCGCGCGGTGGGCGAGAGGTGAGATGGCTTGTTGGATCTTCGGCGGAGCGCGCTCCGCCCTCGACGGATGGACCGACGATGGTACTGATCATCGATAACTACGACTCCTTCACCTACAACCTCGTCCAGTACCTTGGGGAGCTGGGGGCGGAGGTGGAGGTGTACCGCAACGACCGGATCACCGTGGCGGAGGTTCGCGAGCTCGCTCCGAGCCACCTGGTGATCTCGCCGGGGCCGTGTACCCCGAGGGAGGCGGGGATCTCGGTGGAGGCGGTCCGCGAGCTCGCCGGCACCCTGCCGATCCTCGGGGTCTGCCTCGGCCACCAGTCGATCGGCGAGGCCTTTGGCGGCCGGGTGGTGCCGGCGAAGACCCTCATGCACGGCAAGACCTCGATGATCCACCACGACGGCAAGGGGCTCTTTGTCGGCCTCCCCAACCCCTTCGAGGCGACCCGCTACCACTCCCTGGCGGTGGCCCGCGACACCCTGCCGGGGGAGCTGGAGGTGACCGCCTGGACCGGCGACGGCGAGATCATGGGGCTGCGCCACCGCACCCGGGCGGTGGAGGGGGTGCAGTTCCACCCGGAGTCGATCCTCACCCAGGAGGGTAAGCAGCTCCTCCACAACTTCCTCGACATGGCCGTGGTCGAGGTGGCGTAGCTAGGTCTAAGAATCCTGGAGAAACAATATGTTCGAAGAGGTCCTTCCGAGGTTGCTCGAACGCCGTGATCTGTCTGCCGCGGAGGCCGAGGCGGTCTTTACCGAGGTGATGGAGGGGGCGCTGACGCCGGTGCAGATCGCCGCCCTGCTCGTCGCCTTGCGTACCAAGGGGGAGAACGTCGCCGAGATCACCGGCGCGGCGCGGGCCATGCGCGCCCACGCTACCCGGGTGGAGATCGGCGACCTCGCGGCGGTGGACACCTGCGGCACCGGCGGCGACGGGGCGCACACCTTCAACATCTCCACCACCGCCGCCTTCGTGGTCGCCGGCGCCGGCCTGCCGGTGGCCAAGCACGGCAACAAGGGGGTGTCGTCGAAGTGCGGCTCCGCCGACGTCCTCGCCGCCCTCGGGGTCAACCTCGACCTGCAGCCGGAGCAGATGGCTGCGTGCGTGAAGGAGGTCGGCCTCGGCTTCCTCTTCGCGCCCCTCCTGCACAAGGCGATGCGCTTCGCCGGGCCGGTGCGCGCGGAGCTTGCGGCGCGCACGATCTTCAACCTTCTCGGGCCGCTCACCAACCCGGCCGGGGTGCCGTTTCAGGTGGTGGGGGTCTTCTCCGGCCGCTGGGTGGAGCCGGTGGGCCGGGTCCTCGCCGAGCTCGGCTGCGAACACGCCTTCGTGGTCCACGGGGAGGACGGCCTCGACGAGGCGACGGTGAACGGCAAGACCTACTTCGCGGAGGTGAAGGGGGGCGAGGTCCGCCCGGGGGTCATCACGCCGGAGGCGGTGGGGCTCTCCACCCACGCCGCCTCTGCCCTGGTGGGGGGCGGGCCGGAGGAAAACGCCGAGATCACTCGCCGGGTGCTGGCCGGTGAGGCCGGCCCGCACCGCGACGTGGTGGTGTTGAACGCGGCCCTGGCCCTGGTGGCCGGGGAGCGCGCCGAGTCTGTCGAGGCGGGGGTCGCCCAGGCGGCCGAGGCGATCGACTCGGGCGCGGCCGCCCAGGTGCTGGAGCGGCTGATCGCCTTCACCCAGGGCGGCTGAGGGCGATGGTCGACGGGGTGAGGAGGGGGCGGCGAACCACCGCCCCCCGGATGCGAGGCGTCGATGCCGCCGGTGGCGGAGGGGTCTAGATGGAGCGAGCCCACCCCCTGCGCTTCGGCGCCTTCTACTTCGCCTACTTCGCCGTTCTGGGGGTCTTTCTTCCGTACTTCAACCTCTACTGCAAGTCTCTCGGCCTCTCCTCCTGGGAGATCGGCACCCTCTCCATGGCGGTGCCGGTGGGTCGTGTCCTGTTCAGCTTCCCGATCACCCACTGGGCGGATCGCACCCATCGCCAGCGCGGGGTGATGCGGCTCGCCGCCTGGGGGTCGGTGGCCACCACCGCCACCCTCTTTCTACCCCACCGGTTCGGTGGGCTGCTCCTGTGCATGGCGGCCTACGCGGTGGTCTCGGTCCCCCTCCTGCCGCTGGTGGAGGCGGTCACCCTGGAGGGGGTCGGCCACTTCGGCTGGAACTACGGCCGGGTGCGCATGTGGGGGACCCTCGGCTTCATCTGCCTCTCGGTCGGCTTCGGCCACCTGCTCAACTGGCTGCCGATGGTGAGCGTGGTGGCGGGGATGACCCTGTTGGCGGCGGCCAACGCCCTCACCGTCGAGGCCCTGCCGCGCGGCCTCGGCGGCCTCCCCCAGCAGGTGCCGGCGCTCCTGCCGGTCCTCAAACGGCCGGCCCTCGTCCTCTTTCTCGCCGCCTGCGTGGCGATGCAGGCGTCGCACGGCACCTATTACGGCTTCTTCTCCATCTACATGGCCTCCATCAGGGTGAAGCCGGGGACTATCGGCCTGCTGTGGGGGATCTCCACGGTGGCCGAGCTGCTGGTGATGGCCGGGGCGAGCCGGCTGGTGGCGCGGCTTGGTGAGGGGCGGGTGATGGCCCTGTCGTTGGGGCTCGCCGCGGTGCGCTGGGGGGTCCTGGCGACGACCACCAACCTCTACGCGATCGCCGCCTCGCAGGTGCTCCACGCCTTCACCTTCGGCACCTTCCACGTCGCCGCCATCCACTTCACCCACGACGCCTTCCCCGCCGGCCTGCGGGCCTCGGGCCAGTCGCTCTACTCCCTGGCGAGCTTCGGGGTCGGCATGGTCATCGGCTACGGCGCCAGCGGCCTCCTCTACGACCCCCTCGGCCCGCGCCTCCTCTTCGCCCTCAGCGGCGGCGTTGCCCTGGCCGCCGCCCTCGCCACCCTCACCCTTGGCCGCGGCGACGAAGACCGGGCGGAGTAGGCAAACCGCCCGAACATTATTTCCGCTGCTCCTCGAAGAGTCGTGATCCCGACCCTTCATGACCTGATATGGAGTGACCCCTCGTCAAGGGCGGCAGCGGTGGGTGGTTAGGGAGGACGAGATGAGAGAGAGGAGTAGGAAGGGAGTTTCTTAGGAAGGGAGTTTCTCCAGAAAGAGAGAAGCAGGCGGTGAAGGCAGCGCTTCGTTCCGAAGCGAAGCCATCCGGCTTCGCTTGGATGCGCTCGGGCCGATGGGGCGGTGGCGGGGGCAAGGCTCGGCCACGACCGCCATTCCACATAGACGTTCGACCCCGGGCGCAACATCGCCACCTGAATAAACCGCTTGTGGACATCCAATCCAACGTACGTCACCGTTTTTATGATCGGCTCCTTTCGCATGCGGTTCTGGCACCGACCGGCGCCAATCCGCGGTTCATGGGCCTCTTCTTCAAGAGCATGCCACCCTGCGAAACGGAGCCGGTCACTCCATGGGGTCTTCATGGTGAAAAGGCTTTTTCCCAAACCGGTAAGGCCCCATCCGGACCCCTCTCGACTCGCGCCGCACCCACTGCGGGCTCTCGCCCCTTCCGTGTCCTTCCGTGGATTCCGTGGCTAAACAATCGCCTTCCAGGCCGTTGCGCGCGGGTTGGCTGCGCCGGTGACGTTCAGACTCCTGGCCCGCCATCCCTCTACGCCTGATGTGGAGGGGGACGCCACGCGCCCCCCCTCGCCAGCCGGCACATGTCCGGCTGGCTTCACCCCCCGTGGCTGGAGGCTGATGTCCTCCAGAAGACCGCGTGGCGCGTCCCGCGCCATACGGTCTTGGCGTCTCCGCGCGAGCTTTCCAACCGACCATCATCTTCCTCCCCCTCGTCTTGTCGCCTTTGGGGGGGCTCCCTACACTGGCCTCTCGGCGTGCGCGGCGAGGGGAGCCACCGCCACGAGATACCCCCTCTAGCTACGGGAGAGAGCCCATGAAGACGAAGCGAGTCACGGTAGTCGGTGCGGGCAACGTCGGCGCCACGGCGGCGCGTGCCTTTGCGGAGATGAACTGTGTCCAGGAGGTGGTCCTGCTGGACGTGGTTGAGGGGGTCCCCCAGGGCAAGGCCCTCGACATCCAGGAGTCGGCCTCCCTGCGCCGCTTCGATACCACCGTCACCGGCACCAACGACTACGCCGACACGGCCAACTCGATGGTCACGGTGATCACCGCCGGGGTGGCGCGCAAACCGGGGATGAGCCGCGACGACCTGCTGGAGATCAACGCCAAGATCGTCTCCGAGGTGACCAAGTCGATCCTCGAGTACTCACCGAACACCATCTTCATCGTCGTCTCCAACCCGGTCGACATCATGACCCAGCTCGTCCGCCAGGTGTCGCGCCTGCCCAAGCAGCAGATCATGGGGATGGCCGGGGTCCTCGACACCGCCCGCTTCCAGACCTTCGTCGCCGAGGAGGTGGGGTGCAGCTACCAGGACGTGGTCGGGATGGTCCTCGGCGGCCACGGCGACCAGATGGTGCCCCTCTTGCGCCTGTGCACCGCCGGCGGCGTGCCGGTACGCGAGCTGATCGCCCCGAAGCGCCTCCAGGAGATCGTCACCCGTACCCAGAAGGGTGGGGCGGAGATCGTCTCCTACCTGAAGACCGGCTCCGCATTTTTCGCCCCGGGCGTCTCGGTGGCGGAGATGGCGCGGGCGGTGGTCACCGACTCCAAGCGGGTGATGCCGTGCGTCGCCGCCCTGCAGGGAGAGTTCGGCATCAGCGGCATCATGATGGGCGTCCCCTGCGTCCTCGGTGTCGAGGGGGTGGAGAAGATCCTCGACTTCGAGCTCGACGAGGAGGAGCGGGCGCTGATGGAGACATCCGCCGCCTCGATCCGCAAGAACATCGAGTTCATCCAGGACTACCGGTAGGCGGATGGGTCGTTGGCTCGTTGCCGCCGCGTTCGTGGTGGTCGCCGCCTGCGCGGTGAACCCGGTCACCGGCCGCCACCAGCTGGCCCTCCTCTCCGCCGAGCAGGAGGTCAACCTCGGGGCGCACGAGCACCCGGGGATCCTTAAACAGTACGGCGAGCTCCAGGCGCCGGCGGTGCGGGAGTACGTGGCGCGGGTCGGCCGGCAGCTCGCCGCCCGCTCCCACCGGCCGGAGCTCGACTACCACTTCACCGTCCTCGACTCTCCCGTCCTCAACGCCTTCGCCCTCCCGGGGGGCTACGTCTACGTCACCCGGGGGCTCCTCGCCGAGCTCAACAACGAGGCGGAGCTAGCCGGGGTCATCGGCCACGAGATCGGCCACGTCACCGCCCGCCACGGGGTCACCCGCTACACCCAGCAGGCGGGCTACCAGCTCCTGCGCGGCGTCGCCCTCGCCCTGGAGCCGCGGCTGGCGAACTGGACCCAGCTCTCCGACCTCGCCTTCACCGCCACCGTGCGCGGCTACGGTCGCAAGGAGGAGCTCCAGTCGGACGAGCTGGGGCTGGAGTACGCGGCGGCGGCCGGCTACGACACGAGCCAGCTCCACCACTTCTTCGAGACCCTCCAGCGCCGGGAGCGCGACGCCGACGGCGGCGGCTTCCACGGCCTCTTCGCCACCCACCCGGAGACGGCACAGCGGATCGAGCGGATGCGCGCGTTGGAGCGCGCCCGCCCGGGCGGCAAGTTGGTGGGCCGCGCAGCCTATCTGCGGGCGATCGACGGCATCCCGGTGGGGCCGGCGCCCGACCAGGGGCGGGTGGTGAACAACCGCTACTTGAACCTGCGCCACGACGTGGGGCTCACTATCCCAACCGGCTGGGAGGCGCGCACCGCCCGCGGTCGCCTCCTCCTCACCCCCCGTGGCGGCGGTGTTGCGTGGGAGGCGCGGATGCGCACCGCCCGTGCCGGCGAGACGAGCCAGACGGTCATACAGGGGCTCCTCGCGCAGCTCGGTAGCCAGGCAAAGGCCGCCTGGTCACGCCACCCCCACGGCGCCCAGGTAGCGGACGTCGAGGCGGTGGCCGAGGGCAGGCCGGTGGGGGTGCGGATCACCGCCTGGGTCCACCAGGGCCACGTGGTGGTGGTCACCGCCATCGCCCCGCGCGTCTCGTTTGCGCGCATCGCCCCCGCCTTCGACCAGATCACCACCACCCTCGTCCCCCTGACCCCAAGGGAGGCCGCCCTCGCCCGGCCGTTCCACCTGCGGATCCAGCGTGTCCGGGCCGGTACCACCTTCGCCAAGCTCGCCGAGGTCGATCCCACCCCCGGCCACGACGGCCGCTGGCTCTCCTACTTCAACGGCTATGAAGGCGCCCCCCGCCCCCGCGCCAACGACCTGGTGAAGGTGATCGCACCGTAGGGTTCACCACGGGGGACACGGGGGGGCGTGAGGGGCAAGGGCCATCCGGTGGCTCCTCCGCACCACCACCGCACGGGCGGTCCTACCGGTCGAGACCTATGGACCTGTCGATCACTGCAAACAGTCGTCCGGAGACCGCGGAAGCCTCCACACCTCTCGATAGGCAGCAACCGTGACTTGCCCCCCACGCCCCCCCGTGTCCCCCGTGGTAAGAAAGCGGGTCTCCCCGGAATCGACTACCGCCGCACCCGCGCCAGCTCCCCCGGCTTCACCACCCCGCGCTCGGTGATGATCCCGCCGATGAGCGCCGCCGGGGTGACGTCGAAGGCGGGGTTGCGGGCGGTGGAGGTGGGGTTGGCGGTGCGCACCCGGACGATCTCACCCGCCGCATCGGTCCCCCAGGTGGTGAGCACCTCGTCCGGGTCGCGCTCCTCGATGGGGATCTCGCCGCCGGTGGGACAGGCCCAGTCGATCGTCGAGGTGGGGGCGGCGACGTAGAAGGGGATGTTGAAGTGGCGGGCGCAGATCGCCTTCTCCAGGGTGCCGATCTTGTTCGCCACGTCGCCGTTGGCGGCGATCCGGTCGGAGCCGACGATCACCAGGTCGATCTCGCCGCGTTCCATCAGGAGCGCCGCGGCGTTGTCGGCGATCACCGCGTGGCCGATCCCCTCACCGGCGAGCTCCCAGGCGGTGAGCATCGCCCCCTGGCCACGGGGCCGCGTCTCGTCGGCGACCACCGAGACCCGCCGCCCGGCGCGTGCCGCCTTGTAGACGGGCGACAGGGCAGAGCCCCAGTCGACGAAGGCGAGCCAACCGGCGTTGCAGTGGGTCAGGACCCGCGCCCCGTCCGCGATCAACGGCGCCCCGGCCTCGCCGATCTGCTCGCACGCATGCGCGTCTTCGTCGGCGATCGCCTGCGCCTCGGCGCTTGCCGCGGCCTGCGCTGCCTTCAGGTCGGCGCTGCGATCGATCACCGCCACGACCCGCTCGACCGCGAAGAAGAGGTTCTGGGCGGTGGGGCGGGTGGCGCGGATCTGCTCGGCCGCCGCCGCCACCTGGTCGCGCCACCCCTCGCCCGAACCCAGCAGCGTGGCCTGGGCCATCGCATAGCCGGCGGTGGCGCCGATGGCGCCGGCGCCGCGCACCCACATGTCGCGGATCGCCGTCGCGGTCGCCTCCACCGTGTCGAGGTCGACGATCGTGAAACGGTGCGGCAACCACCGCTGGTCGATCATCCGCACCACGGATCCCTCCATCCACACGGTGCGATACGGGGTGCCGTTGACCTTCATCGGGGCTCCTTCCAGCGGGGTAGGGTGGTTCGGCCGGGGGGCAAGTCTACGCGGCTACCCCGGTCGCCTTGAAGGCGTGTTGGGGTCAGCCATGCGCCATTGCGTTATTGACCCGCGTGCGTCGTCCCCACCGCCCGGATGTCGGTCGTTGCCCCGTGGTCGACGACGCCTCAGGCGTACTCGATGCGGATGCGTTTGATGGCTCGCGCTCGGCCGGTGGTTTCGTCGGCGTCGATGACGCAGCCGGTGACCTGCATGGGCCCCTTGGTGATCGGCTTGAAGCGGGCCGGGCGGCTGGTGAGGAAACGTTCGATGGCGACCTCCTTTTCCATGCCGATCACTGCGTCGACGGCGCCGCACATGCCGGCGTCGGTGAGGTAGGCGGTGCCGCCCGGGAGGATGCGTTCGTCGGCGGTCTGGACGTGGGTGTGGGTGCCGATGCAGGCGGTGATTCGGCCGTCGAGGTAGTTGCCCAGCGCGACCTTCTCGCTCGTCGCCTCGGCGTGGATGTCGACGATGATCACCGGGGTCTGCTCGGCGAGGCGTGCGACCTCGCGGTCGGCGCAGCGGAAGGGGTCGTCCAGGGGCGGCATGAAGACCCGGCCGATGAGGTTGAGGACCCCGACCTCGACACCGTTGCGTGCCTTGGCCGTGCGCACTCCGAGGCCGGGGGTGCCGGCGGGGTAGTTGGCCGGGCGGAGGAAGGCGCGCTCTTGGTCCATGCCGCCGACAAATCCCTTCTGTGCCCAGACGTGGTTGCCCGAGGTGATGAGGTCGATCCCGGCACCCAGCAGGGTGTTCTTGATCTCCCGGGTGATGCCGAAGCCGCCGGCGGCGTTTTCGCCGTTGGCGATGGCGAGGTCGATCGCGTGGTCGTGGAGGAGGTGCGGCAGGGCCTTGAGCACCGCCCGCCGGCCGCCTTTGCCGACAATGTCACCGAGAAAGAGGATGTGCATGGGCTCGCTTCGCTCGCAGGGGATAGGGGATGGGCTCGCTGCGCTCGCGGGATGGGGGGTGAGGGGGCGGTTGGCCGCTCCGCGGCCAGGTGTTTGTTTGGTGGGTGCTCTCCATCGTCATCTCTTCCGGCCCGGAGGGCCGTCCACCCCCCCACTCCCCATCCCCCACCCCCTGGGTGCGCCGGCGTGCCCAGAACCGGCGCAGCCGTTTCTCATTTTGCGAACTCCACGAAGCGGCTCTCGCGGATGGCGACGACCTTGATCTGGCCCGGGTAGGTCATCTCCTGCTGGATCTGTTCGGCGATCTCCTTGGCGGCCTGGCGGGCCTCGGCGTCGCCCATCCGGTCGTAGTCGACAATGACGCGGATCTCGCGGCCGGCCTGGATGGCGTAGGCCTTCTCCACCCCGTCGTGCTCCCCGGCGATCCGCTCGAGGTCGGTGAGCCGCTTGACGTGGGTCTCGGCCGCCTCCATGCGGGCCCCGGGGCGGGCGGCGGAGAGGGCGTCGGCGGCGGCCACCAGGATCGACTCGACGCTGTTCGGCTCAACCATGGCGTGGTGGTAGAGGATGGCGTTGATCACCGTCTCCGGCTCCTTGTACCGCTTGGCGATGTCGGCGCCGATGTGGGCGTGGTCGCCCTCCATCTCCTGGTCGACCGCCTTGCCGAGGTCGTGCAGCAGCCCGGCGCGGCGGGCCATGGCGGCGTCGCAACCGAGCTCACTGGCCATGATCCCGGAGAGCAGCGCCACCTCCTTGGCGTGGTCGAGCTGGTTCTGGCCGAAGGAGGTGCGGTAGTTGAGCCGTCCCAGGAGCTTGACGATCTCCGGGTGGAGCCCCTGGACGTCGACCTCGTAGACGGCCCGCTTGCCCGCTTCGAGGATCAGTTTGTCGATCTCCGTCTGGCACTTGGCCACCGTCTCTTCGATGTGGGCCGGGTGGATGCGGCCGTCCTTCACCAGGCGGGTGAGGGCCATGCGCGCCACCTCCCGGCGCACCGAGTTGAAGCCGGAGACGACCACCGCCTCGGGGGTGTCATCGATCACCACGTCGATGCCGGTGGCCGCCTCGAAGGCGCGGATGTTGCGCCCCTCGCGGCCGATGATCCGCCCCTTCATCTCGTCCGAGGGGAGCGGTACGACGCTGATGGCGTGCTCGGAGACGTGGTCTGACGCCATCCGCTGCATTGCCAGCGACATGATCTTCTGCGCCCGTGCCTCGCCCTCCTGGCGCGCCTCGTCCTCGATCTGGGTGATCAACCACGCCGCCTCGTGGCGCGCCTCCTCCTCCAGGTGGCGGGTGAGCTCCTCCTTTGCCTGCTCGATGCTCAGGTGGGCGATGTTTGCCAGCTCCTTTACCTTGTCGTCGATGAGCCGGTCGAGACGCTCCTCCTTCTCGTGCAGGCGGGCGGTAGCCTCCTCCTGCTTCTTGTCACGGAGCTCCAACGCCTCGCTGCGCTGGCTCAGCCGCTGCTCTTCCGCCTCCAGCCGCTTCGCCTCGGCGGCCAGGTGGGTGCGTTCGTCCTCCAGGGCCTTGTGGGTCTGGTCGGCGGCCTTGTGTGCCTCGTCACGCAGGCGCTCCGCCTCCAACTCGGCGCGGCCGAGGAGCTCCTTGCGCTCCAGCTCCGCCTCCTTGCGGATGGCTTTGGCCTCGGACTGGGCGTGATCGGTGATCCGCGTCGCCTCCTGCTGGGCGGAGCCGATGCGGGACTGGACGGCCATCCGGTGGGCAATGGCGCCTGCCGCGCCGCCGGCGACGGCGGCAAGGATCGGGATGAGGATCTCCATGGTTTACCTCGTGGGAGTATGGGGAGTGTCGGCGGGTTCGCCGGCACGGTTGTTGGTGGGGGGAGCGGCGGCGCGCAGGGCGGTGAGCCGTTCGGCGAGCAGTGCCTCGCGGCCGAGGTCACCGGCCTCGTAGAAGCGGTGCGGTTCGGGCAGGTAGTCCTGGGCCACGTAGTGGCCCGGGTAGTCGTGGGGGTAGCGGTAGCCCGCCCCGTGGCCGAGGGTGTCGGCGCCGGCATAGTGGGTGTCGCGCAGGTGCGGGGGCACCTCCAGGGTGGGGTGTTGGCGCACCTCGCGGCCGGCGCGGCCGATGGCGACGGTGGCGCTGTTGCTCTTCGGCGCCAGGGCGAGATAGAGGGTGGTCTCGGAGAGGATGAGGTTGGCCTCGGGCATGCCGATCCGCTCCACCGCCGAGAAGCAGGCGTTGGCGAGGACCAGGGCCATCGGGTCGGCGAGCCCCACGTCCTCGGCGGCGAGGATGACCAGGCGGCGGGCGATGAAGCGCGGCTCCTCGCCCCCTTCGAGCATCTTTGCCAGCCAGTAGACCGCCGCGTCCGGGTCGGAGCCACGCACCGACTTGATCAGCGCCGAGGCGGTGTCGTAGTGCTCGTCGCCGTCGCGGTCGTAGCGGCGACCGCCGTACTGGAGGGTGGCACGAACCCCCTCTTCGGTGATGACTACCGCGCCGTCGTCGTCCGGCTCGGTGGCCGCCACGACCATCTCCAGAGAGGCGAGGAGCCGCCGGGCGTCGCCGTTCGCCAGGCCGATGAGGGTCGCGGCCGCCGCCTCACTGACCACCACGTGGTCATCGGCGAGGCCGCGCGGGTCGGTGAGCGCCCGCTCCAGGAGGGTCGCCAGCTCTTGCTCGCCGAGGGGGTCGAGGCGGTAGAGCTGGACCCGTGAGCGGAGCGGCGGGATGAGGGCGTGAAAGGGGTTCTCGGTGGAGGCGCCGATGAGGACGATGTTGCCCCGCTCGGTGTCCGGGAGCAGAGCGTCTTGCTGGGTCTTGTTGAAGCGGTGGATCTCATCCACGAACAGCAGGGTGGGGGCGGCGCCGGCGCCGCGCAGGCGGATCGCCTCGGCGAGCAGCGGCTTGAGCTGGGCGAGGCCGTCGGCGACCGCGTTCAGGCGCCGGAAGCACGCCCCGGAGGCGGTCGCGATGACCCGCGCCAGGGCGGTCTTGCCGCACCCGGGCGGGCCGAAGAAGATCAGCGACGGGAGCTGACCGTGCTCGACGACCCGTCGCAGGCTGCTGCCCGCCGCGGCGAGGTGGGGCTGGCCGACGATCTCATCGAAGGTACATGGCCGCAGCCGGTACGGCAGGGGCCGTCCCGGTGCTTCCACCTCTTCAGGGTTACGTGTGTCGAATAGGTCCACAGGCCATCCGCGTAGCTACCTCCGTGGATGCACCCGCGGGCCGCGCCAAGCGAACCGCCGGACGAGTAAGGGGACCCCGCCTTACCGTGTGGGTTGTCTTCTTGAACCTGTCATGAACAGGTCGGGAGTTGGCTTAAGGCTTTAGGCTTCTCTCGACGGGGAGAGCATGCACACCGTCTTTAGACCGTCATCCCTCGAAGATCGTGTTGGTTCAGAGAAAAGCTTCCCATCACGCGTAAGGCAGGGCATCTCACTCTGCCACAACCGCCTCGATCCGGCGGGTCTGTGCATCAATGAAGGTGTCGAACTGTTCCGTCTCATTCTTGGTTTGAATCAGCTCGTCCGCCATGTGGACGAGGGTAAGGACTGCAACCTTTTCCATGCTCGCCTGCGGCACCGCCTTGGCGATCTCCTGCATACGTGAGTCTACCATCGCCGCCGCCCGCTCCACATCCTCGGCGCTCCCGTCGGCCCGGAGTTGGTAGGTGCGGCCGGCGATGTGGATGGTGACGTTGTTCATGGCGTCTACCGGAGGGTGAGCTCTTCGAGGGGGAGGGCGGCGGCACCGCCGTGGTCGCCATTGCCGGTCGGCGTCGCCCCTGTGGAGTGCTCCTCCGCGAGGACGGCGTTCAGGCGCCCCTGGAGGGCGTGGAGCCGTTCGCCGATGAGCTGCCGTTGGCTGCGGAGGGCGGTGAGCTCGCGCTCCTGTTGCTCAACGGTGGTATGGAGTCGGGCGAGCTCTTGCCGGGCGCTGGCGCGCAGCGCCTCCACCTTGTCGCGTGCCGCATCACGCTCTTGGCGGGCGGCGTGCAGCGCCTCCACCAAACGATCGATTCCCGCCTCCAGGCGGGCAAGGTGCGTCTCTCGTTGCTCCATGGCTCCCGCACAGAAAAAAGATGTTGGCTACTGCCGGTCATGCTAGAGAGGGGTGGGGGAGGGGTCAAGGCAACTCTTTTTTCGCTGCGCGTTAAGAGAGAATTTGAGGGCAGGGGGGCGGCCACTCGGAGCCGCGGCGGTGCGGCGCGTTCAGCATTCAGCCCTCAGCTTTCAGCAGGTGGCGGTCTTCAACGATGACGGCATTCGAGGCGCGACCGAGGTGGGGAGGTGCCTGGCAGGGGGTTCACCATGAAGAGCGTGAAGGTCATGAAGGGAAATGGGAGCGGGATGCCGTCGCCCCCCGTAGGGTGCATCGCCGGCACCACCTTCTCGGCCTCTCTTGGCGTTCTTTGCGTCTTCGTGGTGACCTCGCTTCCAGCACCTCGTGAGCTCGATCACCTTCACCCACGACGCCGATCCCGAGCCGTACCACCGCCACCCCATTGCAACCCCGCCCTCTCGGCATCCCCCCCCCCCCTGCCCCCTATATCCTTTTTTTCGCGCAGCGAAAAAAAGGCCGCTTTGACCGCCTGCCCGCGCTTCTGAAAAGATCGCTGCCCATGATACGGATGGTTGCAAAACGATGGTGGTGGCTCTTTGTGCTGGCGGTCCTCGTGGGAGGTGCGCCGGCGCACGCGGCCGACGACGTGGCACAGGCCAAGGCGCTCTTCCAGACCGGCGTGCGCCACTTCAACGGGGGGGAGCTCGATCAGGCCCTCGACGCCTTCAAAAAGTCGGTGGAGCTCAACCCGCGCTCGGCCGAGACCTACAACAACATCGCCGCCATCTACCACCAGTTCGGGATGCTCGATCAGGCGGAGGCGAACTTTCAGAAGGCGCGCCGGCTCAACCCGGACTACGAGCTCGCCCGCTACAACCTCGCCCGCCTCTACCTCACCCTCGCCCGCCAGGAGTACGAGGAGGTCCTGCGCCTCACCACCAACCCGGCGCGCGAGAAGGAGGCGCACTACTACATCGGTGTCCTCGACCAGGTCCTCGGTGAGGCAGGCGAGGGTGACACCTCGTCCCCCCCCTCCCGGGATCGTGTCGAGTCCGCCCCGGCCGCGGATGCGGAGGAGGCGAGCGGCGGCTCTCCCCTGGACCGTGAGGCGATCCCCGAGCGTCCGGCGCCGGCGCCCGCCCCCGGCGCCCTGGCAGCCGGCGACACCGTGGCCACCCTCTTCTCGCAGGCGAAGCTGGCCCATGCCAACGGCGACTACGACCGGGCGATTGAAGGCTACCGGAAGGTGGTGCGGTTGCGACCCGACGACTCCCACGTCTACTACAACCTCGGCTCGGCGCTCTTCTCCAACGGCCAGTACGAGGAGGCGCTCACCGCCTTCGACCGGTCGATCGCGATCGATCCGAGCTCCGCCGAGGTCCACCACTTCCGTGGCGCGACCCTGGAGAAGCTCGGCCGCAACGACGAGGCGATCGAGGCCCTGAAGCGGTCGCTTGCCCTGGAGGAGAGCTACAAGGCGCGCTGGCTCCTCGGTGTCCTCTACGAGAAGGCGGGTGACTACGCCTCGGCGGTGCAGGCGTTCGAGGCGGTGGCCAAGGTGCAGCCGGAGAACAAGAAGATCGCCGACTACCTCGAAGAGGCGCGGATGATCCTCGCCATGAAGGGGGGCGGCGAGCGGCCCACCGGGCCGCAGGTCCCCGCCGACCAAGAGCGGCGCGCCTGGCTCGAGCAGTGGCGCCAGGCATGGGAGGGGCGCGACCTCGATGCCTACATGTCGTTTTACTCCGAGGCCTTTGTCGCGCGCGGCAAGAAGGGGGCGCGGGACAAGCGCGATTGGCGGGCGAACAAGGCGAAGAAGTTTCGTCGCGGCTCCATCCATGTGCAGATCTCCGACGTGCGGATCGACGAGCGCGAGGGGCTGATCATCTTCTCCTTCGTCCAGGACTTCCGGCGTGGCGGCTACCGGGACCACGGGATGAAGAAGCTCTTCGTGCGCGACGAGGGGGGCCACCTGCGGATCGTCAGCGAGGAGTGGCATCGATTGTGAAGTGGCGACTGGTGGGGATCGTCGGCGGTGCACTGGTCGTCGCGACGGTGGCGGTGCGGGTGGGCGCGGCAGGGCCGGAGGGGGTGAGTGCGCTCCTCGTCCGCTGCGTCCGTGAGCTCGATGCGGGCCACCTCGACACCGCCTTGAAGACCGCCCGCCAGGCAATCCAGGCGGCGCCGGACAACCCCATCGCCCACAACAACGCCGGGGTGGTCTTCGATCGCGCCGGCCACCACGATGTCGCCGCCCGCGAGCTCAAGGTGGCGGTGCACCTCGACCGCGACTACGAAGAGGCCCACTACAACCTCGCCCACGTCTACCTGGAGTTGGCCCGCCAGCTCCAAGAGGATGAAGATGAGTAGGAGGGGGCCATGCCCCCGATGCGTGAGGGGGCCATGCCCCCGATGCGTGCCGCAGGCGCGCCACATGCCGCCACCCGACCCCCGGTGGTCCACCGATCGGGGGCATGGCCCCCTCCTACCGTTGATTCTTGCGGGGCTCTTCCTGGGGCTCACCGTGGTGGGGGCGCGGGCCGCCGGGTGGCGGGCGCAGGGGACCGCCGCCTATCGCGCCGGTGACCTCGCCGGGGCGCTCGTCGCCTACACCCGCGGGGTGGCGGTCACCCCCGACGATCCGGTCTTGTGGAACAATGTCGCCGTGCTCCTGTGGCGCCTCGGCGAGGTGGGGCTCGCCGGTAAGGCGGCCGCGGAGGCGGTCGCCCTGCGGCCCGACTACCCGGAGGCGGAGAGGAACCGTCGCCTCTTTGCCACCCTCGGCGGCGACGGGGTCACCTCTCAAGACCGCCGGGTGCGCTTCCTCGCGGCGCTGCTTGCCCGGCGGGCCCACGCCCGGACGGGGGTCGCTGATCTCATCCCGGCGGTGCGCGCCGCCACGCCCCCCCCGCCGGGGCCCATGCCACCCACAAAGGGGGCCTCACCACCGTTGCCCCGGCCGGCGGCGGCGCACTCCCGGCAGGTGGCGGCGGGCAGCCCAGCGGCGGTGATGGCGCCGGTCGCGGAGGAGGCGGCCGGTGACCAGGGAGGCCGCGTGCCCGCGGCGATCCTCCGTCTGCCCCCCGGCGCCCCCGACGTCCTACTCGTCGACAAGCAGGCACACCGCCTCTACCGCTTCCGCGGCACCGCCGACGGTCCGGTGGCGGTGGCTACGGTGGGGTGCGTGGTGGGCAAGCGGGCGGGCCGCAAGAGACGGCGCGGTGACCTGCGTACCCCGGAGGGGGTCTACTTTTTGGAGCGCCACCTCGACGGGAAGGGGCTGCCGCCCCTCTACGGCGCCATGGCGTATCCCACTGACTACCCCAACTCCTTCGACCGCCTCGCCGGCCGCGACGGCGGCGGCATCTGGCTCCACGGCACCGACGACCCGGGCCGCCTCGCCACCCCGGACGACTCACGCGGTTGCGTCGTGGTGGCGAACGCCGACCTT
This sequence comes from bacterium, assembly GCA_024278555.1. Lineage (GTDB taxonomy): Bacteria > CG2-30-53-67 > CG2-30-53-67 > CG2-30-70-394 > CG2-30-70-394 > CG2-30-70-394. The sequence goes on along the minus strand of JAJRSX010000193.1, from coordinate 19,643 downwards.
GAGACCCTCTCGGCCGACATCCGCACCCGTCGCACCCCGCTGGTGGTGGTCTCGGCGATTACCTGGCTGTCGCCGGCGCGGGCGCGGGCGCGCGCCGAGGAGATTACCGCCTGGCTGGACGGCTGGCGTCGCGACTGGCAGGAGGGGGCGTGGGATCGGTACCGCGGCCGCTATGCCGACGCCTTCTTCCGTCTCGGCCACACCACCGCGCTGCGCTGGTTGGCCCGCAAGCGCGCCTTTTTTGCCGAGGAAGGGACGCGCCGGATCGAGGTGCGGGAGATTACCCTCCTCGCCGCCGCCGGCCAGACGGTGGCCATCTTCGACCAGGGCTACAGCTCCCTCCGCCACCACGACCACGGCGTAAAGCGTATCTACCTCATCGGCGACGGCGGCGGCTATCGGATCGTCGCCGAGCGGTGGATCCCGGTACCCGCCCTGATCCGCCTCGCCCACGGGGGACGCCGGGCCGCGCTCGGGAGCTGACGGGAGTCAGCTTTCAGCGAACAGCTTTCAGCTCTCAGAGGATCAGCGGAAACAAGATGGGGTTACCGGACCGTAGGGTCGGCTTCAGCCGACCGACGCCGTCATCGCATGACCGACGATGGGCAATTGGAAAGAGGGCAGGATTCCGGGGGGAGGGGAGACCGCCAACCGGGTCGAGGGAGTCACGAGGTGATCACGGTGCAAGCCTGGAAGGCGATTTCACCGCAGAGACACAGAGGGCACAGAGAACTGCAAAGGAGAGGTGCTTTCCTCACCCTTGGGCCTCGCAATGGATCGCCACCGGGTTGTCGTGCAAGAGGACGGCGCAAAATCGTGTTGTTTTCTGATGGAGTTCTCTGTGCCCTCTGCGTCTATGTGGTGAAAATCCCTTACGAACCACGCTGCCCATCATGAGCCAAGGGGATAGGGAGTTCTCAAGAAGTTACGGTGCTCGGCGGGCTGAAGCCCGCCCTACGGACGGTCCCATCTTGGCCTGCATTGCTATTTTCCGCTGATCCTCTCAGCGGAGGGGGGCGGGTGTCGGGTGGAGAATGGGGGGGGTGCGGTGGCACGATCGTTCGGGCTTCGCTTGCCGAGAGGCGACGCTGTTTCCGCTGACCGCTGACCGCTGACCGCTATGCTTGCCCTCTACCCAGGAACCTTCGACCCCTTCACCGTCGGCCACCGCGACATCGCCAGGCAGGCGGCCACCCTCTTTGACGAGGTGGTGGTGGCGGTCGCCGCGTCTAGCGGCAAGGGGCCGCTGTTGACCCTCGATCGGCGGCTGGAGGCGGCGAGCGCTGCGGTGGCGGGGCTGGCCAACGTCCGCTGCGTCGCCTTCGACGGCCTGCAGGTGGACGTGGTCGGCGACCTCGGCGCCGGCTGCGTGGTGCGCGGGGTGCGCGGCGCGGCCGACCTAGAGCAGGAGATGCAGCTCGCCCTCACCAACCGGCTGCTCGCCGAGCCGGTGCCCACCTGCCTCCTCATCCCGGAGCCGGACCACCTCGGGGTCTGCTCGCGTTTGGTGCGCGAGGTGATCGCCCACGGCGGCGACCCGACCCCCCTGGTGGGCGAGGCGGTGGCGGTACTCCTGCACCGGTGGGGGGTGGCGCGAGGAGGCCGTCTGTAGCAGCTCCGGAAAAGGGGACAGGACCCTTTTCCGGCATCGGGCTGCACGCTCTCGGATTTTGGGTAGGAGCCGGCTCCCGCCGGCGATACCGGCCCGTAGGGCGGGCGGGGCCTCCGGCCCCGTTTCGCGAGCAGGAGCTCGTTCCTACCTCATTGCCGTGGCCATGGTGCGGTCTCCGACTCACCCCTCCCGGCGATCCTGAGCGAGCTCCGTCGATTGAGAACAGACCCCGGAGGGGCTATAAATGGGGTTTCCGCGCCACGCCGGTTCCGAGGGGGACGGGTGTGTGTCGCGTACCCCGAACCCCGTCCAGGGGGACGGCGGCGTGAGGAGCCACGAATGCTGAAACGAGTCCTGATTGCCAACCGCGGAGAGGTCGCCCTGCGCATCATCCGTGCGTGCAAGGAGCTTGGCCTCCGCACTCTGGCGATCCACTCCCGTGAGGACTCGGCAGCGCTCTACGTGAAGAAGGCGGACCGGGCGGTGATCGTCGGCCCCGGGCCGATCAAGGGGTACCTGAACAGCTACCAGATCATCGAGATCGCCAAGCAGTTCCACTGTGACGCGATCCACCCCGGCTACGGCTTCCTGGCGGAGAACGCCGCCTTCGCCCAGGCGTGCGAGGAGAGCGGCATCACCTTCGTGGGGCCCTCCTCCGAGGCGATCCGCCAGATGGGGGACAAGATCACCGCCCGGCGGATGATGCAGGAGGCGGGGGTGCCGGTCTCCCCGGGGACCGAGGGGGCGGTGGACGTGGACGAAGCCGCCGCCTTTGCCACCGAGATCGGCTACCCGGTGATGCTCAAGGCCTCCTCCGGCGGCGGCGGCCGTGGCCTGCGCGCGGTCTTTGGCGAGGAGGAGCTGCGCGAGGCCTTTGTCACCGCCTCCTCCGAGGCGCAGGCCGCCTTCGGTTGCGGCGACATGTTCGTGGAGAAGCTCATCGAGCGGCCGCACCACATCGAGTTTCAGGTCCTCGCCGACCTCTACGGCAACGTGGTCCACCTCGGCGAGCGGGACTGCTCGATCCAGCGGCGCCACCAGAAGCTGGTGGAGATCGCTCCGTCGATCTTCCTCGACGAGGACCTTCGGGAGCGGATGGGCAGGGCGGCGGTGGCGGCGGCGCGTGCCTGTGCCTACGCCAGTGCGGGCACGGTGGAGTTCCTGGTCGACAAGGAGCGCAACTTCTACTTCATGGAGATGAACACCCGCCTGCAGGTGGAGCACACGGTCACCGAGCAGGTGACCGGGATCGACATCGTCCGCGAGCAGCTCAAGATCGCCGGCGGCAAGCCGCTCTCCTTTCCCCAGGAGGAGGTGGAGCTGCGCGGCCACGCCATCGAGGTGCGGATCAACGCCGAGGATCCGAATAACGACTTCATCCCCACGCCGGGTAAGATCACCGCCTACTACTCCCCCGGCGGCATCGGCGTGCGCATCGACGGCAACGCCTATCCCGGCTACACCATCCCCATGTTCTACGACTCGATGATCGCCAAGATGACCGTTCGGGGTCGAACCTGGGAGGAGACCACCTCGCGTCTGAAGCGGTGCCTCGACGAGTTCATCGTCCGCGGGGTGAAGACCACCATCCCCCTCTACAAGCAGATCGTTCGCGACGAGTTTTTTCGCCGTGGCATTTTCGACACCGGTTATCTGGAGGAGCGCGAGCGATACCTTCGCTACGAAGAGGAGCGCGACCCCACCGACCTGGTGCGTGCCATCTCCGCCGCCATCGTCGCGCACCACGGTTTGTAGCGTTCAGCTCTCGGCGTTCAGCCAACGCCGGCCGGCGCGGCCTTTGACAAGGAACCTAAGAACCATCCCATCTCCATTGAATCCGCCCACGTCCCCATCGTGCTCTCCGCCGGCTGCCGGAAGGCCGTCAGCCAAGAGTTGAACGCTGACTGCTGAGAGCCATCCCTCGGACTCCCCCATGATCTCCCCCCTCAACCGCATCGACACGACGCGTCACGTCGCCATCACCGACCTCACCATTCGGGACGGCCACCAGTGCCTCCTGGCCACCCGCATGCGCACCGACGACATGCTGACGGTGGCCAGCGACCTCGACGCGATGGGGTTCTGGGCGGTCGAGATGTGGGGCGGGGCCACCTTCGACTCCTGCATCCGCTTCCTCCAGGAGGATCCGTGGGAGCGGCTGCGGCTATTGCGCGAGGCCATGCCGAACACGCCGCTGCAGATGCTCCTGCGCGGCCAGAACCTCGTGGGCTACCGCCACTATGCGGACGACGTGGTGGAGAAGTTCATCGAGGTGGCGGCGGTGAACGGGATGGACGTCTTCCGTATCTTCGACGCCCTCAACGACCTCCGGAACCTGGAGGTGCCGATCCGCAAGGCCCTGGAGGTGGGGGCGCACGTGGAGGGGACGGTCTGCTACACCCAGTCGCCGGTCCACACCCCGGAGCTCTTCGTGGAGATGGCGCGTAAGTTGGAGGATATGGGGTGCCAGACCATCTGCCTGAAGGACATGGCCGGGCTGCTCACCCCGCACGCGGCGTACGAGATCATCCGGTCGCTGAAACAGGCCCTCGACGCGCCGGTCCACCTCCACTCTCACGACACCTCGGGGATGGCGGTGGCCACCCTGACCAAGGCGGTGGAGGCGGGGGTCGACATCATCGACACCGCCATCTCCTCCATGGCCGGCGGCACCTCGCACGCGCCGTGCGAGACGATGGTGGCGATCCTCGACGAGACCGACCGCCCCACCGGCCTGGATGTCGACGGGCTGGAGCGCATCGCCAAGGAGGTACGGGAGATCCGCAAGGGGTACGCGGAGTACGAGAGCGAGTTCAACGCCGTCGACCCGAAGGCCCTCCACTACCAGGTGCCCGGTGGGATGATCTCCAACCTCGCCAACCAGCTCCGCGAGCAGGGCGCCCTGGACCGGATGGTGGAGGTGATGGCGGAGGTGCCGCGGGTGCGCAAGGACATGGGCTATCCGCCCCTGGTCACCCCGTCGAGCCAGATCGTCGGTACCCAGGCGACCCTCAACGTCCTCACCGGTGAGCGGTACAAGTCGATCACCGCGGAGACCAAGAACTACTTCAAGGGGCTCTATGGCCAGTCGGCAGCGCCGAAGAATCTGAAGGTGCAGCAGATGGTGATCGGTGACGAGGAGCCCTTTGCCGGCCGCCCCGCGGACCTCTTGGAGCCGGAGCTCGAGAAGGCGGAGGAGGAGATCGGCGATCTCGCCACCGGCATCGAGGATGTCCTCTCCTACGCCCTCTTCCCGAAGCAGGCGCGGGACTTCTTCCAGGCGCGCGCCGACGGCACCATCCTCGAGCCGCTTCCCCACGGCCTGGAGCAGGCGCACGCGAAGGGGGGCGGCTGCCTCGCACCCTCCGAGTTCCGCATCTCGGTCCACGGCGAGGAGTACCACGTCCAGGTGGGCGGCGCCGGCAGCAAGGGGGAGGACGGCGGTCGTCCCTTCTTCCTCTACGTCGACGGTCAGCTCGAAGAGGTGGTGGTCGAGACCCTGCAGGAGATCGTCCCCTCCCAGGACGGCAACCTCGAGCCGGTGGCGAAGAAGGCGGCGGGGCGGCCGCCGGCCACCGAGGACGGCGACATCACCACCTCCATGCCGGGCACCGTGGTGCGCGTCGTCGCCAAGCCGGGGGACGACGTGGCGCCGGGCGACACCGTCTTGGTGGTTGAGGCGATGAAGATGGAGAACGAGATCCACACCCCCATCGCCGGCACCGTCGAGGAGATCTATTGCGGGGAGGGCGACCCGGTCAGCCCGGGGGAGACCCTGGTGCGGGTGCGCTGATTTTTTCTTGCGGAAAAAATCAATTTACGCCAGCCGTCCCGTCACCACGACGACCTGCCGGCCGCCGTGGGTGAATCGGTGGCGCTTGCGCGGTAGGCCGGTGGCGTCGGCGAGGGTGGTGGTGGGGCAGAGGATGGCGTAGCGCCAGCCGACGAAGCGGTCGCGGAGGTGCGCGCCGATACGGCGGTAGAGGTCGGCGATGTCTGCGTCGCCGATCCGGCGGCCGTAGGGCGGGTTGAGGACGATGACCCCGGGCGGCCCCTCCGGCGTCAGGTCGAAGAGGTCGCCCTCGCGGAGCTCCACGACCGCTGCCACGCCGCCGCGCTCGGCGTTGGCGCGCGCCGCGGCGACTACCGAGCCGTCGCGGTCGGAGGCGCGGATCGGGGCGGGGAGGGTGGTTCGCCGTAGGCTGGCCGCCTTCGCGACCAGGCGCTCCCAGAGGGGGGCATTGAAGGTGCGCCACCGCTGAAAGGCGAAGGGGCGGTCCGCCCCCGGGGCGATGGCCAGCGCCCGGCGCGCCGCCTCGATGGCGAAGGTGCCGGCGCCGCACATGGGATCCAGCAGCGGTAGCTCCGGCCGCCAGCCGGCCAGGTCGAGGACCGCGCAGGCGAGGCTCTCCCGTACCGGCGCCTTGGCGGTGGCGAGGCGATAGCCGCGCCGGTGCAGTAGCTCACCCGAGGCGTCGAGGGAGAGGGTGCAGCGGTTTTCCTCCAGGCGGGCGAAGAGGAGCAGCGGCGGCGAGTCGGTCGTGCCGCCGTCCCCGGTCGCCGCGAGGCGAGCCGCCACCGCCTTGGCCACCCGCTCGGCAATCGCGCCGGTGTGGTAGAGGCGAGAGCGGTGGCTGGTGGCGCGCACCTCCACCGTGGTGGCGGCGGTGAGCCACCCCTCCCACGGCAGCCGGCCGGTGCGGCGAAAGAGCTCCGGCAGCGCCCCGGCCCGGAAGGTGGCGACCCGCGCCACCACCCGGTGCAGGAGCCGCCCGTGGAGGTGGGCCCGGTAGAGGGTGGCGCGGTCGCCGGTGAAGGCGATCCCGCCCCTCTCCCGTACGCCGGTCCGTGCCCCAAGGCGGGCGAGCTCGGCCGCGGCGAGCCGCTCCGCCCCCGGCGGGCAGGTGGCATAGCAGGTGAGGGGAGGTGTGGAGGTCGGCATCGAGGGTGAGAGAGAGTAGAAGGTAGAAAGGGGGGGCTGCCATGAAGATGGATGGTGGCGGTCTCTCACCGCCCCCGGCTTTCTTGCGCCACGGTGTGGATTGCAGCCCTTCCATGCCGGTGCCGGAACCAGGCGCCTCGTCGAAGAGGTCCAATCTTCGTGCCACCTCCCCCCTTTCTACTTATTATTTTCTACTTCTCCTCAGTCGGTGCGCCGCGCTTCGCTTGGCACACCCTACGGCAACGGGGAGATCGGGGGATGGATCCGTAGGGTGTGCCAAGGGCAGCGCGGCGCACCGTGTGGGGCGGATCAGTGCTGGCATCCGGGGCAGTAGAAGGTGGCGCGTCCGGCCTGGACGATACGCCGGAGGGTCCGGCCGCAGCGGCCACACGGTTCGCCCGCGCGGCCGTAGACGCGGGTGTGGAGCTGGTAGAGGCCGCCGCGCCCCTCGCCGTCTGCAAAATCGCGCAGGGTGGTGCCGCCGGCGGCGATCGAGGCGGTGAGGACCTCGCGGATCGCCGCCACCAGCCGCTGCCAGCGGACCGGTCGAATCCGGCCGGCGGCGGTGGCCGGGTGGATGCGTGCCGCAAACAGCGCCTCACAGGCGTAGATGTTGCCGATCCCCACCACCACCCGGGCGTCCATGAGGAGGGGCTTCACCGCCTGGCGGCGGCCCATCGCGGCGTGCGCCAGCCCCGCGGCGGTGAGGTCGGGGCCGAGGGGTTCGGGGCCGAGGTGGGCGAGCAGTGGATGGCGGCCGAGCCCCTCGGTCTCCGCCACGACCAGGCGGCCGAAACGGCGCGGGTCGTGAAAGGTGAGGCAGCTCCCATCGTCGAGGCGCAGCCGGACGTGGTCGTGGCGCTGCCACGGCGACGCGGCCCTCGCCACCACCAGGCGGCCGCTCATCCCCAGGTGGCAGAGGAGGGTGTGGCCGCCGTGGAGGCGGACGAGGAGATACTTCGCCCGCCGTCCGACCGCCTCGATGCGCGCCGGGCAGCAGGCGGCGAGGCGGTCGGTGTCCACCCGCTCGCGCAGGCGCGCCTCGCGCACCTCCACCCCCACCAGCCGCCTGCCGGTCAGGTGCGGGGTGAGCGAGCGGCGCAGGGTCTCGACCTCGGGGAGCTCGGGCATGGCTCAAAGGGGAGGCGGTACGGGTGGAGGCGGGAGGATAGCGGAGTGCGCCGCTGCCGGCGTGGGAAATTAGATGCCCATCTGTCGGGTTTACGTGACACCCACGGTTCCGGAGAGATCCCCGACAGGATTGCCATGAAAGCGCTAAAAATGTCGATTATACAGTGGGTTATCTACCAACACGGAGCTCTTGGAAAGGGGGTGGCGCGGAGGAGTCGGGGCTGGTATGGTGCTTGCTTATGGGAAAACAATCCCAAACACGGAGATCTTCTCCCCAGCCGAGAGCCGCCCATGAACCGCTCCCTCATCCCTGTTACCGCCCTCCTGTTGACGGCAGCCCTGCCGGCGCCGGCCGCCGAATGGACCACGGTCACCGGCCACGTCCGTGAGGTGACCGGCGCCCGCCTCCCCTCCGCCCCCAACACCCGGGTGGTGGTGGCGGCGGTGGACGAGTCGGGGCGGATCGTCGCCCGCCAGGAGAGCGATGACGCCTTCAGCCTCCAACTCCCGGCCGGCCACGCCTACTCCCTCCTCTTCACCGGTGGGGATGAGACGGTCTCGACCCTGATCTGGGGCGACGAGGCCACCACCTTCCGCGCCGAGGGGGGGGCCATCGACCTCGGCCACGTCGGCATCAACCCAACCACCCACCGCTCCTTCGCCCTGCGCGAGATCGACCTCCGGCCGGTCGCTACCGATACGGTGATGGTTTCGGAGGAGAGCCCGTAGCCGCACGCCAACCGCTGTTCACCGGGGCGCGGTGATCCCGCTCGCGTTCCCATCCCCACAAAGGAGATACCCCATGCGCACACCCACGAAGCTCACCCTCAACCTGGCCGCCGCCGGCCTCCTCGCCACCGCCATGGCGTGTGGCGGGGGCGGCAGTGGCTCCACCGAGACCGCCGACATCACCGGCACCCTCGACGCGCCGGTCGCCGGCGCATCCATCCACGCCAGCGCTTTGGATACCGGGGTGCAGATTGTCGCGGTCGATGAGAACGGAAACAACGCCGACTCGGCCACCGGGGTTACCGGCGCCTTCACCCTCACCGTCCCCACCGGCCACGACTACGTCCTCATCGTCTCCGACGGTTCGGGGATCATCTCGGCGATGGTCTACACCGATTCCAACGGTGCCACCGCCTCGGAGATGGCGGTGGTGAGTGGGACCGCGAGCATCGACCTCGGCACGATCACCGTCGACGCCGCCACCCGGACCGTGGAGGTGAGTGACCCCACGACCGTCACCGAGGTTGCCGGTGATGGTTCCCAGACCACCGGCGTGCCGGAGCCGACCGAGTCGAAGATGAAGTCGGACACCAACGGCGATGGTATCCCTGACGCGGTGGTGGATACCGATGGTGACCACATCCCCGATGCGGTGGATACGGACAGGGACAACGACGGGATCGAGAACAGCAAGGACAAGGATCCGGCCACCGGCGCCGACATGTCGATGGACATGGATAATGACGGCATCGATGACTCCACCGACACCGATATCGATGGCGACGGGATCGTCAATGATGATGACGTGGCCAGTGACGGGGCCGACCAGTCGCGCGACTTGGACAACGACGGCGTCGCCAACGATCGCGACACCGATGACGACGGCGACGGTACCGCCGACACCGAGGACAACGACCACCCGAGCCACGTGATGGATGGCACCACCACCGGTGACGCCACCATCGGCGCGGCGAAGTTTGCCGCCTGCACCGGCTGCCACGGCACCGACGGCACCGGCGGGACGGTAGACGAGGACATCAGCGACGCCTCCAGCGCCGACGTGGCGGATGTGCTCGCCAACGGCAACGACGAGGGTATGCCCGTCTTTGTCGACCTGGTCGACTTTGCCGCCGACATCGCCGCCTTCCTCGCCGACCCGACTGCGGCGGACACCGGCAACGGCTCCGGCTCTACCGGCGGCACCACGGGCGGCACCACGGGCGGCACGACCGGCGGCACGACCGGCGGGACAACTGGCGGAACCACGACGACCACCGGCGATGCCGCCGCGGGCGCCACGAGCTACTCCGCGAGCTGTTCCGGTTGTCACGGTGCGACCGCCACCGGCGGGGTCGGCCCGAACATCGTCGGCGCCTCCGAGGCGACGCTCACCAACGTCCTGACCAACGGCAAGGGGTCGATGCCGGCGTTTGCCAGCCTCGTGGGGAGTGCCGCGGATCTCGCCGCCTACCTGGCGACCCTGTAGCCACCCCATCTCACCCGCCAGCGCCCCCCCCCTGCTGCGGGTGAGTCGGGCGGGTCGGCCCTCGGGCCGGCCCGCCCCTTTTCTTGCTCCCTTGCAATCCGAGACGACCCCGCAAGAATGGCCGTCGTGCTCTCCTCCCTGGTCTGCCTCGTTCTCCTTGTCACCGCATTGCCGGCGGCGGCGGCTCCGGCCGCCGATGCGGCAACGGAGGTCGACGCCCTGCGCCACACGGTGGCGGAGCAGCAGAGGCGCCTCGATGAGCTGGAGCGGCGCCTGGAGGCGGCGTCGCCCGAGGCTGCCCTGTCGGAGGCGGGCGGTGGCGCCCCCCGGTCGTCGACCCGCCTCCAGGGGTACATGGTCGCCGCGATCGCCCGCCATGAGGGGGCGCCGGCGACCTTCGACCAGGAGGAGTTTTCCCTCTACTTCAACTCGCCCTTGAACGATCGGCTCAATGTCTTCGGCGAGCTCGAGTTCTTCCACGACCGGCGGAGGGTCGACCCGGCGACCGGCGAGGCGGAGGACGTGGCCCGAGCGCGACTCGAGCGGGCGCTCATCGATTACCACCCGAGCGACGCGGTGCAGCTTCGCTTCGGCAAGTTCCTCACCCCCTTCGGGAGCTGGATCGTCAACCACGCCGACCCGTTGCAGCTCACCACCTCGCGCCCCCTGGTGGTCGAGGAGGTGGTGCCGGAGGCCTCCACCGGCCTGCTCATGCTCGGCACCCTCTTTCACGCGAGCTGGGAGGCGGACTACCGCCTCTGGCTCGCCAATGGTCGCGGCCGCGACCCGGACCGCCACGACGCCAACTACCGGAAGGCGTACGGCGGACGGCTGGCGGTGCGGCCGACGCCGTCGCTGCGGATCGGCGTGTCGTTGCTGGATGACGCCGACGACCGGTTCGACGACGCCCACGAGACCGACTACGGCGTCGACTTTCGCTGGCGGTGCGGCCGGGTCGAGGTGAAGGGGGAGGGGGTGGTGAGCGGTGCCCGCGGCGTCGACAGCGCGGGCAGCGGCGAGGGTGGCTTCCTCCAGGGTGCGGTGACCCTGAGGTGGGCCACGCCGGTGGTCCGCTACGAGTGGTTCCGCGACCGCAGCGCGAGCCGCGCCGAGCGGCGCATCGTCGCCGGGGTGGCCCTGCACCTCCTGCCCCCCACGGTGATCAAGGGCGAGGTGCAACTCCGCCGGGGGGGCGATCGCGACGGCGCCGATGCCGCCTTCCTCGCCTCGGTGGCGACCTTCTTCTAATACGCCTATCCCCTTAGCTCAGGTGGATGGTCCAATGGGAACACGAAGACACGAAAGGAAGAAAACACGAAAAGTCTTGAGGGAATTTTTTCGTGGTTTTCAAGATTTCGTGTCTTCGTGATCCTGTTTTGCCAGATTCTCCCGGTGTTGCTGAGCTAACGGGATAGGCAGCTCTTCTAATGGCACGCCTTACCGGCCTCCTCCTCCTGGCGTTTTGCGCCGTGTTCTTGCCGCCCCTTGGGGAGGCGGCGCCGGCGGCGGCGGGGCGTCCCTTTGTGGTGATCGTCCATCCGGGTGACGCGCCGGCGCGCATCACCTCCCTCACCCTGCGGCGCATCTACCTCGGCCGCATCACCCGCTGGCCGGGCGGCCGGGCGGTGGTGGCGGTGAACGGGCCGCCGCGTTCGCCCCTGCGCCGGGCCGTGGCCCGCTGGCTCTTTCCCGAGGGCGACGATGCGGTCCGCGACCACTGGCAGCGCGCCTACTACCAGGGCCGCTTCCCCCCCCGGGCGCTCGCCTCGTATGGCGCCGTCGCCCTCTTCGTCGCCCGGGTGGCGGGCAGCGTCGGGTATGTGCCGGTGGATCTTCCCCACCCGGGGGCGGTGGAGGTGGCGGTGGAGGGGAGTGTGCCGTGACCCTGCGCCGGCGGATCACCCTCACCGTGGTGGCGGTCTCCCTCCTGCCCCTCCTGGTCCTGGTGGCGGTAGAGTACGGCGTCGAGCGGCGGCACGTCTTGGCTGAGGCGGGGGAGAGCCACGCCTCCATCGCGGCCGATACCCTCGACCGCCTCGACCGCTTTCTCTTCGAGCGGTATCGCAACGTGGTCTCGTGGGCGCGCCTGGAGGTGATGGGTGACGTGGTGGTGGACGATCTCGACCGGCGCATCGCCCAGACCCTCCACGGCCTGCGCGCCGACTACGGGGTCTACTCGGCCCTCTACTGCCTCGACAAAGAGGGCAACCTGGTGGCCGACTCGGTCCCCGGGGTCGGCCGTCGGGAGACGGCGACCCCGTGGTTCCGGGCGATCGCCGGGGGCGAGGCAGCCTACCTGCATGCCGACATCCCGGCGGCCGGCGGCCTCCCGGAGGTGCTCTTCGCGGCGCCGATCCCCGGCCACGCCGGCTCGGCCACCAACGGGTTTATCGGGGTGCTGGTGGCGCGGGTCGACACGGCCGCCATCGCCGCCCTCCTCGACGGCGTCAATGGTCGTCTCGTCAAGCTCGGCCACCCGGTGCGGATCGCCATCCGGTCGGGTGAGGGGGTGGTGCCGCCCCTGGCGGAGGGGGGCCAGGTGTCGCGGGTCGACGGCTTTACCGGCGAGGTCATCGGCGAGGCGCGGTCGCGCGGCTACCGCGATTTTCCCGGCTTCGGTTGGGTCCTCACCCTGCGCGAGGCGAGGCGGACAGCCCTCGCGCCGATGGCGCGCACCAGCCTCTTGTTGAAGCTCGTGGGCGGCGGCGCGGTGGGGGTGGCGCTGCTGCTCGCCGCCTTCCTGGCGCGCGGCCTCGCCCGTCCCCTGGAGGAGGTCACCCGGGCTGCCGAGGTGATCGAGTCGAGCGGCAAGCTCGATGTTCCCCTGCCTGCGGAGGGGCCGGATGAGATCGGCCACCTTGCCGCCACCTTCAACCGGATGCTCCACCGCCTCGCAGAGGCGCAGGCCACCTTGGTGCAGCAGGAGCGGCTCACCGCCATCGGCCGGGTGGCGGCGGAGATGGCCCACGACCTCGCCACCCCCGCCACCACCGTGGCCAATCTCGCCCGGCGGCTGCACCGCAATAGCCCTGAGGAGAGTCGCGAGGCGGCGCAGCTCGCCCTCATCCTCGACTCCGCCACCTACGTCCAGGGGTTGGTCAGGCGACTCCTCGACTTCGCCCACAGCGAGGCCCCGGCCTCCGAGGCGGTGAACGTGGGCGAGGTGGTGCGGCAGGCGGTGGCGCAGGCGGGCGAGGGGGTCGACCTGCGGGTGGCCGGGGCCCTGCCGGCCATCTTCGGTGATGCCAACTCCCTCACCCGGATGCTCGTCAACCTCATTCGCAACGGCCGCGAGGCGGCCGGCGAGGGGGGTGAGGTGGCGGTCACCGCCGGGGTGGACGAAGGGGAGATCGAGATTACCGTGACCGACAATGGCCCGGGGATCGACAAGGAGGTGCGGGCGCACCTCTTTGAGCCGTTCGTCACCACCAAGGGGCGGGAGGGGACCGGCCTGGGGCTGGCCATCGCCTACCGCATCAGCCGTGATCACGGCGGCACCGTGCGCCTCGTGGAGAGCCGCCCCGGCCGTACCACCTTCGAGGTCCGCCTGCCGCTGAACCCCGTGGGATCCGCGACGGTCCGGTAGGAGGAGGTAGAAGGTAGAGAGGGGGAGGCTGGGCGGGGGGGATGGCGTCGATGGTGGTGGGCCGGGGGGTCGTGCCGAGTGGGAGTTATTAACGCAGAGGCGCGGAGGGGCGGGAGACGCAGAGGGGTGTGGGGGACCGGGGGCGGGCGTAACCGGCGGTACGCCAAGGCACCGTGAGGGCCGGGAGGGGCGGAGCTCACCATAGAGACACAGAGGACAGAGAACTCCAATGGCAACACGCACTCATCCCGTACACCGTGCCTCGACGAGCAGACTCTGCGGGCGAACTGAAGGCCCTTTTCATCCGCCTCCCTGCCGGCCGTCTTCCCCGCCGGCGGTGGGGTTGATCGGCCTCCTCGGAGCTGATCCGGCCGCTGCTCCCCTTCGTGCCCTGCGTGGTTTTGTCCGGAGGGCAGATGGGACCGACGGTTCTGGGGGCGCGGGCTCCCCCTCGTCATCTCACGGTGAGCTTGCCAAACTGCCCCGCCATGGACGCCGCCACCATCCTCGTGGTCGAAGACGACATCTCCGCCCGCGAGGCGTGCCGCATCCTTTTGGAGGACGCAGGCTACCGGGTGGAGGTGGCGGCGGGGGGTGAGGAGGCGATGGAGCGCCTCGATGGTCGTAACGAGATCGACCTCGTCCTCACCGACCTGCGTATGCCGGGGGTGAGCGGTCTCGACCTCCTCGACCACGCCCACCACTACTACCCGGATCTGCCGGTGGCGATGATGACCGCCCACGGCTCCGCCCGGCAGGAGCAGGAGGCCTTCGCCCGCGGGGTGCGCGCCTTCATCCCCAAGCCGTTCACCGAGGAGGAGCTTCTGGCGGCGGTGGAGCAGGTCCTCGACCGCCGGCGATTGCAGACCGAGAACCAACAGCTCCGCCAGCGGCTCGAGGAGGGTGAGACCCGTCACGGGATCCTCGGCAAGAGCGAGGCGATCCGCGCGGTCCTCGATCGGGTGGACAAGGCCGCCGCCACCGACTGCACGGTCCTGGTCACCGGTGAGAGCGGTACCGGCAAGGAGCTGGTCGCCCGCGCTATCCACAGGGCGAGCCGCCGCCGCGACGCCCCCTTCGTCGCCCTCAACTGCGGCGCCGTCCCCGAGACCCTCCTGGAGAGCCAGCTCTTCGGCTACAAGCGGGGTGCCTTCACCGGCGCCGACCAGGACCGTGCCGGGCTGCTGGCCGCCGCCGAGGGCGGCACCCTCTTCCTCGACGAGATCGGCGACCTCGCGCCGAGTCTGCAGGTGAAGCTCCTGCGGGTGTTGCAGGAGCGCGAGTACACCCCGCTCGGGGCGCAGACGCCGCGCCGGGTCGACGTGCGGGTGGTCACCGCCACCCATCGCAACCTGCGTGACCAGGTAGCGTCCGGTGCCTTCCGCGAGGACCTCTACTACCGCTTGGAGATCCTGCCGATCCACATCCCGCCCCTGCGCGAGCGGGCGAGCGACATCCCCCTGCTGGTCGACCACTTCCTCGGTCTGGCGCGGGAGGAGGCGGGCCGGCCGGAGCTGCGCCTCGCCAAGGGGGCGCTGGGTCGAATGGTAGAGCACCCGTGGGCGGGCAACGTGCGCGAGCTTGCCAACGCGATCACCCGTGCCGCGGTGCTGTCGGACAGCGAAGAGATCGACCCGGTGCCCGCGGGCCGGCCGTCGCTCACCGACCTCCTCCCGGAGGAGGTGGTGGGGGTGGGGGAGACGCCGACCCTGGCGGAGGTCCTCGCCGAGGCGGAGAAGGCGTACATCGTCGAGGTCCTTGAGCGGTGCGAAGGCAACCAGGTGCGCACCGCCGACCTCCTCGGGATCAGCCGCCGCACCCTCTACAACAAGATCCAGCAGCACGGCATCCGCAAACAGTTTCGCGCCGAGTAGGAGGGGACCATGCTCCCGACCGCGCGGTCGCGGCCAGCCCCCCGATCTCAAGCCCGATCTCAAGCCCGATCTCAATGGGGCCGGGAGCGCCGCTTTGAGCCGCCTCCTCCCCGCGAACCGGGAAGCCGTTGCATCACCGCACCCCGACGCGAGCCGCTATCCGGGTGGCTCGGTGCACAGGAGGCGGTACTGGGCCTGGCGGCCCCACTCGTAGAGGGGCACCCCGGCCTCCCGTTGGAGGGCGGGTAGGGCGCGGGCCTCGACGATGACCCAGGTCCGCCCTCCCCGGTGAAACAGGGCGGCGATCTGCTCCTCCGTCTCCAGGTGGCGGCCGCCGAGAGTCGGGTCCGGTTCCAGGGGGTGTTCCCAGTTGGGGTAGCGGGCGATCGTCACCGGCCGTTCCAGGTAGAAGGGGAGGCCGCGGAGGTAGCGGCTGTAGGTAAGGACCACGTCGTCCGGGACGAGGCGGCCGGCAAGCTCGTGGGCCAGGCGGTGGAAGCGGTAGCGCGGCTTGGTGTTGGGGAGGTGGTAGATGCCGAGGAGGTCGAAGCAAAGGGCAAACAGGAAGATCGCGGCCAGGGTGGCGTGGCGCCGGCGCCCGCGTACCGCTACGGCGATGGCGACTATCGCGGCGATGGCGAGCCAGAAGCAGACCGCTACCGGTGCCATGGGCGCCACGGTCCACTCGTCGATGTGGTCGCGGTAGGCGACCACCCCGGCCACCGCCAGGGCCACCGCCACCACCAGGAGGAGGATCGGCACCACCCGCGGCACACGCCGTGGTCGCGTCGCCAGCCACGGTCCGACGCAGGCGCCGCCCCACAGGGCGGCGGCGGGGAGGAGCGGCAGGATGTAGGCGGGAAGCTTTGAGCGCACCAGCGACAGGACGAGGAAGGGGAGCAGGAGCCAGCAGGCAAGCAGCCGGTTGACCCAGGGGAGCGGCAGGCGGCTCCACGAGACCTCCCGAGCCGCGCCGCCGGCCAGCCACGGCAGCCAGAGAGACCACGGGGCCAGGCCGGCCAGGAGGATCGGGACAAAATAGTAGAAGGGCTGGCGCCGGTTCAGGGCGTTGCCGCTCACCCGCGCCACCAGCTCGTGGTGGAGGTAGAAGTCCCACACCTCCGGGTGGGCGAGCCCCACGGCGATGAACCACGGCGCCACCACCGCCACGAAGGCGGCGATGATCAGCGGCGAGAAGAAGGGGGCGAGCCGCCCGCGCTCTCCCCAGACAAAGTGGAAGAGGCAGATCGGCGCCACCGTATGCAGGAGGACCACCGGCCCCTTGGTGAGGAAGCCGAGGCCGAGGGCGATCCCGAACCCCAGGCGCCAGAGGAGCGGAGGCCCTTCTACCGCGTAGCCGCGCAGGAAGCAGGCATAGGCGGCGACCACGAAGAGGCAGAGGTAGAGGTCGGTGGTAAAGAGCCGCCCCATGAAGAGGAAGAGGGGGGCGGTGCCGAGGATCAGAACTGCGAGGAGCGCCGCACGGAGACCGAAGAGCCGGCGGCCGGTGGCAAAGACGAGGCCGAGGCAGAGCGCCGCCGCCACCGCCAGGGGGGCGCGGACCGCGACCTCCGAGTGGCCCAGGAGCTTCAGCCCCACCGCCCCGAGCCAGTAGGCCAGGGGCGGCTTGTCGAGGTGGAGGGCGAAGTTCATCCGCGGGGTGAGCCAGTCGCCGGTGTGGACCATCTCCCAGCTGATCTCCGCGTAACGTGCGTCGGAGGTCTCCATCAGCGGGTGGGCGCCGAGGCGGAAGAAGAGCAGGGCGACCAGGGCCATTGCCGCCACGGCGAGTACGACATCGAGGCGGCGACCGGCGGCCTGGGCGGTGGGAGTGGACATGGTGGTCAGGGGGTAAGGGATGGGGGAAGGGCGGCCCTGCGGGCCGCCACCTATGTGGGGGCGAGCTTCATCTGAAAGGTCCTCTTCGCCGGCCGTAGACCGGCGCCATCCCTCATCCCGCAAGGCCGCCCACCCCCCTCACCACGTGATCCCCCGACTGTGCCAGGCGAGCCCCATCGAGCCCCCCCAGTCGGCGGCCAGCCCCCCGAGGGCGGTCTGGCCGCCGACGATGAGGGCGAGGTGGTCGCCCAGGGGGTGGAGGAGGGCGCCGGTGACGCGGATGGTGTCGTTGCCGTTGTTGCTCGCCTCCCGCGCCGCCACCCCGAAGCGGGTCACCCAGGCGCCGAGCCGCCCCTCGATGCCGATCGCGGCGCCCAGGAGGTCGTCTTGCACCGCCCCCTCGCGCGGGTCGCCGAGGATCTCCAGGCCGGCGTGGGCGAGGAGGTGCCAACGGCCCCCGAGACGGGTGGCGAGGAGCAGGGTGAAGGCGGTATCGGTCTCGTTGGTCCCGAGGCCGACGGTCTCATCGGCGTTGGGGAGCTTCACCCCCACCCGCGCCGCAAGGTCGGTGGTGTGCCAGGCGGCCGGCTGCAGGGCGACCTGCACCGCCAGGCGCAGGTCGCCCGGGCCGTTTGCCCGGCCGGTGTGCTCGTCGTTGACGAAGCGGTAGTCCCACGCCGCGTCGATGCTGGCCCGGTCGCTCACCGCGTAGGCCGCGTAGAGCCACGGGGTGGAGAGGCGGTCCTGGTTGTTCTCGTAGAATTCGCGCCCCTCGCCGCTCACCCACTCCCCCCATGCCGCCGCCTCCACTGTGGCCGCCGGCAGGGGCCGGGCGTCGCGCACCCCGGACACCTGCCCGAGGAGGTCCGCCGCCGCCGGCGAGCTCGCGAGCCACAGACAGGCCGCGATCCACCCAATCCGCCGACCCATCATCCGCCGTGGCGCCGTCGGTAGAGGGAGCGCGACTGCATCCAGCGCACCGCCAAGAGGTCGAGGAGCGGCCCGATGAGGCGGTTGAAGGTGGAGTACTTGGAGGTGCCCGCCACCCGCGGCCGGTGCGAGACCGGCACCTCCACCACCCGGAACCCCTCCATCTTCGCCAGGGTCGAGAGGAAGCGGTGCATCCCGTGGAAGAGCTTGATGCTCTCGATTACCGGCCGGCGAAACGCCTTCAGAGAGCAGCCGGTGTCGTGGATCGTGTCGTGGGTGACCGCGATGCGGATTCCGTTGGCGATCTTCGAGGTGATCTTTTTCACCTCCGTGTCCTGGCGCCCCTGGCGCCACCCCACCGCAACGTCATAGCCGTCGATCGCGGTGAGCAGCTTGGGGATATCGCGCGGGTCGTTCTGTCGGTCGGCGTCCATGGTGAGGATCACCTCGCCGCGGGCGCTGCGCAGCCCCAGGTCCATGGCGGAGGGCTGTCCCGACTGGCACCCCACCTGGATCAGGATGACCTCGCCGGTCGGGGTGATGCCGGCTCCGGCCACCTCCCGAACGCGGGCAGCGGTGGCGTCGCGCGAGCCGTCGTCGACCCAGAGGATCTCGTACGGTTCCCCCACCTCCTCCATCACCTCCGCCACCTCGCGGGTGAGGGGCTCGACATTACCCTCCTCGTTGAACGCGGGGATGACGATCGAATAACGCGGATCCTGGCTCACGGGCAACTCTCCCAATGGCAGCGGTACGGCCCCCTCCGCCGCAAACGATGGCGGAGCCTAGCAGATTGCGCCCGAAGGGCCAGATTCATAGATCGAGTCGCGAATGGACGCGAATGATGGTTCCTCCGGTCTGACGTCTCAGGTGCCGCCAATCCGTGCGCCACCGCCCGGAAGGTGTTTTTTTTGCCACGGAACCCACGCAATGGCATCGAAGTAGGGGGCTCCCGTTGGCTTGAACGAGCAACCCGGACCCCCATTTCTGCTCGAAGCGTGGACGGCGCCACGCCTTCCTTTCTTCCTCCCCCTCTGCCTCCCCGCACCGCCGTGCGACGCCCTCGCCTGCAAGGCGCACGGGTGCTCCGGGCGGGGCATTGCGACACCCCGGCGGTGGACACCCGTCCGTCTCCCCGCTACAAAGCGCCGCCATGGAATCCCACTGGTCCGACGACGACGCCCGCGCCTATCTCGAACGCTATGCCGACCACGGGGAGACCCTCGCCCTGCGGGTCTACACCTCGCGGCTCCTCGGGGCGGAGTCCACCCTGGTGCAGCACGGCGGCGGCAACACCTCGGCCAAGGGGGAGGTGGTCGATCTCCTCGGGGAGCGGCGCGAGGTCCTGTTTATCAAGGGGTCGGGGTGGGACCTGGCGACCATCGAGCCGGCCGGCCTGCCGGCGGTCGACCTCGCCTACCTCCGCCGCCTGCGCGTCCTCGCCGCCCTCACCGACGAGGAGATGGTCAACGAGCTGCGTACCCACCTGTTGGATGCCGCCGCCCCGACGCCGT
>JAJRSX010000192.1 GCA_024278555.1 bacterium | reverse complement strand
GCGAGGGAAAGCGGGCTCGAGTCCGGATTGCGACCCGTTCGAGCGCTACGCGGGCCTATGTAACGAAGAACGGGGCGCGATCCGGGCCGAGATCCGCGAATCAAGCAGTAGATCGTGCATAAGTCCGACAGACTCCTAGGGGTGGCGCCGGCCTGCGGCCGGCGATGGGATTGGGCTCGCTTTGCTCGCGGGGGTGGGGGGTGAGGGATGGGTGGCCGCTACGCGGCCGGCAGGCAATGGTTTCTTCGTGGGTGGCTCCCATCGTCATCTTCAGCCGCCCGGAGGGCTGCCCTCCCCCTTTCTACCTTCTACTTTCTACTTTCTACTTTCTACTTCTCCTGGATACCTCCCGTCGTCATCGATTCAGCGCGAAGAGCGCTCCTTCCCGGGCCCCTTGCAAGTAGAGACCTCGTTGGCACCTCATCTCGTCCCCCACTCCTTGCCTACCCTCCAGATGCGGGCGGTGGCGTCGCGGCTGCTGCTCACCAGGCGGTGGGGCCGCGGGAAGCAGAGGGCGCAGATATCCGCGGTGTGGCCGGTGAGCTCGGCCACCGGCTCACCGCCGGGGACGGTGAGCAGCTCGATGGCGGTGCCGCGGGGGGCGATCGCCACGGTGGCGCCGTCGGGGGCGAAGGCGACCGCGTAGATCGGCTCATCTCTCTGCCAGAGGACCCGGGACGCCCCGCCCTCCTGGAGGTCCCCCCCACCCTTCCGGAGGTCCCATAGGCGGGCGGTGCGGTCGTTGGAGCCGGTGGCGAGGTAGCGGCCGTCCGGCGACCACGCCACCCCATAGACCGTGTCCTTGTGCCCCTTGAGGATCCGGGTCGTCTCCAGCCCCGCCACCGCGACGACCTTCACCCGGCTCTCCAGGGAGCAGACCGCGACCCGCTTGCCGTCCGGCGCGGGGGCGATCTGCTGGATCGGGAAGTGGAAGAGCTGCTGGCGGGCGACGGCTCGGTGGTGGGCCACCTCCCACAGGGTGAGGCAGCCGTCGAGACCGCCGGCGAGCAGCCTACCGTCCGGGAGCCAGCAGAGGGCGTTGACCTGCCCGCCCTGAATGACGAGGGAGTCGGTGATCCGCCCTTCGCCCACCGCCACCAGGTGGATGGTGCCGTCACCACCGCCGGCGGCGAGCCACTGGCCGGTGGGGTCGAAGGCGACCGCGTTCACCGGCACCCCGAGGTGGGCGAGGAGGGAGTCGTCCCCCATGGGGGTGGCGGGGCGCGGCAGCTCGATCCGGTGGTGCAGGGTGCCGTCGACCCCCCAGATCCCGATGGCGCCGTCGTTGCCGCCGGTGGCCACGAGCGCCCCGTCCGGGCCCACCGCGATGGCGTTCACCCAGCTCGTGTGGCCGGCCAACACCACGGAGGTGGCGGCGGCGTGCAGGGTGGTGGGGAGGACCAGCGTGGCCATGGCCAGGAGGAGGGGGAAAATCGGGTGGCGGGTTGGGGGGTTCACGGCGGCTGCAACCGGTGGCGCGACCCGGGGCGTCAATCGAGAGTGAATGTGTCGTTACAGGCAAGCATCCCGGCAACCGGCTGAAGCTCTCGGGTATGGGCGATACGGAGGTCGAGGCCGCCGGCGAGGCCGCCGCTCCACGCACCCTGGAGGGCGACCATAGTGGCGGCGGGGGCGCCGCCCCGCTCCCAGTTGGGGCGGTGGACCTCGAGGATACGGCGAACCACCAGGCGGGCCTCCCCCTGCTCCGCCACCTCGCTCACCTGGTCGCACGGCATCCCGTCGAGGTAGCAGCTCATGAGGAGGCCGGTGAGGCGCGCCAGGGGCGGGCCGTCCTCCCCATCCTGGGAGGCCGCAGCGGCGGTCTCGTGGCCATGGGCGCGGGAGGCGCCGGCGAGCAGGGACTCGGCCTCTGCGCCACCGCCAAGGAGCGCGGCGACCGTGGCCGCGAGGCTCTCCTCCACCCGGTTCACCGCCTCCTGGAGCCAGCCGTGGATCGAGGCGTCGCCGATCAGCTCGGCGAGCTCCCCTTGGGGCGGGGCCCACCGGTGCGCCGCGGCCCCAGGGAGGAGGTCGGCAACCCGCTGCCGACCCCACGCCGCCTCCGCCGCCGCCAGGCACGCCCCCTCCCAGCCGTGGGCGAGGGCGATCTTGTTCCACATTAGGTAGTGGATCGGGCCGAGGACCTGGCTCATGGGGCCACCCACGCAATCGTCACTACGGTGCGCCGCAACCCACCTACTATAGCGAAGTCGCATAAAAGGTTATGCATGCTTAACGATGTCACCTTTGGTGGATTCAATGAACGCAAGAACCTCACCCGTTTCCCGCTCAGGAACGGAGAAGTTGTCGAGGGTCGCCACCAGGTGGCCCATGAAGGCATCCCAATCGGCGTTGGTGATCCCCATGCCGCGGTGGGCGGTCTCCATGTCGCGACCGGTGTAGATCATGGGGCCACCGGCGGAGGCGCACAGGTAGTTGATGAGGAGCTGCTTCTCGCGCGCGATCCCGTCGTCACCGCGGTGTTGCCAGAAGCGGCCGAGGAGGGGGTCGCCCTCGAGGCGAGACAGGAGGTCGCCGGCGACCGCGGCGATGGCGTCGTAGCCACCGAGGCGGGCGTAGAGGGTGGGGTCATCGTCGGCCATGGGGTGCTCCTGATGGAGTTGGGTAAAAAGGGGCGAGGCGGGGCCGCGCGGCAACGGGGCCCCGCCCTGCCCTTGGCCCGGCGCTCAGGCCGCGGCCGCCGCCTCCTCACGGGGCGGCAGGGCCTCCGCGGGACGGCGCTCGCCAACCCCGATGGCCACCAGATCCCAGGCGAGGAGGAGGAAGCCGAGGGAGAAGATCACCCCGAAGACCATCCGCCAGTGCATCGCCTGGGTGAACCACGGCTGGGTCTGGGCGTGGAAGTAGGCCTCCCAGGTGGAACCGCCGACGGCGCGCTCGGTGAACGACTGGACGTAGCCGGCGATGAGCAGACACATGGCCATCCCCACGGTCCCCAGTGCCTGGAGGGTGAGTGCCCACTTCCACCGCCAAGCGCCCACCAGGCCGCTCCCCATCCAGACATTGCCGCGCCCCTTCTGCAGGGCGAGGTAGACCATCGGCACGACAATGGTGACGTAGGCGCCCCAGAAGGCGACGTGGCCGTGGGAGGCGGTCCACTGGGTGCCGTGGGTGTAGAGGTTGATCTGCGGCAGGGTCTGCATGAAGCCCCAGACGCCGGCGCCGAAGAAGTTGCCCATGGTGTGGGCGATGAACCAGGCAAAGGCGGGGTGGTTGATGTTCCTGAGCCGGTGCTCCCCCGAGTCGTAGACCGAGTGGACCACCATCGCCACCAGGGGGATCGGCTCCAGGGCGGAGAAGAAGCCGCCGATCTTCAACCAGTAGTCGGGCATCCCGATCCAGAAGTAGTGGTGGCCGAGGCCGAGGATCCCGGAGCCGAGCATCAGGACCACCTCCACGTAGAGCCAGGTGGTGACGATCTCCCGGCGGGTCCCGAGGATGGTCATCAGCCCCCAGGCGAGGATGCAGCCGACCAGGACCTCCCAGGTCGCCTCCACCCAGAGGTGGATCACCCACCACCACCAGTACTGATCGTGGCTGATGTTCACCTGGTAGAACATCCCCGCCAGGTAGAGGCCGGCCAGGGCGATGAGGTCGAGGGTGAGGACCCCGCTAATGCCGGAGAAGCGCCCCTTCATAAAGGTGGCGGCGACGTTGTAATAAAAGATGAGAGCGCAGACGACGATGCCGATGTCGGCCCAGCGCGGCGCCTCGATGTACTCGCGCCCCTCGGTGATCAACCAGCGGGTGAGGTCGTTGCCCGGCCCGATCTGGATAAAGAGGTAGACCACCACCACCACCACCACGGCGGCGGTGAGGAGGTAGAAGGCGAGGTTCCCCAGCTTCAGCCCCACCACCGGGACGCCGCTCTCATCCTCCAGCAGCCAGTAGACGGAGCCGAGGAAGCCGTACAGCAACCACACCACCATCGCGTTGATGTGGACGATGCGGGTGATGGAGAAGGGAACGGCCTGCTGCAGGAGGTCCGGCTTCACGTACTGGAGGCCGGCGAGCATCCCGAAGAGGACCTGGGCGCCAAAGAGGACGATGGCGACAAAGAAGTACTTGATCGCGAGCTGTTGCCAGCCGTTCAGGCGGCTGGAATCAAAAGCGGCCATGGTCAGTCCTCCTCTGCGTGCGGGTCGAAGTTGGCGGGGAAGCCGTTGGTGTCGATCGCCGACATCCACTTGAGGAAGGCGACCACCGCCCGTGCCTCTGACGGAGTGATCTTCAGCTCCGGCATCACCCGATCCTGGGTCGCGTAGTGGGAGGGGTGCTCGAGGAAGGCGGCCATGGCCGCCTCCCGCGTGTCGGTCTCGGTGAGGGTCTCCATCCCCTCCCACTGGGGGTCGAGCCACGCCTTGGTGAGGTCGGGGGCGAAGTAGGCGCCGTTGCCGAGGAGGGTGTGGCAGTCCATGCAGTTCTTCGCCTGCACCGTCTTCTTGCCGTGGCTCACCAGGGCCTCGGCCTCCGCCTCGGTGAGGCGCTTGCCAAAGAGGAGCTGCTCCCCCTCGACCACCGGCACGCGCATGTTGCGGGCGTCGTCGAAGCGGTAGTCGATCTGCTGGTTGATCACCGCAAAGGCGGGGACCAGCCCCTTGCCCGCGCTACTCTTCGCCATCGAGTCGAAGGTGAGGAGGATGAGGACCACCGCCATCCCGGCGGTGACAAAGATGGCGGCCTTGCGCCAGAAATCTTCGCGCTGCCAAAGGGGTTGCATGGAGACTCCTTGGGGGTTGGGGAAACTGCGGGTTGGAGACGTGGAAGGGCGGGTCAGCGCGGCTCAATGTCGCTGGAGAGGCGCCAGATGAGGCGCGGACCCACGTAGTAGCCGACGACCATCAGACCGGCGACGCCGCGCCAATAGCCGCGCAGGTCGAGCGCCCAGGCAAGGGTCGCCACCGCCACCGCGAGGATGGCGTAGGTGACATAAGAGAGAGGCCTCCACACCCCGCCGTGGGCGCGGCCGAGGGCGAAGCAGAGGGCGTAGCCGCCCCCGGCGAGGATAATGGCGGCGCCGGCGAGGGCGGCGGCGAAGAGGTGCGGGAGGGGAGACATGGGCAGGAGCACAGGGGAATCGCCTGGCTAGATGCAACGGCCGTGCCAACGGGTAACACCCTGTATTTACGCCGTTCGCCACAATTTCGGATAGCGCCAACCGAAATAAAGGTGGCGCACGCAACGTATATTGGGTAGACACTCTCCATGGCTACCCACGACCACCACCACCACGACCCGACCCCCACCCACCCGGGCGAGGAGATCCACGCCCTCCACCGCGCCCCCGCCGACCCCCTCTTGGAGGAGGCGATCACCACCCTGCTCTCCACCGTCGACCTGGAGACGGTCCTGGAGCGGATCGGGGCGCTCCTGCGCCGCCACTTCGGGGCGACGCGCATCGCCCTCAACCGGCGGATCGATGAGCGGTGGGGGGAGGTCCTGCTCATCGACGACCCGCGCCTCCCCTACCCCGGCCGCGGCCACCGCTTCGACCTGCGCCGCTCCATCTCCGGGGCCGCCCTGGAGCGACGGGCGGCGGTGGTGCTGGAGCACCTCGAACCCACCGCCCAGCGGTTCGACGAGGAGCGCCGCCTGTCGCTCGCCGGCTATGGGTCCCTCGCCTGCTTCCCCCTGATCCTCGACCGCACCCCCATCGGCACGTTGGAGATCGCCCACCCCCCCGGCGAGGGGATGATCGACCACTGCTTTCACCACGCCGAGCGGGTGGCCAGGCTGGTGGCGATCGCCCTGCACAACTCCCTGATGGTGGAGGAGGTCCACCGCCTCAACCGGCTCCTCTCCCGCGAGAACGCCGACCTCAAGCGGCAGGTGGTGCGCGGCGCCGGCGCCTACATCGCCGAGGGGGCGGCAATGCAACAGGTGATGGAGGAGGCGCGGCGGGTGGCGGCCACCGACGCCGCGGTCCTCATCCGCGGCGAGACCGGCACCGGCAAGGAGGGGCTGGCGCGCGCCATCCATGAGCAGAGCCCGCGCGCCACCGGCCCCCTGGTGGTGGTCAACCTCGGGGCGATCCCCGAGGGGCTCATCGAGAGCGAGCTCTTCGGCCACGAGAAGGGCGCCTTCACCGGCGCCACAGGCCGCAAGCGGGGCCAGTTCGAACGCGCCCACGGCGGCACCCTGGTCCTCGACGAGGTGGGCGACGCCCCCCTGTCGGTCCAGGTGCGGCTGCTCAGGGCGCTCCAAGACCACCGCATCCGCCGGGTGGGCGGCGGCGACGAGATCGGCGTGGACGTGCGGGTGGTCGCCGCCACCCACCGCCCCCTGGAGGAGATGGTGGCGGACGGCCGCTTCCGCGAGGACCTCTACTACCGAATCAACGCCTTCCCGATTCACCTCCCGCCCCTCCGCGAGCGCCGCGAAGACTTCGCCCCCCTGGTACGCCACCTGGTGGAGCGGATCGCCGGCCGCCTCAACCGGCGGCCGCCGGCGGTCCCGGCCGAGGCGGTGGAGCGACTCCGCGACTACCCGTGGCCGGGCAACGTGCGCGAGCTGGAGAACTTCCTCGAACGCGCCCTCATCGTCGGCCCACCGGAGGCCCTGGTGGTGGACCGGCTCCCCGGCGCCACCATGGTCGCGGACGGTGATGCAGGGGCCGTACCCACCTTCGATGAGGGGGTACGGACCCTGCTGCAGCGGGCCCTGGAGGAGAGCCACGGGAAGATCTACGGCGCCGACGGCGCCGCGGCGCGCCTAGGGCTCAAGCCCACCACCCTCCAGGGAAAGCTACGCCGCTTCGGTGTCCGTCCCCGGGACGAGCGCCGCCGCCCCATGCCACGGGCATGAGGCGACGGCGCAACCGCATGGGGCGTGCCCCGCTCGGGGGCACGCCCGCTCGCTGAGGATCAGCGGAAATAATGACTGTTGAGATATCCGGTGCGTCCGAGGCTTCGCGTAAGAGGGAACACGAAAGCACGAAAAATTCAAAACACGAAAAAATTCAATCGGTTGTCTTTCGTGCTTTTCCTCTTTCGCGTCTTCGTGTTCCAGCGGTGTGAAAGATGACGGAACGCTCAGGGGTATTTCTACTGACCCACCCTGCAACGGCCTACTTGCCGTAACGCGCCTTGAAGGCCTCACGCTCCTTGGCCCGCTCCGCCTTCTCCGCGGCGCTCTGCTTGCCAATGAACCAGCGGTGGTTGTCGCTGTTGAGCATCTCGTCGATGTAGGCGTTGACCTTCTGCGCCGCCTTCGCCTTGACGCCGCCCGCCTTCAACCCGGCCGCCGCCGCCTCACGCGCCTCCGGCAGGTAATCGGTATAGAAGGCCTCGGCGACTTCGAAGAGGCCGTGCCAGTGGGTGTAGTCGGGTTGCATCATCGACGCACCGTGGCGCGCCCGACGGCCCTGGTGGTGCCAGATCTTGAACCAGGTCCAGTCGATCTTCTCGTCGAACGGTTGGGCAGTGATCAGACCACCCTTCTTGAGCATGCCGTAGAGCTTCTTCCCCGGGGCCCCGAACTTCTCATTGTAGAGCTGAATGAGGCCGTCGTACTGCTCGTAGAAGTTGTTGACGTAGTTCTCGTTGTGGCAGGCGAAGCAGACATCTTTCATGTTCGCCCGCCGCTGCTTCCAGTTGAGCTTGTTGGTGAGCCCCAGTTTGGCGTCGGTGACCTCGGGACGGACCGAGACCGGGGGTCGGTTGTTCCACGAGATGCGGGTCCCTACATCGTGGGTGGTCGGCTGGTCCTTCGTTGCGCTCATGTGGCAGGTGGCGCAGGTGGGGGCGGCCCAATAGTCCTCACCCACCACCCACTTGGAGGAGTCCATGTTCATCTTGTCCTTGTTGGCCACATAGGCGATCCCGTGGCGGCTCGCCTCATAGATCTCCTTCTGCGGATGGTCCGGCCCCAGGTGGCAACGGCCGCACGTCTCCGGCTGGCGCGCCTGAGCCACCGAGAAGCTGTGGCGCAGGTGGCAGGCGGAGCAGGAGCCGCGGGAGCCATCCACATTGAGGCGGCCGATACCGTCGTTGGGCCAGGTGTCCACCGTAGGCTCACCGTTCTTCAGCTTCACCTCCGAGCCGTGACACTGGAGACAGCCGTTCACCAAGAGCGCCGACTTGCCGTAGAACTTCTTGTTCCCCTCCACCACGTCAGCGAGCTCGTTGTCGAGGGAGCCGAGGATCTCCCCCGCCTTGGCGTGGTGGCTGTTCTCCATCTCCGCGTACTGGCGCTCGTGGCAGCGGGAGCAGTCCTTCGGGGTGACGATCACGTGGATCTTGAAGCCGTTGTGCTCCAAGGCGTTGGAGCTATCGGTGTTCACCCCGTGGCACTCGTAGCAGCCGACATTGCCGCGGTAGTGGCGGCTCTCGCCCCACTGCTGGTAGAGGACCGGGGTGGTCTCCTGGTGGCACTCGACACACCTCTGACTCTCCGAAGAGAGCTGAGAATAAAAGGTGGGGGTTGCGGCAGCGGGAAGCGCGCCGCAGACAATGAGGACGAGCGCCGCGGCGCCGGTCAGGATCGGGTTTCGCATGGTGGATCTCCTCCTGCGGGTGGGTATTTTGTGCCGGCGACAGGGCCGCTCAGGACCACCACCGCCTCTCACCGGGGACACAGAGGACCCGGGGAATACCACCCACCCACGGCGGCCCCCGGGCCGCCGCGCCGGCGTGATGGGCCTTCCTGTCGCAGAGGGGGAGTTGGGGAACCATGAGTGGTCTCTGAGTGGTCTCTCGACCCTGTCTCCCGCGCCGGTGGCGGCAGGGAGGGGCCCGGACAGGCACAACGCCGCCGAGCAACACCTCTCATGCACATCCCGTGCCGCGCGTAAGTTGCTGTATTTCGGCCCCAATAATCCGAAATCACCCACAGCAACGACGTCATGTGGGTGGCCACCCACCCTTATTTGGCTAACCGCAGCCGCAGCCCCCGCCAACCCCCACTGCCAGGGCCCTACCCCCCTCCCAACGTCAGAACGGGAGGCGGACGAGGGCCTGTACGGTGCCATCCTGGTCGTAGGCGACGCCGTAGCGGAGTTGCCTGGCCGCCGCCTCTACCGCCACCCGACGGTCGTCCAGATCCACCTCCACCAAGGCGCCCCAGCCGCGATGGCAGTGGAAATCGACCCCGACCGAGAGGTCGAGGAGGTCGGCCGTGAGGTGGCAGGAGAGGCGGCGAGCGGCCACCGGGGGGGCGGTCGCAACCCCGGCGAGGCGCGCCCACGCGGTAGGCAGGCGGTAGTAGCGGCAGGCGCCGAGGAGACCGGCATCAACCAGGTCGCTCCTCAGAGCACGACGCAGGGCCTCGGCTGCCGAGCTATCGCCAAGCCGCGGCCGCTCGCTCTGCACCGCCGCTGTGGGGGGGAGCGAGGCGGTGCGAACCTGAGCGGCCGCGGGTCCGGCGAGGAGCAGGGAGGCAATAACGAGGAGGAGATGACGACCCATGGTGTTGACCTGTGCCCCCCTCCTAGCAGGTCGCGTGCCACCCCTATTCGGCCTTCCAACTCCCTATCATTACTAAAAACACCCACCATCCCGTGCCCACACGGCTGGCGCCGTCTCACCCCAGGTGTCCGGAAATCCGGCCACCCATCGACCGTCGGCGACGCCGGCCGCCGCCACTGCCCGGGAAACGACCGAGAAAGAGAGGGTAGACAACGGATAGCAATAAACGGTATGAACTCATGTTTATTACTGGATCCCTCATCTTCATTGACACCTTTCCAGAAGTAACAATTAGAGCGTGTATTTGGACATTTTTCCTGTCGCAAGGGCAATACCTTGGTTTAGAAAAATAGATACTATTTTTGGAGAAAAAAGTGTTGAAACGAGATAACTGCTGGCAATTAATGCGGTGCGGCAGAGAGCCGGGCGGCAAGTATGCCGAACAGTTCGGCGTCTGTCCCGCCGCACTACCTTCCGAGTACGACGGCATCAACCACGGCCAGGGGGCAGGCCGCTTCTGCTGGGCGGTGGCCGGGACCCTCTGTCATGGAAAACAGCAGGGTACCTTTGCCAAAAAGCTGATGAATTGTTTGCAGTGTGATTTTCTAAAACAGGTCAATGAGGAGGAGGGGAGAGACTTCACCCTCACACCCGGCGACACCAAACGGCGTCCGTAACCGCTTCGGCAATCGTCACGAGGGAGAGGGAACCCGTCCCCCCTCCCACCGGGTGGGGGGTGGGGGGAGGGTGTGTGAAACGGGCTGGGTGGTGCATCCAACCGCCCCCACCCCAACCCTCCCCCGCAGGGGGCCGATTGGACTCCGCTGCGCGGAGGAGATGGATCTGGGATCGAAGCCCGACAGACCCGGATGGAGCGAGCGCCGGCCGCGGCCACCTAACCCGGGCCACCGGCGTCGCGGTTGGCCGCGACGCCTCCGTAGATCGCCTGGTAGGCGCGATGGTGGCTGAGGACCCGCTCAACGTACCGCTGGGTCTCGCGGAAGGGGACCGTGGCGATGAACTCGGGGGTCTCCCGTGGCCCCTGGTCCCACCACACCTCCACCCTCCGCTCACCGGCGTTGTAGGCGGCGAGCGCCGCGGCGGTGTGGCCGTCGAACCGTTCGAGGAGGTCGGCGAGGTAGCGTGAGCCGAGGCGGAGGTTGACCGCCGGGTCGAAGAGCTCCTTTCGCGCCCGGAGGGGAAAGTGGACCTCCCGCGCCATCCGCTTCGCGGTGGCCCAGAGGAGCTGCATGAGGCCGTGGGCGCCGGCGGGGGAGTACGCCTTCGGGTCGTGGCCGCTCTCTTGGGTGATGAGGGCGGCGAGGAGGTAGGGGTCG
>JAJRSX010000191.1 GCA_024278555.1 bacterium | reverse complement strand
GTCTTCCCCCCTGCCTTGCGGCTCGTGCGGCGGTGACCCATCTTGGCGGCGGTGGTCACCGGTGGCCGCCGGTTGTCCGATGGAGGAGAGATGCACGTCGCCCTGCTCGCACCGATCTCCTGGCGTACCCCGCCGCGCCACTACGGGCCGTGGGAGGAGGTTGTCTCCCTGCTCGCCGAGGGGCTGGTGGCGCGTGGCGTGGAGGTGACCCTCTTCGCCACCGGAGATTCGGAGACGGCCGCCCGCCTGGAGGCGGTCTGCCCGCGCCCCTACTCGGAGGAGCCGAGCCTCGATCCGAAGGTGTGGGAGTCGCTCCATATCGCCCACTGCTTTGAGCAGGCGGACGACTTCGACCTGATCCACAACCACTTCGACTTCCTGCCGCTCACCTATTGCGGCGCCACCACCACCCCGGTGGTGACCACGATCCACGGCTTCTCTTCGGAGCGGATCCTCCCGGTCTACCAGCGGTACAACGGCCGGACCCACTACGTGGCGATCTCCGACGCCGATCGCCACCCGTCGCTCACCTATGCGGCGACCATCCACCACGGTATCGACCTCGCCCGCTTCACCCTGCGGAGCGAGCCGGGCGATTACCTGCTCAGCTTCGGCCGTATCCACCCGGACAAGGGGACCGCTGACGCCATCCGCATCGCCCGCGGGGCCGGCCTGCCCCTGGTGATCGCCGGACCGATCCACGACCGGGCCTACTACGAGGCCGAGGTGGCGCCGCAGGTGGACGGCACGCAGGTGCGCTATGTGGGCAGCGTCGGCCCCGCGGCACGCGACCGGCTGTTGGGGGAGGCCCGGTGTCTGCTCCACCCGATCCACTTCGCCGAGCCCTTCGGCCTCTCGGTGGTGGAGGCGGGCGCCTGCGGCACGCCGGTAATCGCCTATCCGAAGGGGGCGCTGCCGGAGAGCGTCGCCGAGGGGGTGAGCGGCTTTTTGGTGGCCGATGAGGCGCAGGCGGTGGCCGCGGTGGGGCGGGTCGGGGAGCTCGACCGGGCGGCGTGCCGGCGCCACGTGGAGGCCCACTTCTCCGTCGAGCGGATGGTCGGCGACTACCTCGCCCTCTACGAGCGGCTCATCCGCCTGGCGGCGCGCGAGGACCACCGGCCGTGGGGGAGCTACTATGTCTACGCCGACCGGCCGGACCACAAGGTGAAGCGGATCATCGTCCTGCCGGGGAAGCGGCTGTCGTTGCAGCTCCACCACCACCGCCAGGAGCACTGGCTGGTGGTCGCCGGCCACGGCATTGTCACCCGCGACGACGAGCAGATCGAGGTGGGGCCGGGGGAGGCGGTCGACCTGCCGCGCGAGGCGCGCCACCGGGTGGAGAACCCGGGCGACGAGCCCCTGGTCTTCATCGAGGTGCAGCTCGGCGACTACTTCGGCGAGGACGACATCGTCCGCTTCGAGGATGACTTCGGCCGCGCCGGGACAACGACACCGGATGGGCGGTAACCGGTATTCTTCATCAAGCGTGCGGCAGAGGAGGCTCGTCTCATGATCCAGCGCTACGCCGGCAACCCGATCCTCACCAAGGCGGACGTCCCCTACCCGGTGGAGACGGTCCACAACGCCGCGGTGGCGCGGGTGGGGGGGCAGGTGGTGATGGTGTTCCGTGCCCACCTGCGTAGCGGCCGCTCGATCCTCGGGATCGCCGAGAGCGACGACGGCCTCGCCTTCACCGTGCGGCCGGCCCCCTTCCTGGTCCCCGCTACCGAGGGCCCCTTCGCCGAGTACGAGGCCTTCGGGGTGGAGGACCCACGGATCACCGCCCTGGAGGGGGGCTACGCCATCACCTACTCCGCCTACTCGCCCCACGGGGTGCGCATCGGACTGGCGCGCACCGAGGACTTCCGCACGGTAGAGCGGGTCGCCCTGATCACCGAGGCGGACACCCGCAACTGCTGCCTCTTCCCGGAGCGCATCGGCGGCCGCTACTGGCGGCTGGACCGGCCCCACTCGGAGATCTCCCGCTGGTCGATCTGGACCTCGTGCTCCCCCGACCTCGTCCACTGGGGCGACGCCCGGCGGGTGATCGCGCCGGCGCCGTACCACTGGGACGAGCTGAAGGTCGGGCCGGGCGCGCCGCCGATCCGCACCGACGCGGGGTGGCTCTCCATCTACCATGGCGCCTTCGCCACCATGGATGGCGCCGTCTACCGCCTCGGCGCCGCCCTCCACGACCTCGAGGATCCGAGTCGTATCCTCGGGGTGGCGGACGACTAGATCCTCCAGCCCGAGTCGCCGTGGGAGGTGACCGGTTACGTCCACAACGTGGTCTTCACCTGCGGCGCCACCGAGGAGGCGGGTGGGCTCCTGCGCCTCTACTGGGGTGGTGCCGATACGGTCATGTGTACCGGCACCGCCCGCATCGACGACCTCGTCACCCTCTGCCTCGACCACCCACGGCCGCCCTTGCCGTGAATCGGTCGCCTTGCCCGTGGAGGCCGAGGCTCCTCCTCGTCGTCCTCTGCCTGTGTGTCGTTGCGGTGGCTGCCACGGCGGCCGAGTTGCCGCCGCGCGTCGTCTCCATCGACTACCTCGGCAACCACCGGACGAAGAGCCCGATCCTCGCCCGCGAGATGCTCCTGCATGTGGGGGACCCCTTCGACGTCAACCGGTTCGAGGACTCGCTCCAGCGGATCCGCAACCTGGGCATCTTCTACCGGGTGGGCGGCGAGGTGCGGGCGGCGGGGCCGGCGCAGGTGGCGCTGGTGGTGCGGGTGGAGGAGAAGTGGTCGGTCCTGCCCCTGCCGCAGGTGGATATCACCGACGAGGGCGACGTGAAGCTCGGCCTCGACTACACCGACTACAACTTCCGCGGCGAGGACCAGCGGCTGAACCTGAAGTTCAAGCACGCCTTCGGCACCGACGCCGGGGGCAAGGCGGGGGAGTCGGCC
>JAJRSX010000190.1 GCA_024278555.1 bacterium | reverse complement strand
GCTCCGAGCCCGTGGTTAGCATTGAGCCAGGTTAGAACCTGAGCTCGCGAGGAGAGCGGCCTCCTCATCCCATCTCTGTGGTGAAATCGCCCTCCAGGCTCGCGCCGTGATCACCTCGTGAGTCCCTCGACCCGGTTGGCGGTATCCCCTCCCCCCGGAATCTTGCCCTCTTTCCGATTGCCCATCGTCGGTCATGAGCTAGGGGCAATCGGCATCTCTTGCGATGACGGCGTCGGTCGGCTGAAGCCGACCCTACGGTCTGGTAACCCGATCTTGTTTCCGCTGATCCTCAGAGGGCTCAGAGGCCGCAGAGGGGGCGTTCGCCCATAATCGTCGGGGAGAAATCTCGCGCAGAGGCGCAGAGGTCGCGTCCCGCTCCACGGACGGCGAGGTGCGCAACCGTGCGCACCTGGAAGTCGCATCACTCACCGCCAAGACGCAAAAGGCGCAAAGGGTTCGTCCCTGGGAGTCTGTCGGACTTTGGCCCGATCGACTGCGGGAAAACGGCTCTCGGCCCGGATCACGCCCCGTGGTTGGACGGTGAGCGCCCTCCAAAAGACCGCGTGGCGCGTCCCGCGCCATACGCTCTTTTCGTCTTCGCGGTGACCCCGGTTCCAGCCCTCCACAACAGCGATCAGCACCGACGACGCCGATCCCAAGTCTCCCGTCCATCTGCGCCTCCACGCCTCCGCGCGAGGCCCCCCTTCAAAACTTCCACACGGATCGGGGTTTCTCCTGCCCACGACACCCTTGATCCGCAGCTTCACCCTGTGGGTGAATGGCGCTACACCCACCGGCGACATCCATCTGCTTGGGAAACCACCGGGATCGCCCTGAAGGGGTAAACCAGGGCCGATGATCCAAGCCCCCTCGCGCCACGTTGACCCCGACCCCTCCCCCCGGCTCCCCCTTCGTGATCTTCGTGATCTTCGTGCTCTTCGTGGTTTTTCCTGCCGGCCTTTTCCCCTACCGGAAGAGCCCCTTCAGGGTCTTTTCGAGGTCGCGCTGGAGTTGCTCCGGGACATGATCCTTGAGCCGCTTGCGAATCTCCTTCCGGACCCGCTTTTCCACCACCTTCCCGGCCTGCCCCTTGACCACCTCCCTCAAGTCCGGCCGCACCTGCGGCGCGGCGAACGGGCCGGTGACGCGGATGGGGATGGGGATCCCCTTGAGATCGGCCACCTCTTTGCCTCCCTGGCCGGTGCGGCTCTCCACCACCGTGGCGGTGAGAAGGTAGTCGAGCTGCTGCTTGACGAGATTCGCCTCACCCCGACCGGCGAGGCGCAGGAGCGGCGCCTTGCCCGCCAGGTCGCGGTTCGCCACCACCCCCTTGGCCACCTGGAAGGTGCCGGTGATCTCACTGAAGTCGGTCTTGTCGCCGGCGCCGCGGGCGGCGGCCGGGCGGCCGTGGAGGAGCGCCTCGGCGTCGCGCAAGACCCCGCCCACATCGACCCCGGTGAGCGCCCCGTCCTGGATTGCGAAGCGCCCGTCGCCGGCGAGGGTGGCCAGGAGCGCCTCCGGGTCGGAGCCAATGGCGCGCAGCCGCACCTCCGCCGTGGCGGTGCCGGTGGCCGGCGCCTTACCCATGGCATCCTTCAGGAGCGGTTCGAGGTGAACGCCGGTGAGGCGGTCGTGGAGGGCGACCCGCGGCAGCTTGCCGGTGACATCGAGCCTGGCGTCCCCCGCGTAGGCGCCGCCATAGAGCTTCGCGGTGGCGGGATGGAGGCGCAGCTTGCCCTTCGCCCCCTTGAGGGTGAGGCGGAGGTCCGCAAGCCGGATCCCCGAAGCCTTCAGCCGCCCGACCCGTACGGTGGCGTCGACGTCGAGGTCGCGGAGCGGCCCCACCGGCAGGGCGACGGCGGCGGCCGCCGCGGCCGCCGGGGTGGCGGCCCCTCCCTGGTTGCCCGCCTCCCCTGTCGTCGCCTCGCGCTTGGGCGGGAGGTAGGCGTCCGCATCGATACGATCGAGGGTGAGCTCGCCCCGTACCGCGGGTGTGGCGAAGCCACGCACCGCGAGCCAACCGGCGAGGGTGCTCTTGTCGAGGCCGACCTTCACCTTGGTGAGGCGCAGGCGGTCCGCCGCCGCCTCCACCTCGGTGGTCAGGCTGGCACGTCGCAACACCTTAGGATCGGCGGTCTCCGGGACGGTCTGGCCGAGGCGGGTCAGGAGCGCACGCGGATCAAAGGGGGCGACGCGGACGCTCCCGGTGACCACCGGCGTTGCCCCCAGACCGGTGGCGCGCACACCACCGCGCAGATCGAGACCGAGGGCGGTGAGGTGGAGGTCGCGCACCGTGGCCACCCCGGTGGCGAGGTCCGCGGTCAGGGCCGCCGACACCGCCCCCTTGAGCCGCTTGCCGGGGAGGGTGCTGCCGGCCGCCTCCCCCTCCAGGCGGAGCTGTTTCGCCTCCACCCGCGGCCCATCGAGATCCACCGAGAGCATAGGCACGGTAAGGTGGCCGCTCCCTCCCACCTTATCGGCGGCGGGGGCGGTGGAGGCGGTCACGTCGAGATGGCTCACGTCG
Source organism: bacterium (assembly GCA_024278555.1). Classification (GTDB taxonomy): domain Bacteria; phylum CG2-30-53-67; class CG2-30-53-67; order CG2-30-70-394; family CG2-30-70-394; genus CG2-30-70-394. The sequence continues at coordinate 32,080 of JAJRSX010000190.1, read as the reverse complement.
AAGTGGCGACGGTCCAGATTGCCCGCCAGATCGGCGGCGACCGTGGCGTCCGCCTTGCCTCCGGGGAGAGACTTCCCCTCCACGTGAGCGGCAATATGCACGCCACGGGCGACGACACGACCCGAGGTAAAGTCCACCTCCGCGCTCGCCGTCACCGTGGCGCGACCGGAGAGAGGGCCATCCGCCTCCACCGTGAGGTGAAGGTCGTCACCGCGATACCGCTGGACGGCAAGATCAAGGGTCGCTGCCCCGGTCACTTCGGCGCGCGCCGCCTTGACCGGCAGGGCGGATCCCGCGACCCGGCCGGTGAGGTGGACTCCCTGGAGCTGGAACCGCTGGTGGTCGAGATCCGGGGTAACGGTCACCTCCCCCTCCAGGTGACCGGTGAGGACCGGCTGGCTCGCCGCCACGTCACCCGCCACGGTGAGGTGGATCGGGGCGTCGAGGCGCACCGGTCCGCTCTTCAGGTCGAGGTGGTCCACTGCGACTCGCCGCCCCGCCTGGCGGTCGTCCCACACGAGTGAGGCGTCGCGCACCTCCACCCCGCCGATGGCCAGGGCCGCCACCGGCAGGGCCGCGGCGGTCGGAGGGGCGGGCTCCACCGCCGGTGGCGGCGCACCACCCTCCCCTCCCCCACGATTGCCCCCCTTCCCCTCGCCCTTTTTACCTGCCGCGACAAGGTCATCCCAGTTGGTCCGACCCGCGGCGTCGCGCGCCAGGTGGAGCGCCAGGCCACGCACCACCACCTTGCCCATCTCCACCTCACGGCGGAGCAACGGCACGATGCGCACCCGCACCTCCAACTCGTCGAGACGGGCGAAGGGGGTGTCACCGAAGCCCGGAGCGTTGCCCAGGGCGATGGCGCCGCTCTTCACCCCGAGCCACGGGAAGAGGGTGAGGTGGAGGTCCCCGTCGATGGTGAGCTGCCGCCCGGTCCGCGCCCCCACCGCCCGGGCGATCTCGCCCGTGTACCGGTTCGGATCGAAGGTAAGGAGCACCACCACCGCTGCCGCCACCACCAGGAGGAGGAGAGCGAGGAGGGTGAGGGAGATGATTTTGAGAGTACGAAGCATGGGGAGAGAAGCAGTAGGCGGTCAGTGGTCAGTGGTCAGCGAAAACTCCCTCCCTCCCAGCAAGCGCCCCCCCCGACCTGGGTGAAAGCACAACCCCCCTTTTCTCCCCCATACCCCCAGTACTCCCTCCGCTATTCGCTGAAAGCTGTTTGCTGAAACTGCCTATCCCCTTAGCTCATGACGGACGGCGTACTTCATTCTGAGAACAACGGGTTGAGCATGGCGAGTGACATGGCATCCACCCGCACAGGGGGGAGGCGTTTTCATGTACGACATCTCACTCTTCCTCGATCGGGAAATGGACAACTCCTCGATGGGGAAATGGCCTTCAAGGCCGGCACCGTGACCACCTGGTGATTCCTTCGATCCTGATGGGTGGATCCCCGTCCCCCCTGAGCCCTTGCTGTCTTCCGATTGCCCTTCTCCGGTCATCAGCTAAGGGGATAGGCGTATCCGCCGAAAGCTGAATACCCAATCAGAGCTGCTGCAAGAGATCTTCCATCTCACCCGCGCTCTTCATGTCGCCCTTGTCGCGAGCCGCGGCGAGACCGCGGGTGAGAAACTCTCGCGCCTCCTCCATTTCACCCGCCGCCTGCAAGACGACGGCGCCGTGGTAGTAGGCGGCGACATAGGCGGGGTCGATCTCGATCACCCGCCGGTAGGCCGCCATGGCCTCGGCGGTATCACCTTGCTTCCCGTGCTCCTGGGCGAGGACATACCACGCCATGGTGTTGTTCGGGTCCTTCTCCACAAAACCCTTGTAAAGGGCGATCCGATCGTCGCTCACGACTCCTCCTGGTACGGGTGAGCCTCAACCATAAAAAAGGCGCGCGCCCTGGGAAAGGCGCGCGCCGAATGGGTCTCCCCCATAGGAATACTAGTCCAGGCTCACCAGAGCAACGGTCGTCTCGGGAATGTCACCATTGTCCGAATCGGCCACCTTCACAGTGACCGCAGCCAGACCACTGGCCGTGGCCCCCGTGTTGTTGAGCACCGTTACGGCGAAGTGGGTGCCCATGCCGTCAACCACGTCAAAATTACCGGTCCCAACAACCTTACCATCGCCATCCGAGCCAATGGTGACAGTAGCGGTACCGTTCCCCGCGAGAGGTAGGCCGATGTTGTCACCGATGTAGATGTCGATGAGGATTGACGCATCTTCAGCGAGTGTGGCCGATGAAGGACTGGCGAGCGTCATCGCCGAGCCGGAAAAGACGACCTTGATGCGGTCAAAGACCAGGCTGTTGTCGTCCCACACGCCGTTCGGCCCGTCATAGACGCCGTCCGTGGCATTCTCCTGGTTGCCGTCAAAGAAGACCTCCTGAATAAAGGCCTCTCCCGCATCGTAGGCGCCATCGCCGTCCACATCCGTGTAATCGACTCCCGCAAGGTAGCGACCGTCCCCGGAAGGATCGATGAACACCTCACCGGGATCCCACTGACAATCACCATCGTCATCTCTGAAGCCGTTGCCTTCAATAAATTCCGTGAACGACCCGGTAGCGAGATCGCGATCGACGCCGAGATCAAAAACACCGTCACCGTCGACATCGAAGAAATAACCGCGACTGGTCGGCGTACTCCCGCAGCTACTGTTGAAGTCACCGCCGTTTCCGCCAGGGGCGCCATCGAACGTCCGGTCGCCGGTCTTGTCGGTTGCCGACTCGTCCACCCCGGCGGTATCGGGGTCGTCGCCATCCCACACACCGTTGTCGTTCTGGTCAATGAACGGCTCGCCGATGTCGAAGATGTCCTCCCCAGGCTCGTACTTGCCGTCGCCGTTGGCGTCCACGAACGACTCCTCACCGGTCACCATGGACACCACATCGACCCACCCATCGCTAGGCGTCGGCTCTTGACTCTGCAGCTTGACCGTAGTGGAGCCGAGATAGGTATTACCCACCGGGGTCGTTTTGCCTTGCGCCTCGATAGCGCCCCCCTCGGAGACGAACGCTACCGCGGTGCCCTCGGGCGCAAAGTTGCTGAATCGATCCGCCACAAAGGCGGTCACATCCGTGATCAGACCGAAACGACGGCGGCCGGCAATGTTGATCGGTGAGCGGGCGATGCTGAAGTGGCGCTGACTCGGCGGTCCAGAACCGACCGTGATGTTATTCGAGGCGGTGGAGACGGTGTTCTCGCCAAAGACCACGCTGGCGATCACCTGTACCGGCCCGGCCACGGTGCCACTGGTGACCACGACGCTCGCCTGACCTCCGGAGGTCAGGGCGGTGGTCTGCAGGAGACCCGCGTCGCTGAGGGGTGACGCGTTGAGCTCAAAGGTGACCACGGTGTTGTCCGCAACCGCGGTGCCGGTTTCATCCTGCACCTCAAAGGTAACCGTGGATGTCTCAGGCAGGCCTGAGCCGATGACGCCAATCAGGGTCGGGCTCGCCGAAACAAAGGCGATGGAGCCGGCAGACGCAGCCGTGACCGACACCGATGCCGTGTCCGAGAGGCCGTCTATGGTCGCGGTGACCGAGATTGTTCCCACGGCATTGCCGGGAGTGATCGTAGCACTAGCAATACCGGCCGAATCGGTGGTAGCAGAACCTGGTTCAACGGTGGCGCCGGTGGCTGAACCGCTGTCCACGGAGAAGGCGACTGTTTTTCCCGCCAGGGTGTTGCCGTCGGCGTCCTTCACCACCGCGGTGCCGACCGCCTGGCCGTTCACGGTGATTTCCGCCGGGAGAATCGAGACGGAGAGGGAGGAGGCGGTGGGAAGGGTGATGGTTACGGTTACCGTGTTACTGCTGACCCCGCTCGCGCTGGCGATGACGGTGGCATCACCGCCGGTGTTGCCGGGGGTGACGACTGCCGTGGCCGTGCCGCCAGAGCCGGTGGTGGCGCTGGCAGTCACCGTGGCGTCGGTCGGATCCCCCGAGAGGGTGAAGCTCACCGTCACCCCCTCCATGATGTTGCCGTCCTGGTCTTTCACGGTTGCGGTCAGATCGGCGGTCTCGGAGAGACCGATGGAGGTGGCCGAGCTGGTCAGGGTGATGGTCGTCACCACCGGGGTCATCCCGGTAGAACCGCTCCCCCCCGAACCTCCGGTAGTCGTGACCGTGGTCCCTCCCGAATCCGGCCCGCCGGCGTTCCCGCTGCTGGAGCAGCCCGCCAGCAGGAGGGGCAATGCCAACGCCACGACCGAGGTGACATGCAGTATCTGACGTTTCATTTCACATACCCGAGGGTGGTTCACGAGCCGAAATTATGGCGTCGTCGAGGAGGCGAAGTCGGCCATCGAAAAACGGATGGGTGACGGCCGTACAGTCTGCGACTGGTCGAACGGAACGTTCCTGAACTCGAAGGTGTAATGGGCCTCGTACTCGACCGGATGGTCCGGCAAGGCAGTGAGACCATTGAGAAATTGCACGATCACCGCTATGGGGACGAGGAGGACATCCGTATCGACGGTGCTATCAGGCGCCAGGGTCAGCTCGGTGGAACAGACTGCGGGATCGAGAGGAGGTGCAACCGGATCGTTGCTCGTGTAGCTCACCGAACAGCTGTAAAGGACAAGCTCGGTTGCAGTGTTCCCGTCAGGAACCACCGATTCGTTGGTGAACGATAGACTGAGGTTTGCGTCCGTGACCGGATCCGTGGCGTCGGTCGATGAGACGTCGACGTTGACCGTCTGCGTGCTCCCCGATTGCTGGGTTATCGTCACCAAACTGCCGGTATCCTCGGCACCGTCCCCACCACCGGAGCCACAACCAGCCAGACTGAATACGGCACAGACGGCGAGCATCAGGGAGGGCACGAAAGCCCGTCGCGTCCAGGGAAGTCGGTAGATGGTCATGGCGTTCTCTCTTTGTGATGCGTGGCCCTTACGCCGGGCTGTTGTCATCCCACGCCACCGCGCGTCACGCCCCTTCATCGACAATCCTCGGGGTAATGAAGATGAGGAGCTCCTTGCGGTCACGCTTGTGGCGGTGGCTCTTGAAGAGGTTGCCGGCCCACGGGATGCGTGACAGGAAGGGGATGCGTGAGTGGGCGTCTTCTTCGGTAATGGAGTAGATGCCGCCGATCACCGTGGTCTCGTGGTTCGCGAGAAGAACCTGGGTGGATGCCTCTTGCTTGGAGATCGCCGGCTGGCCGTTGACCGCGTTGGCGAAGTCCGGGGTGTCCTTGCTGGCGACGATGTTGAGGATCACCTTCTTGTTCGAGGTGATGTGGGGGGTGACCTTGAGCTGCAGGAGGGCCTCCTTAAACTCGGTCTGGGTCCCCTGGTTCGCCGAGGTGGACTGGAAGGGGATCTCGTCACCCTGCTTGATGATCGCCTCTTGGTTGTCGAGGGTGGTGATCCTGGGGCTGGCGATCACCTTCGCCTCACCCGACTCCTCCAGCGCCGACAGGCGCAGGTCCAAAAAGAGGGCATTGGTGAGCGACCCGAGGGTGAGACCGATGCCGCCGGTGGCGGTCTTGGTGGTGGGGAGGTTTACCGCAAAGCTGTCGTTGGAATCCGCGGTCCCCACCAGACCGATGGTGTGCGGGAAGTCGAGCCCCGTGGGGTTGCCGGTAGTGGGTCCGGCCTGGTAGTGACCACCCCATTGGATGCCGAGCTCCCTGGCAAAGTTGGTGGTCGCCTCGACAATCCGCGCCTCGATACTCACCTGCGGCGTGGCGAGGTCGAGGTGCTTGACCACCTGTTTCGCCTCCTCCACCACCGAGTGAATGTCTTTGACGATGATGGTGTTGGTACGGACGTCCACGTCCATCTTGCCGCGCTGACTGAGAAGCTCCTTGATCACTCCGGAGAGCTCCTCGGCGTTGGCGTAGTTGATGGAGAGCAGCACCCGCTCCAGATCCTCGGCCTTCTCCTTCGACCGCTTCACCGCCATGTGCTGCTCCTCCTCCTTCTGGAGGACCTCGAGCTTGGCGACACGGTAGACCCCACCCTCCCGCTTCATCCCCAGGCTGTTGGTCTTGAGGACGATGTCGAGGGCCTGATCCCAAGGGACGTTCTTCAACTGCATGGTCACCTGGCCCTCGACGTCCTTGCCGAAGACCATGTTGATACCTGCGGTATCAGCAATGAGACGAAGGACCGAGGTGATGCTCGCGCCCTGAAAATCGAGGCTCATCTTGCGACCGGTGAAGTGCTTCCTGGAGACGATGAGCTCCTCACGACCGGTGTTGTCCGACCCGACCGTATGCGCGCCCTCGCCTGCACCCTGCGCGGCTGGAGAGGCCGCCGTCTCTCCAGACGGCGGCACGATGTGACTCTGCTGGTACCGCTGAATCAGGGTGTCGATGTCACCACCCTTCGCCACCGGCGCGGCCCCACCCTGGGTCAGGGTGAGGGTAAGCCCGACCTCGTCACGCTTTGCATCCACCAGTACGGGAGACCCAGTGCGGATCAACAGGCGGCCCATGGTGCGTTTTCCCTGGCCGTAACTGCTCACCTCGATCTGCTCGACGACACCGTCACCTACCTTGAGGGTCTGGGCATCGTACCGGCCCAGAAGGACGTCGTAGAGGTCGACCTCCACACCACCCTGTTGCCAGTTGAGGACGCGATAGATCACCGGTGCCTTGGTGACCAAGGTCACCTTGGCCGCATCGCCAACGCGCTCGTGACGAATCTCCTGAACGAGGTTGGTAGAGCTGGCCGGCCCTGCCGCGTAAGCAAAATGTGCCCCGAGGGGAACGAGGTTCCCCAAGAGGAGCACAACGAGCCAGCGAATGCTCTTTGTTCTCGTATACATGGATCAGTCTCCACCCGTCTTCGTAAAGGTGAGGTACACATCCTTGGTACGAGTCTCACCCAGGGGATTGCGATAGGTTTCGGTAATCACGACGCGGTCCTCCAAGACCCGACTCACGACCCCACCGTTGCGACCGACTCGTGTACCGCTACTGAGGAAGTAGCTCTTGCCATCGGCCACCTCGACCAGACCCCGATAGGAGGTCCCGGCGTCGATGACCCCCACGAGGCGGAGCTCCTCCAGATCGTACCGTTCCAGCGGCGAGAACTTCCCCGCCTCCACCACTGCGACGAACGGCCCCTCCTCCTTCGGCGGCGCGGTGACAATCTCCGTGCCCTTGATCAGGGACTCGAAGGGGTCGCGACGTCCCTCGGCACGGTAGGCGTACTCCACCTCTACCGGTGCCTCCGCCACGCTTTTCGTGGCCGGCGCCTTCTTCGCACCGGCCTCCGCCGGCGCCGCGACGGTCGACGGCGTCGGCGCAGGGCCACCTGTCGGCGCACCCTTGCTGCAGCCGCCCCCCCCGAGAGAGGCAACGGTCATCACCACCAAAGACAAAGACGTGGTCAGGATGGCATTGATCATCGATTCGTAGTCTGGTTTCCGATCCACCCGAATTCCTCGCAGTGCCGTCGTCTACCTACTTCTTGCGTCCGGCCTTGCCGCCCTTACGCCGTTTCGCTCGACGCTCTTCGGCAAGCCGCTTGGCCACCGCCGGATCGACGGCACCAAAGGTCGTCGCGCGGCAGTGGGTTACGACCTCACCAGGGACCACCGAACCACGGCTGCCACGCCGCTTTGATGTCTGCATGTCGATATTGTCGATATTGACGATGCGCTCCAGCTTCGAAATCCGATCAAAAAAGTAGCCCACATGGTGGTAGCCACCAACAAGCTCGACATCGACCGGGATCCGCTGGTAGAGGCCCGACTCGTCATAGACGTTCTTACCCCGTTTCCAGAGGCGGACGTCGAGGCCAAGCTGCTGGGCGAAGTTGGCCATCGCCCGCAACAGGGACTCCACCTCTTTATCGGTCGGTAGCTGCCCCTTGAGCTCCTCCAGCTTCTTCTGCAACTCGCTGTTCTTGCGCACCAGCTCACCGCGACTGCGGGCGATCCGGTTGTTCTCCCGAACCTCACGCTGCAACGAGGCGATGTGTGCGGTGGTTTGGGTGATGGCCTGCCGCTGCGGGGCAACGAAAAAGACGTAAAACGGCACCGTCACGATTACCGCCAACAACCCGGCGATAAGCCACACCTGCTTGTTGGTAAGTTGTTCGAGGCGCTCCATGCCTAGCTCGCCTTCCCCTGGTCGGCCTTTTTGCTCCCGTCCGGGAGGGTGCCGACAATGGTGAACTGGTACACCTCTTGCTCAGCAATCTTCACCTGTGACGACTCTTTGATTTCGAGCTCATTACTGAAGTACTTCGACCCCTTCAGGCGACCCACAAAGGCGACGATGTCACCGATGGTCAGGGCATTCCCCTTGATCGTCAGAGCACTCCCCTTCTGCTCCAGCGCGGTCAACCACACCTTGTCCGGGAGAGAACGGCTGACCTCATCGAGGATGTGGACGGGCCCCTGCTGGCGCTCCTTCAGCCGGTCGATCACGGCGATCTTTTCCTCGTACTCCCTCTTCTCCGCCTTGAACTTGTCGATCTCCGCGAGCTGCTGTTTCTGCTTGCGGAGGATCTCCTCCTGGCGCCGCTCCTCGGCGCGAAGATCGGACATGGTGGAGACGTAGTGGACACCCACAACCACCAGCACCACGAGGAGCACACTGATCCCGCCCACCGCAAGGGCGAGGTGGCGTAGATCCGGCCCCGCGTGGCCGTGGCGATCGGTCAGCAGCAGATTGATATGGATCATCTGTCGCCCACCTTCCGAAGACCGAGACCAATCGCCACCGCGGAGACCTGTTCCTGCTCCTCGCGGCTGAGCTCGTTCTCGATCGCACGCAGTGGATCGAGGCGCTCGACCTCCAATCCAAGACGATCACTGAGAAAATCCTGCAGTCCCGGCAGCCGACTACACCCCCCGGTCAACACCACCTTGTCGATCGCAGCGTCGTTCTGTGTGGTCGCCTTGAAGAACTCCAGGGAGCGGAGAATCTCGGAAAAGATCTCTTCCGAGACCTTTTCCAAGATCGGCACGACCTCGTCGTGGCCGACGCCGGCGGTGTCCTGGCCACGCTTCAACGCCTCCGCCTCCTCAAAGCCGATCCCCAGCTCCTTCTGAATCGCCAGGGTGTACTGGTTGCCGCCGATCATCATGTCGCGGGTAAAGGCGAGCTTGGTGCCGTCCATGACGTTCAGATTGGTCGCCCCGGCACCGATGTCGATCAGGGCGACGAGCTGATCGGGGTTGACCACATGGTTGTGCTCGAAGCAGTTGGCGATGGCGAAGGCATCCACGTCCACGATCGCCGGCTTCAACCCCGCCTCGGTCACCAACGAGGTGTACTCCTGGAGCTTGTCGCGCTTCACCGCCACCAGGAGGACCTCCATCTGGCCGGAGCCCCGATCTGAAGGGCCGAGGATCTGGAAATCGAGGTTGACGTCGGAGATATCGAAGGGGATGTACTGCTCCGCCTCCCATTGGATCGAGACCTCGAGCTCCTCTTCGGTCATCTCGGGGATGTGGATGTTCTTGACGATGATCGAGAGTCCCGCGACCGAGACCGCCACGTGCTTGCCGCGGACGCCAATTTCGGAGAAGAGCTCGCTGATCGTCTGGGCGATCTTCTGCGGATCCATGATCGCCCGATCGACGATCACCTCCGGCTCCAGGGGGCGGCTGCCGAATCGCTTCAGCGCATACCCCTCGCCACGCTCCTCAAGGACCACCGCCTTGACCGCGTGGGTACCGATGTCGAGACCAATGAGTTGGCCACGGCTACCGAACATGCGCGCCTCCTCCAAAGGCGGAGACGCCAGCTCGGTACGGATTTGAGATCTCTACGAGCACTCCGCTCTCCTGTATATGGTTGTCGTCCTGCAACCTGGTCGTCGATCTCAGGTGTCTCAACTACCCGAGGAACTACTCTCCGTCGATGTCACGGCCCACCTCATCGGCAGGGCCGGGTGGAGACATTACGCACTGGAGTCCACATGCGCCACCACCTCTCATGCGGGGCTCCGCCTCCCCCTCAGAAGCTGTAGTTGAAGGCAAGGGTGAGGATGTGGCTGAAGGAGTCGTAGGCGAAGTTGTGGCCGTCGATGTTCGTCGTCGTGGAGATCCCCTCGAAGAAGACCGCGGTGTAGGCGGCATCGACGCCGAAGCGGCCGTTGCGGTAGCCGACGCCGAGGTGGGCGAAGTGGCGATCGGCGTCGGGCAGGAGAGGATCGAGGGTCTTGTCGGGGATCGGCGTCTGGTCGAAGGCGTACCCGGCGCGCAGAGCCCAGGTGTCGTTCATCCAGTGCTCGACCCCGAGGCGAATGGCGGTGGTGTCTCGGTAGTCACGGACGATCGGTGCAATCACCGCTTGGGTGGTGGGGTTCTCGGTCTCGATCCCGAGCCCCTCGAAGGTCGCCCAGCCGAACCGCTGGAGGTCGAAGTTCACCGTCGTACGGTGGTGGAAGGCGGCGGAGAGGCCCACGGTCCAGACGTCCGGCAGGTCGATGGTGGTGGAGGCCGGAGAATCCGGGAAACTGGAGGCAAAGGCGGCGGGCACGGTGAAGTTCACCGACGAGTCATTCGAGTTGAAGTCGAGGACCACCGCGCTGTGGTAGCTCACCCCGAGGGTGAGCCGGTCGAGCTTGCCCTTGTCCTGGGCCAGGACCACCTGCGCACCGGCGTTGTAGGCCCAGTCGTTCGCCTTGCCGCCGAGGCGGAAGGTGCCGTCGTCGAGCCCCGGGCCGAAGAAGATCTGCCGCTCCAGCTCCGCGTCCGCGTACACGTAGCTCACCCCGAGACCGACGTTCAGCCAGTCGGTGAGCCGCACCCCCACCGCCGGCGTCACGAAGAGGGTGCGCAGCTCGGCGAAGGCGGACTGGTAGCGGACGAAGGCGTTGTCCTCCCAGTCCACCGACAGACCAAAGGGGGTGTTCAACCCGAGACCCAGGGCGACCCGGTCTCCAACGTGCAGTGAGGCGTACCCCAGGGGGGTCATCGGGGTGCTCCCGGCCTCGCCATTGGCGTGCGCGCTGTCCGCAGGGTTGGTCCTCACCCCGCGGACGTCATCGGCGGAGATACGCGGGAAAAAGATGTTGCCACCGAGACTGACGGTGCCCCCCTTCGGGGTCCGCACCAGCCCCGCCGGGTTGTACCAGACGGCCGAGGCGTCGTCCGCCTGCCCCACATAGGCGCCCGCCATCCCCTGGGCACGGGCGCCGTTCTCCGACAGGGCGAAGGAGGCGCCGAAGGCGGGGTGGGCTAGAAGGGCAAACAACGACGATAGGCAGACGACGAGCGAGATACGCATGAGGTTTCCTCCCAGTGGACGCGACAGCCGAAGGCTCAGGGGCTCGGGGGTCAAGGAACGGTGATCTGGAGCACCGAGCCATCGACGAAGTCGGCGATCTGACCCTGGACCGTGTCGATGGGGTTGGCGATGGGGATGGGCGTCTCCAGCTTGTCCGCCGGCACCGTCGCCCCGGACTCGAAGTCGAGGTTCTGGCCGGCGAGGATCGGCGCCTGGTGGGTGGCGGTGGGCAGGTTGTCCGTGGAGACCGCCTGGGTGGGATCGGTGGGACCGATGCGCACCAGGCCGGCGAGGCGATCCCCCACGTTGGCGCTCGCCGCGGTCTCGGTGACCGTGGGGATCCCGGCGGTGGCGGCGAGCTGATCGCTCACCCGGTTGTCGATCGTCTGATCCCCGGCGACCTCCAGCAACAACAGGTCCTTGGCGGCCCCTCCCGCCGCGTCGCCTGCCAGGATCCCCGGGGCGAAGACGAGGGGATCTGCGCGCTCGACGATCGCCTGCATCAAGGCTTGGAGCTGGACCCCTGCGGGTGAGGCGAGCTCCGGGGCACCGAGGGTGGCGAGGCCGGAGGTGAGGAGGTCCTGGAAGTTCAGGGAGGTGAAGAACTGGGTGGTGAGGTTCGCCTCGGGCGCCACCATCACCGCCTGCGCCACCCGGTCGGTGAGGGCGAGGGCGTCGAAGGCGACCGCGGTGCCGAAGGAGTGGCCCACCAGGGTGATCTGGCTACCGTCGATATCAGCAAGGCCGTCTGCCCCGGCCGCGACCGCCCCCGGTGGGTCGTGACCCAAGAAGGTGGCGAGGTCCGCATTCCCCGGGGCGCTGAGGGCCCCGATGAAGGCGAGGAGGTCGACGGTCGACTGGCGGAAGTTGTCACGCAGGATCCGCAGGTCGGTGACGTTGAGGAAGGCGGCACCCGCCGGATCATCCAGGCCGTCCGGGGTGAAGTCGAGCTCGCCGGCGAGAAACTTGTCGTTGTCCACCAGGTCCCCCACCCGATCACCGTGATGCACCAAGTCGATGGCGGCGGTGGCGATGCCGCGCGCCGCCAGGGTGTCGGCGATGGCGAAGAGGAAGTGGCGGTTGGCCAGCAGGCCGTGCTCAAAGACCACCACCGGTGCCGCCTGGCCCGCGAAGAGGGTGGCGTTGGGGAGGCAGAGGGTGAAGGGAATGGCATTTGTCTCGAAGTCGAGAACACCGTCGCTGTTGTCGTCGTGGAAGTAACCTTTCTGCCCCTGGTAGTCACGCGATGGGAAGCTCCCCTCCACCACCGCGGCGATGTTGCCGGAGGCGACGCCCGCCGGGTTGTCGAGACCGAGGGTGGTGTTCGTCGGGGTCGGGTTGAGGGCGGTTGTGGGGAAGCCGGGGAAGAGATCGAGAGGAATCGGCACTCCATCCACCAAGGCCGCGTCCACCGGCGAGGTGACCGAGGTCACGGAAAAGGACGGCGCGTCCGCCCCCGCCACCGAGCCGGCGATCGCCGTCATTTCGCTGCTGAGCGACTCGGTGGTGTAGGCGATCATCACCGCCACGTCGTCACGCGAGACCGGTGCGGGGAGGACACCGAGGCCGGGGAGCGTCTGCTCCAAGAGACCGAAGAGGGTGGCGTAGCTCTGCCGGATCGCCTCTAGCCCCTGGAGTTGGACCGTCGCCTCCGGCGTCAGGTCCGCAACGCTCCCCCCCGGTGCGAGGAAGAGGCCGCTGAGGATCGCCGAGTGGATCGCGGTGACCGCACCGGTGGTCGCGTCCACGTCCACGAGGGGACCGGTCGCCCGCAAGAGGCTGGTGGTGGTGGACGCCACCACGGGCTCACCCGCGGCGTCCTTCGCGCCCGGGCCGAGGGCGATCAGGTAGGTGGAGTGCTCGCGCAACGGCGTCACCGGCGTCACCGCGAGATTCGCGGCGCTGTCGCACTCGCTCCCGAAGGTGGCGCTCTCGTCGGCGCAGGTGACGACCACCGTGGGCCGTTCGCCGAAGTGGGCGTCCTGGGTGACGTTCACGAAGATCAGGGCATCCGCGAAGCTCTGCCGATCGACCGGCCCACTAAAGGGGAAGAGGATCGGTGCTATCGTGGAGAAGCCGTCGAGGGTGTTCGCCGCCGCCGCCAGGGGATTGTCCGCGGGGAGTTGGAGAGTCGCCGAGCCCTGCTTCACCAAATCATTGGGAAAGGGAAAGGCCAGGGCCGCCGGATCAAAGCTCGCGGTCGTGACCGCCGGGGTCGGCTCGGTCCCCACCCCGGTGCCGGAGCCGTTCTCCACCAGATCGCACGCCGTCGTCGCGACGACTAGAAGGAGAGCGAAGGTACAGATCAGGTACGAGTGGGCGGTGCGGCTCATGTGTCTCTCCTCCGAAGGGTGTGCTGGCCAAACACGAGCGTGCGGCTGGAGTTACTCTTTCGGAGCCGAGGGAGGATTGCAAGGGCCGCGGGAGCGTAGGAGAGCGGACTTGTCGTGCCGCACGCGAGAGGCGGAAAGTACCGGCCCCCGCGGCCATCCATCCATCTCCCCCCACCACCATGCGCATCGCCTGCCCCACCGAGATCAAAGACCACGAGTACCGCGTCGGCCTCACCCCGGAGGCAGCCGGTCGCCTCGTCAGCGCCGGCCACCAGGTGGGGATCCAGCAAGGCGCGGGGCTGGGCAGCGGTTTCACCGACGACGAATACACACTCGCCGGCGCGCAGCTCCTCCCGGACGCCGCGGCCCTGTACGGCTGGGGGGAGCTGATCTGCAAGGTGAAGGAGCCGCAGCCCGGGGAGCTGCCCCTCCTGCGCCCGGACCACCTCCTCTTCTCCTACCTCCACCTCGCCGCCGACCCCGACCTCACTCACACGCTCCTGGCCACCGGCGCCACCTGTCTCGACCTCGCCACCCTGCAAGAGGTGGACGGATCGCTCCCTACGCTCGCCCCCATGAGCCGCATCGCCGGACGGCTGGCGACGATCGCCGGCGCCTACCACCTGCTCAAGCCGCAGGGGGGGCGCGGCATCCTCCTCCCCGGCCTCGGCGGCGACCACCGTGGCCGGGTCACCATCCTCGGCGGCGGCAACGTCGGACGCGAGGCAGCGGAGGTGGCGAGCGGCATGGGGGCGGTCGTGCGCCTGGTGGAGAAAAGAGACGACCGGCGCGCCGAGCTCGAACGCCACTTCGCCGGTGCGGTAGAGCTCTTCGACGCCTCCGAGCAGAGCCTCGCCCGCCTGCTGCCCGAGACCCACCTGCTCATCGGCGCGGTCCTCGTCCCCGGCGCCCGCACCCCGGTCGTGGTGAGCCGCGAGCAGGTGGCCTCGATGCTCGCGGGCGCGGTGATCGTCGACGTCGCCATCGACCAGGGCGGCTGCGTGGAGACCTCCCGCCCCACCACCCACACCGCCCCCACCTATGTAGTCGGCGGCGTCATCCACTACTGCGTCGCCAACATGCCGTCCGCCGCCTCGCGCACCGCCACCCTCGCCCTGCTGGCGGCCACCCTCCCCTACCTCGAACAGCTCGCCGCCGCGGGGGTGGCCGCGGCCCTGACCCCCGGCACCCCCCTGGGCCACGCCCTCAACCTCCACGACGGCAAGATCGTCCACCCGGCGGTGGCGGCGAGTGTGGCAGGCACGGAGTAACGGACTGAAAGAAATCAGCCACGGAATCCACGGAAGGGCACGGACGCATGAAACAGACCCCCCTCTACGATCGCCACGTCGCCCTCGGGGCGCGCATGGTCCCCTTTGCCGGGTGGGAGATGCCGGTGCAGTACAGCGGCGTGCTCGCCGAGCACCGGGCGGTGCGCGAGAGAGCCGGCCTCTTCGACGTCTCCCACATGGCGAACTTCGCCTTCGCCGGACGTGACACCCGCGGGGCGCTGAATGGGCTGCTCACCAACGACATCAGCGACATCGCCCCCGGAGAGACGCGCTACGGCCTGGTGTGCAACGAGGCGGGCGGGATCCTCGACGACGTGATGGTGAGCGGCCACGCGGCCGACTACCTCACCATGGTCGCCAACGCCTCCAACCACGACAAGCTGGTGGCCCACTTCGCCGGCCACCTCCCCGAAGGGAGCTGGCAGGACGACACCGACACCCTGGCCCTCCTGGCCCTGCAGGGACCCGCCTCCACGGCGATCCTCCACGACCTCCACCTCACCCCCACGACCGGCGACGGCGCCCTGCCGCCGCGTGGTCGCCACTGCAAGGCGGTGGTGAATGATCTGGCGCTGCACCTCCACCACACCGGCTACAGCGGCGAGCTCGGCTTCGAGCTCGCCTGCGCCGCGCCCCACGCCCCTGAGCTGTGGGACCTGCTCCTGGAGGCCGGCCGGCCCCACGGCCTCATCCCCACCGGCCTCGGCTGCCGCGACACCCTCCGTCTGGAGGCGGCGCTTCCTCTTCATGGCCACGAGCTCTCCGAGACCATCACCCCCCTGGAGGCGGGGCTTGACCGCTTCGTCGACCTCTCGGGCCGCGACTACCTCGGGGCCGACGCGCTGCGGCACCAGCACGAGCAGGGGGTGGCGCGGGAGCGCATCGGCCTGGTCCTCACCGAACGCGGGGTGCCGCGTGAAGGCCACACGGTCTTGAAAGAGGGTGAGGCGATCGGCCAGGTCACCAGCGGCAACCACGCCCCCACCCTCGCGGTCGGCATCGCCCTGGCCCTGGTGCGCGCCGGCTCGACCGAGATGGACGAAGAGCTCGCCGTCCTCATCCGCGGCCGAACCGTCGCCGCCCGCCGCTGCAAGCTGCCCTTCTACCGGCGGGAAGCGGGCCGCAAGCGGGGGTAGAGCGGGTTGTCCCCGCGATCCGCAGCCGTTGGCTGCGGATTGCCCTTCGAGCATGGGTCGGGGGTACAACCCCCTCCTACCACGTGGCAGGGGCCTCGGGATGCGGGGACAGCCGGGTCGCCGGTGCAACCCGCTCCTACCGGCCACCGCTCTCCAGGGTGTAATGTGACCCTCCATTTTCCCGGAGGCCTCCCATGCCCGAGTACCGCTCACGCACCACCACCCACGGCCGCAACATGGCCGGCGCCCGCGCCCTGTGGCGGGCCACCGGCATGGCCGAGGAGGACTTCGGCAAGCCGATCATCGCGGTCGCCAACTCCTTCACCCAGTTCGTCCCCGGCCACGTCCACCTGCGCGACATGGGCCGCCTGGTGGGCGAGGCGATCGAGTCGGCAGGGGGGGTGGCGCGGGAGTTCAACACCATCGCCATCGACGACGGCATCGCCATGGGCCACGGCGGGATGCTCTATTCGCTGCCGTCGCGCGAGCTCATCGCCGACTCGGTGGAGTACATGGCCAACGCCCACTGCGCCGACGCCCTGGTGTGCATCTCCAACTGCGACAAGATCACCCCCGGAATGATGATGGCCGCCATGCGCCTCAACATCCCCACCATCTTCGTCTCCGGCGGCCCCATGGAGGCGGGCAAGGTGCAGTGGCGTGGCAGCGAGCTCCACCTCGACCTGGTGGACGCGATGGTGAAGGCGGCGGACGACGGCGTGACCGACGCCGAGAGCGAGTCGGTGGAGCGCTCCGCCTGCCCCACCTGCGGCTCCTGCTCCGGCCTCTTTACCGCCAACTCGATGAACTGCCTCGCCGAGGCCCTCGGCCTCGCCCTGCCGGGCAACGGCACCCTGCTGGCGACCCACGCCGACCGCCGCGCCCTCTTTGTGGAGGCGGGGAGGCAGATCGTCGCCCTGTGCGAACGGTGGTACCACGGCGGTGACGAGCGCGCCCTGCCGCGCACCATCTGCTCCTTCGACGCCTTCGAGAACGCCATGGCGCTCGACATCGCCATGGGCGGCTCCACCAACACCGTGCTCCACCTGCTGGCCATCGCCCGCGAGGCGGAGGTCGACTTCACCATGGCGGACATGGACCGCCTGTCGCGCCGGGTTCCCAACCTGTGCAAGGTGGCGCCCTCATCCCCCTACCACATGGAGGACGTCCACCGCGCCGGCGGGGTGATGGCGATCCTCGGCGGCCTCGACCGGGCCGGCCTCTTTCACCACGAGCTGCCCACGGTCCACAGCGAGACCTTCGCCGATGCCCTGGCGCGGTGGGACGTGAGCCGCTCCGAGACGGGCCACGACCGGTTCCTGGCCGCCCCCGGCGGCGTCGCCTCCATCGAGCCCTTCTCCCAGGCGCGCCGCTACCCGAGCCTCGACCTCGACCGCGAGCACGGCTGCATCCGCGACGTGGACCACGCCTACAGCACCGACGGCGGCCTGGCGGTCCTCTTCGGCAACCTCGCCGAGGAGGGCTCGATCGTAAAGACCGCCGGGGTCGATGCCTCGATCCTCCGCTTCACCGGCCCGGCGCGCTGTTTCGACTCCCAGGAGGCGGCGGTGCAGGCGATCCTCGGCGACCGGATCCGGCCCGGCGACGTGGTGGTGATCCGCTACGAGGGGCCGCGCGGCGGGCCGGGGATGCAGGAGATGCTCTACCCCACCAGCTACCTGAAATCGAAGGGGCTCGGCGCCGCCTGCGCCCTGATCACCGACGGCCGCTTCTCCGGCGGCACCTCGGGCCTCTCCATCGGCCACGTCTCTCCGGAGGCGGCCGAGGGCGGGCTGATCGGCCTGGTGGAAGAGGACGACACCATCGAGATCGACATCCCCGAGCGCAGCCTCCGGCTGGCGGTGGATGACGACGAGCTGGCCCGCCGGCGCCGGGCGATGGAGGCCAGGGGAGCGGCGGCGTGGCAGCCGAACCGCGACCGGCAGGTCTCCGCGGCCCTCAAGGCGTACGCGGCCCTGACCACCAGCGCCGCCAAGGGTGCGGTGCGGGAGGTGCGGTAGGGCGTGCTGCGCACGCCCGGGGGATGGGGATTGGGGGATGGGGGAGAGGTGCCGGCCTACGGCCGGCGGACATTCTTCCGTGGGTAGCCCCCCCTGGCTCATCGGTCGGTCCACAGGGCCGTCCTCCCCCCATCCCTTATCCCCCATCCCCCACCCCCGCGAACGAAGTGAGCCACCGGTTTCGCCGGCAGGAGCCGGCTCCTACCCCTCCACGCTCACCGTCTTGGCCGTGGAGATCGCACCGTGGCACTCGACGCAATTTCGCCCCCGCGCCTTGGCGCGGTAGAGGGCGTCGTCGGCGAGCTGGATAAGGTTGGCGATGTGCGGCAGGTCATCCGGCCCTGAAGAGGCCGCGCCGAAGCTGGTGGTCACCCGGATCATCCCGCCGTCGAACTCTACCTCACGCTCGGCCACCGCCTTACGCATCCGCTCCGCCACCGCCTCCACCTCCACCGCGGCACAGCCGGGAAGGATGGCGAGAAACTCCTCACCGCCGTAACGGCCGAGGAGGTCGTAACGACGCAGCCCCGCGTGCAACGCCCCGGCCACCGCCGCCAGGACCTGGTCACCCACCGGGTGGCCGTGGCGATCATTCACCTGCTTGAAGTGGTCGATGTCCGCCATGACCACGCTCAGGGGATAGCCCTGGCGGATCGCCTGGGCAAACGCCTCATCTCCGCGCTTGAGAATCGTCCGGCGGTTCAACAGACCGGTGAGGGCGTCGGTGGTCGCCAGCTTCTCCGACACCGCCAGGGCCCGGCGCAGCTCCTCTTGCAGGTCCAGCACCCGCTTGCCCACCGCCAGGCGGGCACGCAGCTCATCGAGATCGACCGGCTTGGTGAGGTAGTCGTCGATCCCCGCCTCCATGGCGGTGAGGAACTGCTCCCGCCCCTCCTCACCGGTGAGGAGGATGACGTAGGTGTAGGGCCCGCCCCGCTCGCGCACCTTGCGGGTCAGATCCAGACCGTCCATCCCCGGCATCTGCCAGTCGCTGATCACCAAGCTCACGCCCCCTTGGCGCAGACAACGCCACGCCCCCTCGCCGTCGGCGCACGCCACCACCTGATGTCCCCACTGGGTGAGGGCGTGCTCCAGAAGCCGGAGGCTCAGGCGGTCGTCATCGGCGACGAGGATCTTCATCTCACCCCCTCCTCGGCCGCCTCGCGCACCCGCTCCAGCTCGCCGCGCATCGAAGCCAACAGGGCGTCCACTCCACCGAGCTCACGGTTGCGACCACGCTGCTCCAGCTCGTAGGCGAGCCCCCGGATCGGCTCGGCGCCGACGTTCGACGCCGACCCCTTGAGGGTGTGGGCGATCTCCCGCACCACCTCCGCCTCGCCCTGCTCGATCGCCACGGTAAGGGTATCGAGGTGGGTTGCCGCGTCTTCCAGGAAGAGGGTGACGAGCTCGCGCGCGAACCCCTCGTCGTCGCCGGCGATCTCCGCCAGGCGATCGAGGTCGAGAGGTACCGCACAGTCGGCCCCCTCCGAACGGGAGGCCTCACCCCCCCCCTCTCCTCGGGAGGGGGTCGCGGGGAGGGCGGTCGGGACCACCACCCCCCGCCCCTCTTCCGCCTCCACCCTATCCGGCTCCGGTGGGGAGAGGGAGGCCTCCGAGCTCTCCGCGAAGCCCGGCGCCGCCGCGGAGCCCGTCGCCGCCTCGGCTGCCGCCCACCGGTCGAGGATCTCGGCGAGGGCCTTGCGCTGGATCGGCTTGGGGAGGTGGTCGTCCATGCCGGCGGCAATGCACCGCTCACGATCGCCGGCCATGGCGTTGGCGGTGAGCGCGATGATCGGCGTCCGTCCGTGGCCGCCCGCCGCCTCCCCCTGGCGGATCCGCGCGGTCGCCTCGTAGCCATCGAGGACCGGCATCTGGCAGTCCATGAGGATGACGTCAAAGGTGCCGTCGCCCCACGCCGCCACCGCGCCGGCGCCGTCCGCTACCGCTACCACCTCATGGCCGAGCCGCTCGAGGGCCTTCACCGCCACCGTCCGATTGATCGCGTTGTCCTCGGCGAGGAGGACCCGCAGGCGGCGGGTCTCGGCCACCGCGGCCGAGGCCACCGCAACCTCCGGCACGGTATCCCCCACGGCCTCGCCGAGGAGGGTGTCCATCAGGGTGTCGAGGAGCAGGGAGCGCCCCACCGGTTTGAGGAGGACGGCGGCGAAGCCGGCACGGCGCAGGGCCGCCTCCTCGCCGCGCCGGTCCACCGAGGTGAGGAGGACCAACGGGGTGGCGGCGAGGGTGGGATCCTCCTTGATCCGCGTCCCGAGGGTGTCACCGTCCATCTCCGGCATCTGCATGTCCAGCAGCGCCAGACGGAAGGGGCGGCCACCGGCAACGGCGGCGCGCATGAGGTTCAGGGCCTCGCGAGCGCCCGCCGCCTCTTCCACCTCCATCCCCCAGCAGGTGAGGTAGTGGCACACCACCTCACGGTTGGTGGCGTTGTCGTCCACCACCACCACCGACAGGCCGGTGAGATCCTCGGGCGGCCGCCGCCGCCGCACCTCGCCGACCGGCAGGCGGAGGGTGAAGCCGAAGGTGGCGCCCTCCCCCTGGACGCTCGCCACCTCGATGGTTCCCCCCATCCCGGTCACCAGCCGCTGGCTGATCGCCAACCCGAGACCGGTGCCGCCGAAACGGCGGGTGGTGGAGGCGTCCTCCTGGCTGAAGGCGTCAAAGAGGTGGTCCAGGGCCGCGGCAGAGATCCCCACCCCGGTATCGCGCACCTCGAAACGGAGGGCCGCCTCCCCTTCACCCTGCTCCACCACCCGCACCCGCAGGGCGACCTCGCCCCGCTCGGTGAACTTCACCGCGTTACCCAACAGGTTGAGGAGGACCTGGCGGACCCGCCCCGGGTCGCCGACCACCCGGTCGGGGATGGTCTCCGGGACATCGACCACCAGCTCAATCCCCTTCTCCGCGGCACGGCCCGCCATCAGCGTCGCCACCCCCTCGGCGCATTCACGCACATCGAAGGGGACCGATTCGAAGGCGAGCTTGCCCGCCTCGATCTTGGAGAAGTCGAGGATGTCGTTGAGGACGGTGAGGAGCGCCTCGCCGCTGCTGCGGATGGTCTCCGTGTGCTGGCGTTGCTCCGGGGTGAGGTCGGTGTCGAGGAGGACCTCCACCATCCCGAGCACCCCGTTCATCGGGGTGCGGATCTCGTGGCTCATGTTGGCGAGGAACTCGCTCTTCGCCCGGCTCGCCGCCTGCGCCTCCTTGAGGGCGTCACGGAGCTGGACGGTACGCTCGGCTACCTCCTCCTCGAGCCCCGCCTTCAGACCACGCAGCTCGTTGGTGGCCGCCTCAACCCGCTCGACACTCTGGTTGAAGGCGGTCTCCAGGAGGGCGATCTCGCCGCTGCCGCGAGCTTCGACGCGCACCGAAAGATCCCCCTCACCCATCCGCCGCGCAGCCTCCGCCAACGCCCGCAGAGGGCGGCTGAGGCGGTCGGCGAGCAAGAAGGCGGCGAGGACCCCAAGCGCCCCCATGGAGAGGAAGAGGATGACCAGCTCGCTCTGCATCTCGGTGACACCGGCCAGGGCCTCGCTGCGATCACGGCTCACCGTCAAGCGCCACTCCCGAGTCGCTCTCGGTGCATCCTCCCCGGCGTGCGCCTCGGCCGTCATGAGACCGGCGCTGGAGCGGCCACGCGGGTCGGCGCCGCCCTGGGCGAGGACCTCGCCGCCGGACCAGAGGACCACCTCCGCCCCCTTCGGGACGTGTTCAAAGCGAGCGATGCGCGACCAGTCGAGGTCCGCCTCCAGGACCCCGATGATCTCGTTGGCGTCATACGGCGCCGGGATCGGGACGGCGATGACCATCTTGCCGCCCGACGGCGGCACCAGCACGTCTGCCCCCGCCTGCAGGCGGGCGAGCTGCCATGGCCGCGGCGTCGGGTGGCGAAAAGCCGCACGCTCACCCGCGACCAGGAGGCCATTGGCGTCGTAGGCGCGGAGCTGAACAAAGGCAGGATCGTGTTGGGCGAAGGCGTCGAGTGCGTCACCGAGCTCCCGGTCGGGATCCATCTCCAGGACGAGCTGGGTCACCGGCTGGGTGGCGAGGGTGTGGAGGTCGGAGAGGATCGTCTCGATATGGTCGGTGACGCCGTCGAGGCTCGCCGCCGCCGCCAAGTCAAGCCCCTCCACCACCCGCTCGGTGAGGGCGGCGGTGGTCCGGGTCGTCGCCAACCACCCGGCCACCCCCACGGTGAGGCCGAGGAGGACCGAGGTGAACAGGGCGATGAGGAGGCGAATCGACATGGGGCTCGCTGCGCTCGCAGGGGCTAGGGGATAGGGACCAGGGGGTAGAGGAATAGGGAGTAGGGGGGGCTCGCTACGCTCGCGAGGGTTAGGGAACCGGTAGGAGCGGGTCGCACCCGCGATCCGGGGCCTCCGGCACCGGCCGGCCCTCCGGGCCGGGATCGGGGGTACAACCCCCGGCTACCCGGGATGGTGCCGGCCTGCGGCCAGCAATGATCTCTTTGTGGGTGGCCTCCATCGGCATCTCATCAACCCGAAGGGCTCTTCTCCCCTGTTCCCTAATTCCCTACCCCCTGCCGTTCAAATACCCCATCACCCGCGACAGCTCCTCCTGGCAGCGGTCAAGGAGGGCGCGCGGGTCGTTCCCGGCCGGCTCACTGGAATGTTGTTCCAGAGACCATGCCGCCTGGCGCAGGGGCTCGGCGCCGACGTTCGATGCCGAACCCTTCAGGGTGTGGGCGAGGCGGCGGGCCTCCTCCCAGTAGCCTCGGGTGATCGCCTCTCCCAGCGCCGCGATCTGCCGCGGTGCATCCTCCATGAAGAGGTCGAGGATCTCCCCCATCACCCCCTCGTCGCCCCCCACCAGCTCGCTCAGATGGGTGAGGTCCATCGGTGTCACTGAATCCATCGCGTCCTCCGTGGGAGTCGACCCCGACGATTCCGCGGGGGTCGGATTGTTGTCGACAACACGCGCCAGGGCCGCGGCGAGCTCCTCGCCGCGCAGCGGCTTGGCCACGTACTCGTCCATCCCTGCCGCGAGACACCGTTCACGGTCACCGGCCATGGCGTGGGCGGTGAGCGCAATGATCGGGGTCCCCCGCCCCGCCCCCTCCTGCTCCAGACGACGGATCTCCACGGTCGCCTGGTAGCCGTCCATCTCCGGCATCTGGCAATCCATGAGGACCGCGTCGAAGCGGCCCGCCTGCCACGCCGCCACCGCCGCGCGACCATCGTTCACCGCCTCCACCGTGTGGCCGAGGCGCTCCACGCACTTGGTCGCCACCAGGCGGTTCACCGCGTTGTCCTCAGCGAGCAGGAGGTGGAGCGGGCGCACCACCGTCGCCGGGGCCGCCTCCGTCACCTCGGCCTCGCCGTCGACACGAGCCAGCGGCAGGGTGAACCAGAAGGCCGTCCCCTCCCCTTCGACGCTCTCCACGCCGATCTCCCCCCCCATCCCCTCGACCAGGCGGCGAGAGATCGCCAGCCCCAGACCGGTGCCGCCGAAGCGACGGCTGGTGGAGGCGTCCGCCTGGGTGAAGGCGTCGAAGAGCTGGCTCTTCGCCGCCTCGGGGATACCGATGCCGGTGTCCGCCACCTCGAACAAGAGCTCTCCCTCGGCCACCCCGACGCGGAGCGCCACCTCGCCCTCCTTGGTGAACTTCACCGCGTTTCCCACCAGGTTGAGGAGGACCTGACGCAGGCGGCTCGGATCGCCCACCACCCGCGGGGGCACCGCCTCCGTGGCCAGGGCGGTGAGCGACACCCCACGCTCCCGCGCCCGCCCATCCATGAGGGCGGCGACATCATCGACGCACCGGCGCGGATCGAAGGGGACCGCCTCGAACTCCATCTTGCCCGCCTCGATCTTGGAGAGGTCGAGGATGTCGTTGAGGATCGCCAGGAGCGCCTCACCGCTCGAGCGGATCGTCTCGGCGTAGTGGCGCGGCTCGGCGGGGAGATCGCCGGTCAACAGGAGGTCCGCCATCCCCAGGACGCCGTTCATGGGGGTGCGGATCTCGTGGCTCATGTTGGCGAGAAACTCACTCTTCGCCCGGCTCGCGGCGAGCGCCGCGTCGCGCGCCCCGATCAGCTCCTCGTTGGCGCGCACCAGCTCCCCCTGCACCCGCAGCCGCTCCACCGCGGTGCCGATCTGGCCACCGATCGCCTCCAACAGACCGGCGAGGGAGGCATCGAAGTGGGGCCCGGTGTCGGTGTAGAGGAAGATCACCCCCACTACCCGCCCCCCCGCCTTCAGGGGGACGATGTAGTGGCCGTGGGCGGCCATCTTCGGATAGCGGTGGTCGTGGCGCGCGTCGGCGTAGCAGTCGCCGCTCACCAGCACCTCGCCGGAGAGGGCGGCGCGGCCGCACAGGCACTCGCCGAGCGGGAGCACCCCCTCGGCATTGAGAAACTTGGACGAGAAATCTCCCACGGTGGTCACCAGGCGGAGCACCTTGGCCTCCTCGTCGAGGAGGAAGGCGCCGCCCTTGCCCTGGACCACCAAGAGGTGGTCCAGGTGGATGAGGCGCGACACCGCCGCGGTGAGCAGCGCCTCCGGTGTCTCGGCGTTGCGGATGAGCTGGTCGAGGTCGTGGATCAACTCGAGCTCGGCATTGCGCCGCCGGATCTCCGCCTCGCTCCGCTGCCGCTCGATCTCCGCCGCCGCCCGCGCGGCAAAGAGGGAGAGGAGGGAGCCGAAGGGAAAATCGGGGGGCCACGGCTTGCGATCGACGATGCCGACCACCCCAAGGGGGCGCCCGTCGCTGGTGAACAGAGGGACGCCGGCGTACGCCTCGGCCCCCAAGGCGGTGAGCATCTGATCCTCGGGGAACTCGTCGCGCACCCCACGAGGGCAGTGGTAGACATCCCGGCCGACGACCCGCTCGCACGGCGTCCCGGAAAGGCTGTAGGTGATCGGCTCCTGCCGCTCCCCGTCGAGCCACATGGCCAAGGTGCACACCTCATCCGGAGCCGTCTGCGCGCCGATGAAGGCGCAGCTCACCCCGAGGGCCTCGGCCAGGGCGTGCGTCAGAGCAGGGAAGAAGTCCTCGCCGGTCACCTCGGCGGTCCCCTCCACAAGCCGGCGCAAGATGTGTTCCGTCTCCTCCACCTTGAGGGCCCGCTGGCGCGCCGAGATGGCGAGGCCGGCCATGGTGGCGAGGGTCTGGAGGAAGCAGAGCTCCTCGTCGGTGAAGCGGTCGCGATCGCGGCTGTAGACGTAGAGGAGGCCGAGGGGGCTGACGGCGACGCCCAGGGGCAGACAGAGGAAGGCGCGGATCCCCTCCCAGTGGCAGAGGTCGCTCAGGCGGTGCTCGGTGTCGACGTCGTTGGAGAGAACATATCGCTGGCCGGCGAATGCCTCCGCCGCCAGGCCGCGATCGCGGCAAGAGAAGTTTTCGAGAAAGTGGTCGGAGAGGCCGGCGGCGGCGGCGGGCGGGACAACGAAGCGATCCTCAGTGTGGTTGTAGCGGACGACACACGCCGCCGAGACCCCCGTCGCCATGAGGGCGGTGTCCATGAGCACCCGATACTGGTTCTCCTCCCCCTCCTCCCTCGCGAGCAGCAGGGCGGCGGTGCGCAAGAGCGGGAAGATCCGCCGCTCCCCGCGTCGCTCGCCATCGCCGGGCGGACCCGGGCCGTGAGCCCCCTCTCGCCACATCTCACCCATCCTCACCCCCCGCGACCACGGCCGCCTCGGCCTCGGGGACGAAGGCGGGGAGATAGATGGTAAAGGTCGTCCCCTCCCCCAGCGTCGAGTCGACCTCAATGCGACCGTGGTGGCGATCCACCAGCCGCTGCACGGTGGCGAGGCCGAGACCGGTACCGCGCTCCCCCTTGGTGGTAAAGAAGGGCTCGAAGAGGTGGCGCCGGGTCTCCTCGTCCATGCCGCAGCCGTTGTCGCGTACGGTAATGACCACCTCACCGGCCGCTGGTGCCGCTCCTTCGCCTCCCCCACCGCCCACCACCTCGACGGTGATCCGACCCTCGCGGCGCTCCGCGACCTCAGCCGCCGCGAGGACCGCGTCCCGGGCGTTGATACACAGGTTCATCACCACCTGATAGAACTGCTCGGCGTCGCCCCACACCTTCGGCACCCCGTCGGCCACCCGGATCGACACCTCGATCTCCCCCTTCACCATCCGCCGCACCAGCCG
This sequence comes from bacterium, assembly GCA_024278555.1. Classification (GTDB taxonomy): domain Bacteria; phylum CG2-30-53-67; class CG2-30-53-67; order CG2-30-70-394; family CG2-30-70-394; genus CG2-30-70-394. Next base: position 5,951 of record JAJRSX010000190.1, on the reverse strand, counting down.
CACCGCCTGGCCGCACAGATCACCCACCTCCACCGCCGCCATCCCCGGCTCGCGCCGGCGGGAGAAGGAGAGGAGCTGCCGGGTGAGCTCGGCGCCGTGGTGGGCCGCCTCCATCACCCCGGAGAGGTCCGCCTGCAGCGCCTCCCCGGCGTCGAGCTGGAGGAGCTCGATGTGGCCCATCATCCCGGTGAGAAGGTTGTTGAAGTCGTGGGCGACCGAGGCGACGAGCTGGCCGAGGACCTCCATCTTCATCGCCTGGGTGATCTGCGCCTCGAGCTGCCGCTCCACCGAGACGTCCTGGGCGACCCCCACCGCCCCCTCCACCCGGCCGAGGCCGTCGTAGAGGGGGCGCAGGCGCGCCACCACGCTGCGTCCCTGAAAGGTGCCGTCGACCACCTCCTCGTAGCCGGCCAGGGCCCGGGCGTGCACCGCGACGATCTCCGGGCAACCCCCGAAGAGGTCGCCGTAACGACGCCCCACGAGGTCCGCCGCCGTCAGCCCCATGGCCGCCAGCCCCGCACCGGCGCCATAGTTCACCACCCCGTCCCGGTTGACCGCCCAGACGATCGCCGGCAGGGCGTCGAGGACGCACCCCTGGCGCGCCTCGCTCTCCTGCAAGAGGGTCTGGAGCTGCAACCGGTGGGCGGCAATCTGGAGGCGGATCTTGAGCTGCGCGGCATCGACCGGCTTGGTGAGATAATCGTCGGCGCCGGCGGCCAGGGCCTGCTCCACGTCGGCGAGCTCGGCGCGGCCGGTGAGCATCACCACCTGCGCCGCCCCTCCCGCCGGGTGGCCGCGCACCCTGCGACACACGTCGAGACCGTCGAGGCCCGGCATCACCCAGTCGAGCAGCAGCAGCCTCGGCACCTCCTCGCGAAAACGCGCCCACGCCTCCTCCCCGTCGCCACACAAGACCACTTCGTGGCCCCAGGTGGTGAGGAGGTGCTCCACGGTGCGCCGGGTGGCGCTGTCGTCTTCAGCAAGGAGGATCCGCACCCTCGCCTTATCGGTGCGGCGTGGAAAAGTTGAGACAGGTGTTATCGGCTGTTTTCGGCCGGCGGGAACCCCTGCCAATTCGGGCACAGGTGCGATCGGCCGAAAACAGGAGGCGGGCTTACGCCCGCCCGGGAAATGGGGAAGGGGAGCAGAGGAGGGGAGATGCGCCTGACTCAGATGCCTTGTTGACAGGAATGGGTGTAGCTACATTAGACGGCAAGTGGCCACGAAAGGGTCTTGCCATGGAAGTTTCGGTACGAGAGCTAAAGAATCATCTCTCCGCGTATCTGCGACGTATGCAGGCAGGTGAGATCGTGATCGTTACCTCGCGTGGAAAACCCCTCGCCCAGTTGACGCCGATTAGTGCGGCGCCGGAAGAGACGGAAGCTACGGCCATCGAACGGCTACGGGCACTATCCTGGGTACGTCGAGGCACTGGCGACAAACCAGCAGGAGCACGTAACCCGATTCCTTGGAAGCGCGGCCAGAAAAAGCTGTCAGACCTCATTCTGGCTGAGCGGGAATGATCGTCTACCTGAATACATCGGCGTTTCTGAAGCTCTACGTCCAAGAACCTGAGAGCGAACAGGTACGCAGGATCGTCCAGGAGGCGGCGCTCCTCTGTACCCATGTGCTGACGTACGCCGAAACGCGTGCAGGTTTCGCCCGCGCCCGACGCATGGGCCGGATAACGCCACGCCGCCTGAATACCCTCAAACAGGAACTCGAACGCGACTGGCAGCGCATGGACGTGCTCGGGGTGGATGAGCACACGGTCCGCCGCGCGGGGGATCTGGCTGAACGCTTCGATTTGCGGGGATACGACAGTGTCCACTTGGCCACCGCGGAGGTAACCATGGTCCGATTGGGTGGCGAGATCGATTTCCATTTCCTCGCCTTCGACAGGGCACTCGAAAAGGCAGCCGCAGAGCTGGGGATGGCGTCGTAACCTGTAGCGTTCTTCGCCGGGGACCGGAGGCGTACTCGTCGTACGGTGAGGATCCCCGGCTTCGCGTCCGAGCCGAAGATGGCGTGCATGGCGCCGCCGTCACCCGTCGACAAAGAGATCCGTGGACAGATACCGATCCCCCCGGTCACACAAAATCGTCACCACCACCCCCGCCTCCAGCTCCGCGGCGACCCGCAGGGCGCCGGCCACGGCGCCGCCGCTCGACATCCCCACCAGCACCCCGTGGTCCCGGGCGAGCCGCCGGGTCATCGCCACCGCCTCGGCGCGCGACACGTCTAGGGTCTGATCGACCCAGTGGGCATCAAAGATCTTCGGGAGGTATTCAGCGGGCCAGCGACGGATGCCGGGGATCTGGCTCCCGGCGTCCGGCTGCAACCCCACCACCACCGCTGCGGGGTTTTGCTCCTTCAGGTAGCGTGCGTTGCCCATGATGGTGCCGGTGGTCCCCATGGCGGAGACGAAGTGGGTGATACGGCCCCGCGTCTGCTCCCAGATCTCCGGGCCGGTGGTGCGGTAGTGGGCGAGCCAGTTGTCGTCGTTGGCGAACTGGTCGAGTTCCACCCCCTCGCCCGCGGCGACCAGCTCGCGCGCCTTGTCGATCGCCCCCTCCATCGCCTGCTCCCCGGGGGTGAGGACGAAGTGGGCACCGTAGGCGGCCATGGCCATGCGCCGCTCCACGGTCATGGTGTCGGGCATCACCAGGGTCATCCGGTAGCCGCGGGCGGCGGCGATCATCGCCAGGGCGATGCCGGTGTTTCCCGAGGTCGCCTCGATGATCCGGTCGCCGGGGCGGATCTCGCCGCGCGCCTCCGCCCCCTGGATCATCGACAGGGCCGCGCGATCCTTCACGGAGCCGCCCGGGTTGTTCCCCTCCACCTTCGCGTGCAGCTCCACCCGGCCGGCCACCGCTTCGGGGAGGAGGGGGGAGAGGTCGAGGAGAGGGGTGTTGCCGATCAGCTCTTCGAGGGTCGCCATGGCGGTCTCCGGGTGCAGGAAGGGAGGCGAGAGACTACCCTCCCCGCCGTCCCACCGGGAACCAACCATGCGCCGCGCCCTCTTCGCTCTCCTCATCACCGCCGTTGCGTCTCCGGTAATTGCGGCGCCGCTCCTCACCCGCAACCTCTACCCACCCCTCCTCGCCTTCTACAGCCCGCCGCCCCTGCCCGCTGCGCCGCCGGCTGGCTGGCGCACCGCGATCACCCTCGACTACGCCTCCATCTTTCAGGTGGAGGACCCACAGGCACGTGAGACGGTGGTGGACGTGGAGCTCGCCCGCATCGCCCTCCACCTCGGCCGCCGCCTCGGACCGCGCTGGGCGGTGGACGGGTCGCTGCCATTGATCGAGACGAGCGGTGGGGTGCTCGACGACTTCATCAACGACTGGCACCGCACCTTTCACCTCCCGGACGGCGGCCGCCCCACCGCCCCGTCGAACCGCCACCGCTACCGCCTGCGGGTGGCGGGCCGCACCCTCCTGGATGAAGAGGCAGCGAGCTACGGCCTGGGCGACGCCGCCGCCACCCTCACCTGGCTGGCCCTCCCCGGCGACGCACGCCGCTTCGCGCTCCGCTTCGGGGTGAAGGCGCCCACCGCCGGGGGTCGCCTCGGCCCGCGCGGCAGCGGCGGCTGGGACCTCTCCGCGGGGGCGGTGGCGGAGGCAGAGCGCGGGGTATGGGAGACGGCGCTGCACCTCGGCGTCGTCGTCCCCACCGGCGTCTCCGCGGTCCACACCCGCCCCTTCGCCACCGGCCTGATCCACGTGGCGTGGCGCTACCTCCCCACCCTTCCCCTGTCGGTCGCCCTCGCCGGCCAGACCAGCCCGTACCACACGGGCGTCGCAGTCCTCGACCGGCCGGCGGTGGAGCTGCGGATCGGCGCCGCCCACCCCCTCTCCGACACCACCGACCTCGAGCTCGCCTTCGTCGAGGACATGACCCACAAGACGACGCCGGACTTCAGCGTGCATCTGGCGGTGCGGTGGGGGACACGCTGAGCAAGCTAGGGGAAGGACAGCCCTGTGGGCTGATGGGACGCCGATGGAGAAAAAGTAGAAAGTAGAAGGCGCCACGAAGAGATCATCGCTGGCCGCAGACCGGCACCACCCCGGGTAGGAGGGGGTTGTACCCCCGATCCCGGCCCGAAGGGCCGGCCGATGCCGGAGGCCCCGGATCGTGGGTGCAACCTGATAAGCTGCACCCAGGAGGCCCCCCCATGCCCACCCCCCTTTGGCTCGTCGCCACCGATTTTTCGTCCAGCAGTGAGGCCGCCTTCCAGCGCGCGGTCGCTCTGGCGCTGCCGGTCGGCGCCCACCTGCTCCTCCTGCACGTGGTCCTCGACCTGAAGCACCTCCCCGGCTTCTTCGTCACCAAGGTCCCCCTGGAGACCCTGCAACACGAGATGGAGGCGGAGGCGGGGCGCAAGCTGGAGGCGCTGATGGAGGAGGCGCGTCGCCACGGGATCCCGGCGCGGGTGGAGCTTCGCCTCGGCACCCCGGTATCGGCGATCCTCACCACCGCCCACGACGAGGGGGCGGCGATGATCGTGGTGGGCCAAGCGGCGGAGGAGAAGGCGGGCCGCAAGCTATGCGGCGGCTCCACCGCCGCCGCCCTCTTCCACCACCCCCCGTGCCCGGTGCTGGTGGTCCCGGCGTAGGGATTGGGGCTGAAGGCCCGCCGCGACGCATTGGGGTCAGACGCATTGGGGTCAGCACAGACGCATTGGGGTCAGCAGACGCATTGGGGTCAGGTCTTGCTTTGCAACATTTGAGAAATGTTGCAAAGCAAGACCTGACCCCAATGCGTCTGTTGCAAAGCAAGACCTGACCCCAATGCGTCTGACCCCAATGCGTCCATCAGGCGGCCGTCACCAAAGCGTCCACGATCCGCTCGCTCGCATGGCCGTCCCACAGCTCCGGGATCCGCCCGGTGGGCGGGTCGGCGAGGGTGGCGCGGGCGGCGGCGAGGATCGCCGCCGGGTCGGTCCCGGCCAGGGTGTTGGTCCCCTGGTCGCAGGTGACCGGCCGCTCGGTGTTGTCGCGCATGGTGACGCAGGGGACCCCGAGGACGGTGGTCTCCTCCTGCAGGCCGCCGGAGTCGGTGAGGACGATGCGGCTGTTGGCCATCAGGTCGAGGAAGTCGAGGTAGCCCTGGGGCTCAATGGTGAAGAGCCCCGCCTCTGCCTCGCCGGGCAGGGCGCCGGCGGCGGCAAAGAGCCGGCTCAGGCCGAAGCGGTCGATCTGCTTGGCGGTGCGCGGGTGGACCGGGAAGACGAGGGGCAGTGCCTCGGCCACCTCGGCGAGCGTTCCGAGGATTCCACCGAGGCTCTCCTCGGTATCGACGTTCGCCGGCCGGTGGAGGGTGACGACGCCGTACGGCCGCGGCCCGTCTGCTCCGGTAAGGGCGAGGCGGTCGAGGAGGGTGGAGCACGAGGCCCGCTGCCGGTGGGCCAGGAGGGTGTCGATCATCACGTTGCCCACGAAGCGGACCCGGGCAGGCTCCACCCCCTCGGCGGCGAGGTTGGTGTTCCCCGCCGGCTCGGTGGTGAACAGCAGGTCGCTGATCCGGTCGGTGAGGACCCGGTTGATCTCCTCGGGCATGGTACGGTCGAAGGAGCGCAGCCCCGCCTCCACATGGGCGACCCGGACGCCGAGTTTGGTGGCCACCAGGGCGCAGGCGATGGTGGAGTTCACGTCGCCCACCACCACCACCCAGTCGGGCCGCTGGTCGATGCAGACCGGCTCCAAGCGTCGGAGCGTCTCGGCGGTCTGCACGTGCTGGTCAACAATGCCGGCGTGGAGTTCATGAAGCCGATAGTCGAAACCAGCATCGAGCAGTGGCGGGGGCTGCAAGCCGTCAACGTAGACGGGGTCTTTTTGGGTGCGAAGCATGCGATCAGGGCGATGATGCCCGGAGGGATTTGCGGCCAAGGCGGCTCCATTATCAACCTGTCTTCGGTGGCGGGTTTCGTCGGCTCTCCCGGTCTGAGC
>JAJRSX010000189.1 GCA_024278555.1 bacterium | reverse complement strand
TGGCTTTGCTGTTTTCCGTGCGGTTCCGTGGATTCCGTGGCTAATAACGAAATGATAGGTAACAGCGTTTTGGGCCACGGAACCCACGGAACCCACGGAACCCACGGAAACGCACGGAGGGGGGGCGGGGCACGGAGGGCAAGAGTCACAGGTGGCAGGCTGGAGAAACGGCGCGGGCCGGGAAGGCCAACGGGGGGTGGATCTTGTCCGACTAATAGCGATGGTCAACCGGATGGTTGTGTGATCGTCTCTGCTGTTTTCCGTGCGGTTCCGTGGATTCCGTGGCTAAAGATCTGTCTTCTTGCTCTCCTTCGCGGTCTCCCGAGGCTTTCATGGCTGACCCGTCCGTGGATTAGAAGGTGTTCAACCCTCGGCCGGTCTTGACCGAAGAGTCTCGGCGGCTAGACTGCGCCCATCTCCTATCGAGGCTGCGTTCTGTGTAGCCCCTCTTGATCTTCCTGATTGACTGCTTGCCAATTTTTGGTTCCCGTGGAGGAGGACCCACGATGGATCTTCGTGCGGTGCGGTACATGGGGCGTGCACGTCTGTTGCACGACCTCGTCGTGTCGGCTGTCTGCCTGCTCGTGGCCTTTCCCTTGGTGACCTGGCTGCGCGGCTGGCCCGGGGTCCCGTTGGAGCTGCGGCAGCAGCTCGGTCTGTTGGCGGTGATCGCGCCGATCTGGGCGTTGGTCTTCCGTCTGGTGCGCTCGGATCAGCCGATGCGCACGCGGGCGCGGTGGCATCAGGTGGGCGTGGTGGTGCGCTCGGTGACCCTGGGGGTGGGGCTGTTGGCCGCCTTCCTTTATTTGACGCGGCTGGTGGAGGTGCCGCGCTCGGTGCTCGTCGCCTTCTTTGGTCTCAACCTGGTCGTAGGGGTCGCCTCGCGCCTGGCGATCCATGAGATCCTGCGTGTAGCAAGAGCGCGCGGGCAGAATACCAAGCAGATCGTGATCGTCGGGACGACCCGGCGGGCGCGGCGCATGGCAGACCTCTTTGCGGACCACCCGGAGTGGGGGTTGAAGGTGGTGGGGCTCCTCGGCCGTAATGGCCTCGGCCGGGCTCTGGTGGGCAAGGAGGTCCACGGTATGCCGGTGCTCGGGACGGTGGAGGATCTCCTGAAGGTCTTGCGCGAGGTGGTGGTGGACGAGGTGGTCTTCGCGGTGCCGGAGATCGAGCTGGATCAGGTGGAGGAGGCCCTCAAGGTGTGCGAGATGATGGGGGTCCAGGCGCGCCTGATGATGGACTTCGCCGACCCGCCGGTGGCGCGGGTGGCGGTGGACAAGCTGGGGTCGATCCCGATGATCTCCTTTTCCGCGACCGCCGAGGGGAGCCTCGGGATGGCGGTGAAGGGGATGTTCGACTCCGTGGGGGCACTGGCGCTGATCGTCGTCCTGAGCCCGGTGCTCTTGGCGTGTGCCGTGGCGGTGCGTCTCTCCTCTCCCGGTCCGATTCTCTTCCGCCAGAAGCGGTGTGGGCTCAATGGGCGAGAGTTCGTGATGTTCAAGTTCCGTTCGATGGTGGACGGCGCGGACGACATGAAGACGTCACTCGCCGAATACAACGAGGCAGACGGGCCGGTGTTCAAGATTGAAGATGATCCGAGGGTGACCCGCGTGGGCCGTTTTTTGCGGCGCATGAGCCTTGATGAGCTACCGCAGCTCTTCAATGTCCTCAAAGGTGAGATGAGCCTTGTGGGGCCTCGTCCTCCCCTTCAGTGCGAGGTGGAGAGTTACGAGGACTGGCAGCTCCGCCGTTTGTCGATGCGCCCCGGCCTTACGGGTCTCTGGCAGGTGAGCGGTCGGAGTACGACGGGATTTGGCGAGTGGATCAAGCTCGATCTTCAGTACATCGACCGCTGGTCCCTGGCGTTGGATCTGAAGATCCTCGCCTTGACGATCCCGGCGGTGTTGTCGGGCCGCGGGGCGTACTGATCCGGCGCCGCCGGCGGCGGTGGGAGGGCGGGCGTGCGGATCTGGCGGCGCGGCTGGCCGCCCCCTTACCAGGTGGGGGCCGGGGTCGCGGGCGTGGCCCGCTCCTACCTCAGGCCCGCAGCCCCCGCGCGTCGCCAGCCCCCCGGATGGCCACCCGAAGATATCTGCGTTGATCCGCGGATTCCCCACCCTGCCAGGCGGTAACCCTGTCCGAGAGATCGCCTTCGCCGCCTGCCCCGGAGGAGTCTCTCAGACCGCCGCCTCTACCTCTTCCAGGGTGGCCGCCGTCTTGATCGCCTCCGTGATCGCCCGCAGGTGGTCGACATCCTCGATCTGGCGGATGCGCGCCAGCAACGCCACCCCCTCGTCGCCAAACTTGATCGACAACCCCAGCTCGATCGCCTCCAAGAGCCCTGCGCGGATCCCTCTCTGCAGGCCTTCCTGCAGGCCTTCCTGCAGGCCCGCTTGCCGGCCCTCCTGCAGGCCCGCTTGCCGGCCCTCCTGCAGGCCCGCTTGCCGGCCCTCCTGCAGGCCCGCTTGAAGGCCCTCTTCCTTCCACTCTTGTGTCCACCGCTTTACCCGTTCTGCCAGCATGGTCTTGGCCTCCACCAAATTCTTGACTTGCGGTACCGTCTCCTCAGGATCGAGCATGGGAAAAACGACTCGGTTGACCCAGAGGGTAAACGCCCGTCGCAGAGAATCCTGCTCGGGAAGGTGTAGCCACTCTATCAGATTCTCCAACACACGGAGGACATCCTCTGTGGCACGGCTGGTCTCCAGTCGAAAGATCGCCGTAACGAGATTGCGCTCCGGCAGGTTCCGCGCATCGTAGTGGCCCTCATCCAGCAGGAGGTACTGGAAGCGTGGCCGGTACTTGGACAGCCCTCCGGGAATTACGTCGATCATCTCGTCGATGGAGAGGGGCGCACTCCATCGGGGCTCTCCGTTGTAGAGCACCAGGGGTAGTACCGGGGGAAGCTTGCCGCCGTGGAGTTGTTTGCCCTGGATGAGGTCCTGGTAGAGGAGCCCAAGGTAGGTGAGCAGCCGCACCGCCATGTAGCGGTCGACGCTCGACTGAAACTCGATGAGGAGGTAGACGTAGATCCACCGATCTCGGAGCCGGACGCGCCAGATGATGTCGCTCTCGCGCTCCCGCAGGTCGGCGGTGACGTAGGTGGCGTTGACTCGCTCCAACGTGGCGAGGTCGAGCTCCCCTATCCATGGCTCGTGGACGAAGCCTTGCAGGAGGTCGCGGACGAGCTCCGGGTGGCTGAAGAGGTATTTGTAGCTGTGGTCGTGGTCCATGACGGCACCCTCCGTGGCGCCGGGATGTGAAGTGGCGGTGGGCGAGTCGGCCCCGCCGCCCCCAAGGATCAGGGGGCGGCGAGGCCCACCCCTGCCGGGAGCTCCGTCCTCCGGGGCCCCTCCTGGGCAAGCAGGGGTGGACTCGATTTCGAGCGCATCAGACCCCCCTCCGCGCGGGTGCAGTCAGACAGCGCCACTGCCGACCCACCTCTGCAGCGTGGCCGCCGAACCGGCCCGCTGCCGTCCCCCTCCTTCCCAAGCTATCGTACGCTCCTCGCACCTCGACCTCCTGTCTGCTGCCCTCCTGGGCAACGAGCGCCACGCCATCTAGCCGGGAAACAGACACCATCTCAGATCACACTGTCAAGGTTGATCCGTTTGGTCACGGCAATCCGTTCCAGGAGGGAGTCCCCGAGGCGAAGGGCAGGCGCCGCCTCTCGCGGTGATCCCGGGTCGCGGCGGGACGCCGCTCCTACCTCACCACCGCCACAGGAGGGGAGCGGGCACGGTGGGAGGGTTGGGGTCAGGCTTGCAAGTTGGTAAGATAGTACCAAATCTCTTGTTTTAAAAGGGAGCTACAGATGGCACGTAAACCACGGATCCATGTGCCGGGCGGGGTGTACCACGTGATGCTGCGTGGCAACGGCGGTGGGAGGATCTTTTTTTCGGAGGGGGACTACCGTCATCTCTATGGGTTGTTGGAGGAGGGGCATGAGCGGTTCGGTTATCGGGTGCACGCGTTTTGCTGCATGCCGAACCACCTCCACCTGGTGGTGCAGGTGGGGGAGGTGCCGCTTTCGCGTGCGATGCAGAATGTTACCTTCCGCTACACACGACGGGTGAATCGGCTGCAAGGTCGTGTGGGCCACCTCTTCCAGGGCCGGTACAAGGCGATCTTGGTGGATCGCGACAGCTACCTGCTGGAGTTGGTGCGCTACATCCATCTGAACCCGGTGCGAGCGAGGCTGGTGGAGGATGCGGTTGATTACCCGTGGAGTGGGCAGAGCGCCTACATGGGGAAGGAGCAGCTCTCTTGGCTGACCACGGAATGGGTGCTTGGCCAGTTCGGGAAGCGGGTGGGTCCGGCGCGGCGGCGTTATGCGCGGTTTGTCGCCCAAGGGGTGGGGGAGGGCCGGCGGACTGATTTTCACCACGGGGGGGATGATTCGCGATGCCTCGGGGATGACGACTTTTTGCAGTCGGTGCTCGGGGCCGATGTGCGGCCGGAGAGGTTGCCGGTGCCGTTGGAGCGAGCGGTGACGGTGGTGTGCGAGGAGTATCAGGTCGACGAGGGTGCCTTGTCCGGAAGGGGGCAGGCGCGGCGGCTCGCGGAGGCGCGGGCGGTGGTCGCTTGGCTTGGTATGGAGTCGTGCGACGCAACCCTGCGGGAGGTGGGAAGGGTGCTGCGTCGCGATGAGAGCAGCGTTTCGTCGGCCCTCCGTCGGCTTCGTGTTCGGGCCGACACCGACGCTACCCTGGTCGATCGATTACACCAGTTACAAAAGATACTTTGCGACGAAGTTGCAAGTTTGCAAGCCTGACCCCAGAGGCTGAGCCGAGATTTCTTGGGGGTGAGGTCTTTTGGGTTTTCCGCTCCCAGGCCGTTTCGCCCGGCTCGTCGTCCGTTTGTCCGTCTCAGGTGTCCGTCTCAGGTGCGGCGGGGCTGTAGTCGATAGGCAGGGGTAGTTGTCGGGGGGCGCAGTCGACGTCGTACTCGCGGATGGATCCCCGGCTCCAACCCGTCTCCAGGGAGAATGAGGATGCCCTGCTATCGCTCTTACCGGACCCAAACCCCACACCCGTGTAGCCTCTGGGGTCGTTTCCTGTGTCTCACCCTCCTCATGACACCCTGTGTCGCGGCCGGTGCGACGGTCGGCTGGGTCGACTGGACCGAGAGAGGTGGTGACTGGCTGGTTGGTGAGCTCATCCTCACCGACGGGACCGAGGTGGAGGTGCGCTATGATGGTGGGCTTTTTGGCTCCCGGATCGACGGCGGGGTGAGCTATTGGGTCCCCGAGTCGACCTACGTGAGCGGTGAGGCGGAGCATGGGCCGCCCACCGGCGATATGGTGATCCTTGCCGGCGGTGATGAGAGTCTCCACACCCTCACCTTTTCCCCACCGGTCCTTGATCCGGTGGTGGCGGTGGTGAGCGTTGGCCGCCCCAACCTCCTGGTGGAGTATCAGTTCGACCGGCCCTTTACGATCCTCTCTTCCGGTGGCGACTACTGGAGCCCGGAGGAGGATACCCGCCTGGTGGACGCAGGTCCCAACGATCGTGGTGGCGATACCCTCCAGGGGTGGGAGGGGAGCGGTACCCTCCAGTTCGCCGGGGTGGTGGAGCAGCTCTCCTGGACGATCCCCCTGCGGGAGGGGTGGCACGGCCTCACCGTGGGGGCGGCGAAGGCGCCGGTCCCTGAGCCGCCCGCTTTCGCCCTCTGCCTTACCGTGCTGGTGGGCCTTTGCGGCGCCCGGTCCCGCCGCGGTCGAGCGTAGCCACACGGGGGGGCGCCATACCCCTTGGCCTTCGCGGGGGGCTTGGTATCTTGGCGGTGGTCCCGCCTCCGGGTCGCGCTGTTTTTTTGTTGCAGGGAGCCCGCCATGAGCCCCATCGCCTCCCACCTCCCGTCCACGGAGGTCACCCGCGAGCTCTTCTTCAATGTCGGCGGCCCGCATGGGTTCATGCGGTGGGGGGTCTACCTCTTCTTTGCCGCGGCCCTCGCCTACCTCGCCCTCAGCCTGATGCGGCGGCTACGGCTGTGGCGCCAGGGTGGGGCGGCGGTGTGTACCGACCGGCCGATGGCACGGCTGGCGATGGTGGCCCGCTACGTCCTGGGGCAGTCGAAGGTGGTGCGGGAGCGGTACGCCGGGGTGATGCACGCCGCCCTCTTCTACGGCTTCCTCACCCTCTTCGGGGTCACCCTGGTGATCTTCGTGGAGGAGGACCTCACCGCGCCGTTGCTCGGCCTCCACTTCATCCACGGCACCTTCTACCTGGTGTGGTCGCTGATCGCCGACCTCGGCGGCGTGGTCCTCCTGATCGGCATCGGGATGGCCGCCTACCGGCGGTACGTGGTGCGGCCCGAGCGCCTCGACAACCGCCCGACCGACGCCGCCACCCTCGCCCTCCTGGCGTTGATCGCCGTCACCGGCTTCATGGGGGAGGCGATGCGCATCGCCCTCACCCACCTCCCGAGCTTCGAGGTCTGGTCGCCGGTGGGCTATCTCCTCGCCCAGTCGTTGTCGCGGGTGGGCGATGGGGGCCTGCGTGTCGTCCACGTCGCCAACTGGTGGCTCCATATGGTCGCCTCCTTCCTCTGCATTGGGTTGATGGCGACCGGCCGCCTCGGCCACCTGGTCATCGCCACCGTCAATGTCTATTGCGGCAACCTCGACAATGAGGCGGCGGCGACCCGCTACACCACCCCGCTCATCGACCCGGCCGAGTTCGAGGAGGCGGAGCGGTTCGGCGTCGGTGAGGTTGCGGACCTGTCGTGGAAGGCGCTCTTGGACGCCGACGCATGCACCCGCTGCGGCCGCTGCCAGGACCGCTGTCCCGCCTGGGCCACGGCCAAGCCCCTGTCGCCGAAGCGGCTGATCAACCAGATTCAGGCGGCGATGGAGGCGGCGGGTGGGGAGCCGCTCATTGGCGGCCACGTGGCGCTCGACGCGGTCTGGTCATGCACCAACTGCGGCGCCTGCATGGCGGCGTGCCCGGTGAACATCGAGCACGTGTCGCGCATCGTCGAGGTGCGCCGCCACCAGATCCTCATGGAGGGGGAGATGGCGCCGGAGCTGCAAAAGAGCTTCATGAACCTGGAAAACAACCGCAATCCGTACGGCTTCGCCTTTGCCAAGCGCGCCGACTGGCTGCCGGAGGAGCTCGGGGTGCGGCCCCTTGCGGAGGACTCCGAGGTCGATCTCCTCTACTTCGTGGGGTGCGCCGCCTCGTTTGACAAGCAACACCAGAAGACCGCGGTGGCCCTGCTCACCATCCTGAAACGGGCCGGCTACAAGGTGGGGATCCTCGGCAACGAGGAGGGGTGCTGCGGCGACGCGGCCCTGCGCGGCGGCAACGAGTACCTCTTCCACGAGCTCGCCGGCCACAACCTCGACCTCTTTGCCAAGTACGGCGTCACTCAGGTGGTGGTGAGCTGCGCCCACGGCTACAACACCCTGAACAAGGAGTACCGGCGGTTCGCCGAGCTGCGCGCCGCCGCCGACCCGGAGGCGCCACCGTTCCAGCTCACCGTCCGCCACCATAGCGAGCTCCTCGCCGAGCTGGTCGCGGCGGGGCGCATCCGCTTGAAGGAGGGTGCCCGCCGCCGGATCACCTACCACGACCCCTGCTTCCTCGGCCGCTACAACGACGGCTACGATGGGTCGCGGGCGCTGCTCGCCGCCCTGCCGGGCGCCGAGCCGGTGGAGATGGTCCGCCACGGCCGGGAGAGCTTCTGCTGCGGCGCCGGCGGGGCACGCATGTGGATGGAGGAGTCCCTCGGCAGCCGGATCAACCAGGCCCGCTGTACCGAGGCCCAGGCCACCGGCGCCGACCTCATCGCCACCGCCTGCCCCTTCTGCAAGACGATGCTCGGCGACGGCATCAAGGAGCTCGCCATCGACCGGATGGAGGCGAGGGATATCGCCGAGCTGATTGTTGAGGCGATGGAGGTGTGACGCCCACCATTGTCGGGTGGATTCTCGCGCGGAGACGCGGAGACGCGGAGATCGCTTCCCGGTCCATAGGCGGCGCAGGCGCCACGATTGGGATTTGTCTCGCCTGGCAGGAGACCGCCATGAAGAGCATGAAGGGGAGGGATCACGGCTCTTTCGCCTATCCCCTCAGCTCAGCCGTCGTTCGCTAGATGCGCCGGGATTCCTACGGGACCGTGGCCAACGCCAACACTATGGGAAACGCGGATCCTGGTAGGTTTTTACCACGGGGGACACGGGGGGCTCGTGGGGCAGGCCACTTCCGGCAGCTAGCTGGTTTCTTGGCGGCTCCGTCGTAAGGCCACGAAGCCACCCTTCGCGGGGGCGGGTAAAGAACCGCCGCCCCTCTCTGCCCCCAGCCTTTCCCGTGTCCCCCGTGGTCAACCCTCTGCCAGAAGGGACCCCACTGTGGACTCACCACCAATGCGGTGAGTTTGCTGAGCTAAGGGGAGAGGCGGTTTTGCCTATTCGCGCCTCTTCAAGGTCGAGGTGGACCTCACCGCCGCCACCGGCGACCTCTCCCTCGCCACCTTCCCCCTCAGCGGCTCAGCGGCTCAGCGTCTCTGCGCGAGATCATCCTTCCGGGCCGCTCTCGTATCCCGCGGCCTCTCCGCGACACGTCGCCTGGGTCCTTACCGAAACCGACGACGTTACGCCGCCACCGCGACCGGCTGTCGTAGGCGCACCTTGGCGGAGAGGGGTAGGTGGTCGGAGAGGAGGGCGGGGGTCGCCTCCAGGTGGTCGATGGCGAGGTCGTCGGTGGCGAGGATGTGGTCGATCACCCGCCGCGGTCGCCAGCTCGGGTAGGTCGCCGGGAGCCAGCGGCCGGGGCGCAGGCGGGTCTCGGCCAGCAGGGCGCGAATCGCCGGGGAGCCGGGCTGGCAGTTGAAGTCGCCGACCAGGATGGCGCTCTCTCGGCGGTTGATGCGCCGGATCAGGGCGTGGGCCTGGCGCAGCCGGGCACGGCAGTTCAGCGCCAAGTGGGTGCAGAAGACGGTGACCACCCGCCCATCGATCTCGAAGTCCGCCTCCAGGACCCCGCGCCCCTCCATCGCCCCGGGCAGCCGGTGGCTCTCCACCCGCAGGGGGGCGGTGCGGCTCAACAGGCTGTTGGTGTGTTGGGCGAAGATGCCGTGGTCGCGGGTGACGATGCTCTTCCACGACCCGAACCCCGCCTCCTCCGCCAGGTAACAGGTCTCGTTGACGAAGCGGGTGCGCAGGGAGCCGCCGTCCACCTCCTGGAGGGCGACGATGTCGTACGGCGCGATCACCTCGGCGATCCGGTCGAGGTTGGGGAGGGTCTGGCCGTGCGGCATGACGTGCTTCCAGCCGTGGAGCAGGTAGTGGCGATAGCGGCACGAGCCGATCGCGACCTGGATGTTGTAGGTGAGGATGCGCATGCGGGGGTCTCTTCTTGGGTGAGCCTATCACCACGGCGCGGGGTAGACCCGTGGCCGCGCCGTTTGTCGTGGTGCCACCTTTTTGTTAAAGCTCGACTAGACGGCAAACCCGCCGTTGCGAGGAAAGGGGCTGCCATGAAGATTCTCTGTCCGATCGACCTCTCTGAGACGTCACGAAACGCCTTTCGCCAGGCGGTCCATGTCGCCCGGCTTGAGGGTGGCTCGATTACCCTCCTGCGCGTCCATCAGCCGAACGCGGTGACCTCGATCGAGGACCTCGGCGAGGACCTCCAGCCGGTCCTCGAGCGCGGTGATCGCGCCGCCTTCAAGGAGTGGGTGGAGGAGGAGACCGCGGGGGTCGAGGGGGTGGAGATCGATGAGCGCTTCATCGTCGCCGATCCCGCCTCCGCCATCGTCGAGCTCGCCGAGGAGGAGGGGTACGACCTCATTGTCATCGGCAACAAGGGGAGGTCGGCGATCAACCGCTTTCTCCTCGGCTCGGTGAGCAGCAAGGTGGTGCACCACGCGCCGTGCAACGTCCTGCTGGCGCGGTAGCACCGCCGTCGGCGGCGGTCAGCCGCAGATCGGGCATCCCGGTTTTCGATTCAGCGGCCGACGGTCGAGGCGGCCGTCATTCTCCACCACCAGAAGCTCGCCGACGAGCGGTGGCGTGCCCCCGGCGAGGAGCTTGAGCATCTCGGTGGCGACCAGGGTGGCGGTGATCCCGTGCAGGGCCTCCGCCACCGGCCCTGCCGGGGGGAGCTCCGGCCCCAGGTCGATACACGCCGGGCAGCCATGGTCGCCGGTGAGGGTGGTGACCGCCGCCGCCGTGGCGCCGGTTGCCGCGACCACCGCGGGCCGGTGGGAGGCGTGCCACGCCGCCGCTACCGCAGCACGCCCGGCGCCGCCAATGGCCACCGCGTCGTAGCCGTCCACCTGCGCCGGGTCGAGGGGGCCGGTGAGGAGCGCGATCTCGCCCTCACCCTCCACCGCCCCTGCCGCCGCCGCCAGCCTCCCGGATGGCCGCGTCAGGGCGAGGTGGGCCACCCCCGCCGCCGTCAGGTAGCGCAGGGTGGTGGGCTCCACGTCGCCCACCAGGAGGAGGCGGCCACGGCGAATGCGCGCCCCCCCCTCCCACCCGATCTCCTCCAGGAGGAGGTGGCGCGAGTACCGATCGATCTCCGTGTTGCTCCACTCCATGGCGGGGAGGGTAGAACAGGGACGGCGGCGAGGGAGAGACCGGCGGCAGGGCGACGTCGCCTCAGTTTGGTGACGGTGTCTGAGAGGGCCGACCCGATTGTCGATGTGATCGAAGAGCGCGAGCTGACCGTGGTGGTCGTCAAGGTCGGCCATCGGCGCGACGTCTGTCGAGCGCCCCGGTAGGGAGGCCGCAGCGACCCGATCCCGGATGACCTTGGACGTCGATGCAAGCGAGTCCCCCCTCTATCTGCCGCCCGCCCTTCTTACCTCGCCGTCCCGGCGGGTGACGCCGGTGCGGTCGAGGTGCTCTAACAGGGGGATGGCGGTGCGGCGGGTGAGGGTGAAGAGCGCTTTGAACTCGGCCACCGTGAGGGTGGTGTGGGCGGCGAGGTGGTCGCGGACTCTCTGCTCCACCTGCGCCAGTGCAGCCGGCAGGTAGTGGCGGTGGGCGGCGATGCGCACCACCTCGCCGGTGCGGGCGAGGTGGGTCAGCAGGCGTTCGACCTCGGCCGGGGGGAGGGCGAGCCTGCGGGCGGCCTCGGCGGCGGTGGGGGGGGCGAAGGGGGTCTCGGCGAAGAGCGCCAGGAGGCGGTCGCGGACCTCGGCCCGGGCGCCGGTGACCTGCACCTGATGGGTGGCGAGGCGCACTCCGGTGCTCTCGGCGACCACCCCGTCGGTGGCCGCCACCACGGCATCGAGGAGGGCGGGCAGGGGGAGGCGGAGGGCGTGGAGGAGCTCGCTGGAGGGGACCACCGGATCGTAGGGCCGCGCGGCGTGGAGGCGGGCGAGGAGGGTGGTGAGGCCAGCGCCGAGGGGGGGGAGGAGGGCGGCGTCGAAGTAGACCTCCCCCGCCACCGCCGCCCGGCCGCCGGCAACCAGGCGGTCGGCCGTGGCGCTGGCGGCGGCCGGCAACTCGCCGGTAACGAAGCAGAGGCGAGAGGTGGCGATCCCGTGGCGACCGGCGAGGGCGAGGTGGGCGGCGAGGCGGTCGTCCGGGTGGGTCCTGGTGAGGGGACGGATGGCTGCCGCCCCCGCGCCCCCCCGAGGGCGCAGCCTGTGGCCGCCGGTGGCGAGGAGTCGGCCGCCGCCGACGGTGGCCGCGGGCGACGGGGTGCGGAGGACGAAGCGGTCGCCGGGGAGGGCGACCACCCCGCCGGCGACGGTGAGTTGGGCGAGGGCGGTGGCGCCGGGGGCGATCTCCCGCCCCTCCAGGGGGTGGAGGCGACAGGCGAGGTCGGCGGCGCCGAGGTGGAGGCGCAGGGGGAGGCGACCGGTCAGGGGCGGGGCGGTGCGCGCCAGGGTGGTCACCTCCACGGTGAGCAGATGTGTCGCCTCGTAGGTGGCGGGGCGGCAGAGCCAGCCTCCCCGCGGCAGGCGGCCGGTCTCCACCCCCGCGAGGTTGATCGCCGCCCGCGCCCCCGCCCCCACCCGCTCCACCGGCCGGTTGTGGCGTTCGATGCCGCGCACCCGCGCCTCGCTCCCTGCCGGGAGGCAGAGGAGCCGGTCGCCGACCGCGACCTCGCCGTCGACGATGGTGCCGGTGACCACGGTGCCGAAGCCGTGGAGGGTGAAGGAGCGGTCGATGGGGAGGCGAAAGGGGCGGCCGGCGTCGCGCGGCGCCACCGTCGCCGCCACCGCGTCGAGGGCGGCGAGGAGGGGGGCGAGGCCGGCGCCGGTGGCGGCGGAGCAACGGACGATCGGGGCGTCGGCGAGGCGGGTGGGGGCGAGGGCGGCGCGCACGTCGCCCTCCACCAGGTCGAGCCAGTCACCGTCGGCCAGGTCGCTCTTGGTGATCGCCACGACCCCGGCGGCGCAGCCGAGGAGGTCGCAGATCTCCAGGTGCTCGCGGGTCTGCTCCATCACCCCGTCGTCCGCCGCCACCACCAGCAAGACGAGGTCGACGGCCTGGGCGCCGGCGACCATGTGGCGGACGAAACGCTCGTGGCCCGGCACGTCGACCACCGCCGCCTCCCGTCCCGAGGGGAGGGTGAGGTGGGCGAAGCCGAGCTCGATGGTGATCCCGCGCCGCCGCTCCTCCGGGAGCCGGTCGGTGTCGGTGTCGGTGAGGGCACGCACCAGGGCGGTCTTGCCGTGGTCGATGTGGCCGGCGGTGCCGATCACCAGGGGGGGGAGGGGGGCCATCCGGCGGTACTTACCACACCGCGGCCGCCTCTGCCGCCTGCCTCCCGCCCTCGTTCGAGCGGGCTATCGTCTCTCGGGCCGGGGCGCTTCGACGCCGGGGGTGGGTGGCGAGGCCACGGCGGGGAAGGTGGCCGGCAACGGGTGCGGCCGGGGTGGTGAGGTCACTACCCACTCCACCGGCTTGAAGAGCTTGCGGGCGACCCGCTCGGGCTCCACCGTGATGTCTTGCTGCAACGCCTCGCCGATGGCGAGATCTCCCGCCGTCGGCTGCGTCCCCCACGCCGGCGGCGCGGTGAGGAGGGTCACCAGGGAAATGAGCTTGCCGATCCGCATCGTCTGCTCCTCCCTTCTTGGGGGGCTTCAAGCCTCGCTCCCTACGCCCCCAGGATATCGCTCGATGGCGCAGTCGGCGGTGAAGAGCAGGGCCGCGTTGAGGCCGCCGAAGCCGGCGGAGAGGGAGAGGCCGGCGCGATAGGTTCCGCGGCGCGGGGCGCCGGTGATGTGGGCGAGGGGGCAGGCGGGGTCCGGGTCCGTGAGGTTGCGGGTGGCGGGGGCGATGCCGTGGTAGAGGGTCAGGAGGCAGACCGCTGCCTCCACCGCGCCGCTGGCGCCGAGGAGGTGGCCGGTCGCCCCCTTGATGGCGGAGATGGGGGTGGTCTCCGCCGCCGGGCCGAGACCACGGTGGATCGCCGCCGCCTCCGCCGGGTCGTTGAGCCGGGTGCCGGTGCCGTGGGCGGAGAGGTAGTCGAGGTCGTCCGGGGCGAGGTCGGCGGCGGTGAGGGCGGCGGTGATGGCGCGCGCCAGCGATCGCCCCTCGGGGTCGGGGGTGGTGGGGTGGTGGGCGTCGCAGGTCATGCCGCTGCCGGCGACCCGGCCGTAGATCCGCGCCCCGCGACCGCGGGCGTGGGCCTCCGACTCGAGGACCAGGCAGCACGCCCCCTCGCCGAGGCAGAAGCCGGCGCGGGAGCGGTCGAAGGGGCGGCAGCAGGCGGCCGGATCATTGCCCGCTGGGGCGAGGACCCCGGCGCGGGCGAAGCCGGCGAGCATGATCGGGGTCACCACCGCCTCGACCCCGCCGGTGACCACCACCTCCGCCTCGCCGCGGGCGATACAGTGGGCCGCCTCGGCGATCGCGTGGCTGCCAGAGGCGCAGGCGGTGGCGACCCCGAAGCAGGGGCCGTGGAGTCGGTGGGCCCGGGCCACCGCGGCGGCGGCCATGCTCGGCAGGGTGTGGACCGAGAAGTGGGGCGAGACCCCACGCCCGCCGCGCCGCTGGTAGGCCGTCGCGGCGCGCTCCACCGCCGGCAGACCGCCGCGGCCGCAGCCGACGATGGCGCCGGCGCGGTCCGGGTCGAAGTCGCCATGAAGGCGGGCATCCGATATCGCCTCCTTGGCCGCCGCGAGGACCAGGTGGACGAAGCGGTCGCCCTTGCGCACCTCGTCCGGCGTCAGGGCGGTGGTCGGATCAAAGCCGCGGATCCGGCCCACGGCCACCGGCGGCAGCCCCGCCACCTCGATCCCCTCGGCCGGCGCCACCCCGGATCGGCCGGCCAGCAGCGCCGCCCAGGTCGCGGGGAGGTCGAGGCCGAGGGGGGTGAGGGCGCCGAGGCCGGTGACGACAGCGGGACGAGCCATGGCCGCCATTGTCCGCTCCGCGCGGCGGGAAGTCGAAGCGGAGGGGGGCGGTGGGGCGACCGGTGCCTCTCCGGAGGGGCGAGACCCTGGGTTCGAAGCAGCGGTGGAGCCTATGGAGTAGGGGTGAGGTGGCGGAGCGCCGCGACGAGGTAGTCGATCTGGTACTCCGAGTGGCCGGCCGAGATTGCGATGCGCAGGCGGCTGCTTCCTTCGGGTACTGTGGGGGGGCGGATCGCCGGCACCCACACGGATGCCTCTAGGAGCTGCTTGGAGAGGGCGACTGCCGCCTCTGCCTCGCCTACGATCAGCGGCACGATCGGGGTGGGCTCCTCGGGGAGCGCAACGCCGAGGGGGGCGAGCTCGCCACGGAGGTAGGCGGCGCGCTCGCCGAGGCGGGCGACCCGCGCCGGGTCCTCCTCGATCAATCGGATCGCCTCGGTGGCCACCGCCACCACCGCCGGCGGCAGCCCGGTGGAGTAGATGAGCGGCCGGGCGCGGTTGATGAGCAGGTCGATCGCCACCCGGGGTCCGGCGATGAAGGCGCCGTAGCCGGCCAGGGCCTTGCCCAGGGTCCCCATGGTGATGGCGCGGCCCGGGTCGAGGTGAAAGTGGGAGAGGGTGCCGCGGCCGCCGTCGCCGACCACCCCGGTGGCGTGGGCGTCGTCCACCACCACCGTGGCGCCGTAGCGGTCGGCGAGGTCGCAGATGGCCGGCAGCGGCGCGAGGTCGCCGTCCATGGAGAAGACGCCGTCGGTGATGATGAGGGTGCGACCGGTCGTCTCCTGCCGCAGGAGGTGTTCGAGGCGATCGAGGTCGCGGTGCGGGTAGACCCGCAGGCGGGCGTGCGACAGGCGGGCGCCGTCGATGATCGAGGCGTGGTTGAGGCGGTCGCAGAGGATCCGGTCGCCGTCGCCCACCAGGGTGGTGAGGAGCGCCAGGTTGGCGAGGAAGCCGGAGCCCACCACGACGGCCGCCTCCGTCCCCTTGAAGCGGGCGATGGCCTCTTCGAGCTCGGCGTGGGGCTGCATGTGGCCGCACACCAGGGGTGAGGCGGCGGCGGAGGTGCCGTACCGGTGGGCCGCCTCCACCGCGGCGTGGATCAGGCGCGGGTGGGAGGCGAGGTTGAGGTAGTTGTTGGCGCAGAACTGGAGGAGCCGGCGGCCCCCCACCTCCACCTGCGGCCCGTGGAGCGAGTCGACCCGTCGGCGCGAGCGCGCCAATCCCGCCGCCGCCAGGGCGTCGAGCTCGCTGCGCCACGCCGCAGTCGGTGAGGTGCTCTCTTCCGGGGGAGGTGACACGCCTATGGGTTGCCCAAGAGGAGGGACTCCACGGTCTTCCTCAGGGCGGCCATGGTGAACGGCTTGGCGAGCGCCCCGGTGAAGCCGTAGCGCTGGTAGTCGGCCATGATGGGATCGTTGGAGTAGCCGCTCATCACCACCGCGCGTACCTGCGGGTCGAGCTCTCGGAGCCGTTTGAGGGTCTCCTCGCCGCCCATGCCGCCGCGGATGGTGAGGTCGAGGATGACAATATCGAAGGGGTCGCCGGCGGCGCGTGCCCGTTGGTAGGCGGCCAGGGCCTCACCCCCCTCGGCCACCACCTCCACCGCGTGGCCCACGTGGGTGAGCATCTCGTGGGAGATCTCCTGGATCATCTCTTCGTCGTCCATCACCAGGATCCGCCCGTGGGCGGCGGTGGAGGTCGACGCCTTGGTGGCCGCCGGGGCGGCGTGGGGTGCATTCGCCTCCGGGGGCGCTACCGGGATGTAGAGGTGGAAGGTGGTCCCGACGCCCACCTCCGACTCCACATCGATGTAGCCGCCGTGGCGCTGGAGGACCGAGTGGCAGACCGCCAGACCGAGGCCGGCACCGCGCGTCTCGTTGGTCTCCTTGTCGGTGAAGTAGGGGTCGAAGATCTTCCCCATGCG
Source organism: bacterium (assembly GCA_024278555.1). Taxonomy (GTDB): domain Bacteria; phylum CG2-30-53-67; class CG2-30-53-67; order CG2-30-70-394; family CG2-30-70-394; genus CG2-30-70-394. Next base: position 7,793 of record JAJRSX010000189.1, on the reverse strand, counting down.
GTTCGGCGGGATGCCGCAGCCGTCGTCGGCGATGGTGATCCGGACGTACTGCCCGGAGGCGAGGGGGAGGGGCGAGCCCTCCTCCACGGAGATGTTCTCCGCCCCGAGGGTGACGGTGCCGCTGCCGTCCATCGCCTCCACCGCGTTGATCAGGAGGTTGTAGATGACCTGGTTGATCTGGTCGGCGTCGAAGTAGGCGGGCCACAGGGCGTCGTCGATGTCGAGGTTGCAGTCGATGTTGCCGCCGTCGACCACGAAGGCGGCGGCCCCCCGCAGGAGGGGGGCGAGGTCGCCGGCACGCCGCACCGGGGCGCCGCCGCTGCTGAAGGTGAGGAGCTCGAGGGTGAGGTCGCGCGCCCGCTCGGCGATCTCCTTCGCCTCTCTCAGGCACGTCGCCGCCCGGGCGTCGCCCTCTTCGAGGAGCGACTCCGCCAGCTCCACGTTGCCGAAGATGCCGGTGAGGAGGTTGTTGAAGTCGTGGGCGATGCCGCCGGCGAGCAGCCCGAGGGATTCGAGGTTGCGCATCTTCACCGCCGCCTCCTCGCGCCGCTTGCGCTCGGTGACATCCTGGAAGATGCAGTGGGTGCGCTGGAACTCGCCCTCCACGTCCTTGGAGATCATCCCGTTGAGGGAGATGGTGATCGCCTTGCCGTCGCGGCGGCGGAGGTGGTACTCCACGTCGGTCACCCGACCCTCCTCTTTGAAGCGAGGGAAGCGCTCGGCGAGGATCGGCAGGTCCTCGGCGACCATGAACTCGGCCATCGGCCGGCCGATGACCTCGTCGCGGGTGTAACCGAGGGTGTCGAGCCACGCCTGGTTCACCGCCAGGAGCCTCCCCTCTCCGTCGAGGGAGTGGTAGGGGAGGGGGGCGTCCTCGAAGAGGCGACGGAACCGGGCCTCGTTGCGCCGCAGTGCCTCTTCGAGTTGGTGGCGGTAGAGGGCCATCTCCACGGTCGCGTGGAGCTCGCGTTCGTTGAAGGGCTTGAGGAGAAAGCCGTACGGGGCGGTCTCCTTGGCCTGCTGGATCAGGGTGTCGTCCGAGTAGGCGGTGAGGTAGACCACCGGCACGTCGTCGCGGGCGCGGATCGTCTCGGCGACCTCGATGCCGTTGTTGCCCCCGGCGAGCATGATGTCGAGGAGGATCAGGTCGGGCCGCTCGCGGGCGACGTTCTCCAGGGCGCTCGCCCGGCTGTAGGCGACCGCGGAGACCCGGTAGCCCGCCTCCTCCAGGCTGGCGCGCAGGTCCTCGGCGACGATCACCTCGTCTTCCACGACCAGGACGGTCTGCTTGCGTCGGCGGCTCTCGCTGCCGGTCGAGGCGTGGATCCGCTCAAGCGCGGTCATGGGGGTCTCCTTCCGAGGGGACGGTGAATTCAATACTAAACGACGTACCGTGGTCGCGCCGGAGCTCCACCGAGCCGCCGAGCTGGTTCTCGGTGAGGGTGGTGACGAGGCGAAGGCCGACGCTCTTCACCTCTGCGAGGGAGAGCGCCGGGTCGATCCCGATCCCGTCGTCGCGCACCGTGAGACGATAATGTGAACCGTTACTGTCCCCCTTCGTGCGGCGCAAAGCCACCCGGATCTCCCCGGTTCGGCCTCCGGGAAATGCGTGCTTGAAACAGTTGCTCACCAGCTCGTTGGCGATCAGGCCGCACGGGATGGCGGTGTCCACCGCCAGGGGCGCGGGGTCTGTCTCCACCCGGGTGGTGATCCGCGCGCCGCGGCCGAAGAGGCGTTGCAGGTCGGTGACGATCGCCTGCAGGTAGTCGCCGCCGTCCACCGTGGCGAGGTTACCCTCGCCGTAGAGGCGTTCGTGGACCATCGCCATGGTGTGGACCCGGGTGACGCTCTCCTCGAAGGCCGCCTTGAGCTTTGGGTCGTCGATGTGGCGGGACTGGAGCTTGAGGAGGCTGACGATCACCTGGAAGTTGTTCTTCACCCGGTGGTGGATCTCCCGCAGGAGGACCTCCTTCTCCCGCAGGGCGTCGCGGACCACCGCCTCGGTCTGCTTGTTCTCGCTGATGTCGAACATCACCCCCTTGGCGCGCACCGGTCTCCCCCCCTCCAGGATCAGGGTGACCACGTCGCGCAGCCACACGGTCTCCCCGGTGGCGGTGACCGCCCGGTACTCGAGGGCGTGGTCCTGGCCGCGGCGGATGGCGGTGGCACAGTGGTCGACGGCGCCGGCTCGGTCGTCGGGGTGGATCATTGCCGCCCACGAGTCGAGGTCGGTCCACGCCTCGGGGGGGTAGCCGAGGAGGGTGGTCGCCTGGGGGGAGACGTAGGTGAAGCGGCCGGCGAGCAGGTCGAACTCCCACAGGATCGCCGCGGTCGATTCCACCAGGGTGCGGTAGCGGTGCTCGCTGTCGCGGATCTCCGCCTCCATCTTTTTCTGCGGGGTCAGGTCGACGATGGAGACGTAGGCATTCGACCACTCCGGGGTGTGGGGGTCGATGAAGACCTTGATGAGGACGTGGCGCACCTCCCCGTCCACCGTCTGCACCACCGCCTCGCCCTCCATCTCCGTCTTTCCCGCGGCACAGGTGACGAGCTCCTCGCGGAAGACCTCGTAGGAGCTCTTGGTGAAGGTCTTTGGCAGGCCGGCGAGGAGCTCCTCCTGGCTGCTCGCCCTGTGCAGGGCGACGGCGGCGTGGTTGACGGCGACCACCCGCACCAGGCCGGCGCATTCGCGCACCACCTCCGGGTGGTCAAGGAAGTGGCGGCGTAGATCCGTGACCCCTTGGTCGCGGAGGGCGTCGATGCGCTGTTTCACCGCCGAGAAATCCTCGCGCCACAGGCTCACCGGGGCGTGATCGAAGAGGTGGCGCAGGTCGGCGGTGCGCCGGCGCAGGTGGGTCTCCACCGCCCGCCGCTCGACGATCTCGCGGGCGAGACGGCGGCGGCCAATGCCGATCCCCAGCACCCCGGTGAGCCACAGGAGGGCGTGGCCGGCGACGATGGTGGTGGTGTGGCGGCGGCCGATCGCCCACAAGGGCGCCATCGGCAGGGAGACGACGATCCCCCCCTGGATGTCGCCCACCTGGAACCCCTGGGCTGCGTGGCACTTCAGACACGGCGCCTTGGTGACCAGCGGGCGCATGAGGCGAAAGCGGGCGACCTCGCCGTCGCCGGTGATCTCCCCTACCTCTTCTTCACCTGTGGCGAGCCGTTGCAGGGCTGCGCGTTCCCACTCGTCAGGGCCGTTCTCCGGGCGCAGGGGGTGGAGGCTGGTGATGCGGCTCCGCGCCCGACCCACGCCGGTGCCGTAGCCGTCGATCTCGCGGATCATCTGGGCCGGGTTCATCAGGGTGAGCAGGCGTCCCGACGGGGTGGTGACGTCGCGCTCCGGGAGGGCAGCCAGGTAGGGGCTCGGCGCCGTCTTCCCCGCCACCTCCACGTAGACGCCCCCGTGGTCGGTCGACCAGAGGCGTAGCGCCCGGTCGGTGACGAAGTAGGCCTTCGCCTCGCGGTGGGCTATCACCTCCGCCTCGACCGTCTCCCGGTGGACGTTCCACCACAGAGAGGCCGCCGCCACCGCGCTCCAGGCAAGCAGCAGGATGGTGGTGAGGCGATAGAGCAGGTGTTCGTGCGGCCGGTCTCGGGCGGATCGCGCGGTACCATTCTCACCATCGCTCACGAACGTCTCCGGGACACGGAAGGCCGTTTATAGCCCACGCCTTTGATCGGCATCAATCGCGGCGGCGAAATCAGGCGCAAACTGGGGCACGTTTCTGGTAGGTTGATTTTTTCACCCCTTAACCTGGCCTGGCGTCGATACGGCGTGGCGGCCACCGACACGAGGACCGATCCATGGCAGCGGCAGAGCAGGGCAACACCGTACGGGTGCACTACAGCGGCTTTCTCAACGACGGCACCATCTTTGACTCCTCCCTCGAGCGCGATCCCCTCGAGCTCACCATCGGCGAGAAGATGGTCATTCCCGGGTTCGAGGCGGCGGTCTTGGGGATGGAGATCGGCGGTACGAAGACCGTGGCGATCCCGCCGGCAGAGGCGTACGGCGAGCGCGATGAGCAGATGGTGGCGGTGATCGAGCGCAGCCGGGTGCCCGACAACATCGACCCGCAGCCCGGCGCGGTCCTGCAGATTACCTCCCCCGAGGGCGGCGATGCCCAGGTGGTGGTCACCGAGGTGAACGACGAGACCATCACCCTCGACGGCAACCACCCCCTGGCGGGGAAGGAGCTGATCTTCGAGCTAAAGCTCGTCGAGATCCTCTAGGAGGTGGGGCGCGCAGCCAGGAGTCTGTCGGACTTATGCGATCGTCGCGAGGGAAAGCGGGCTCGAGCCAGAATTGCGCTCCGTTCGAGCGCTACATGGGCCTATGCAACGAAGAACGGGGCACAATTCTGGCCGAGATCCGCTTTCCCGCAGTAGATCGTGCATAAGTCCGACAGGCTCCTGGCCCCATCTTCGGCCCGCGTCCTCGCCCGCGATCCTCGGAGTACAACAAGTACGCCTGCGGTCGCGGGCTGCGGGTCGGGCCAAATCTGGGGCCATCTGCACCCCCCCCGGCTTGGGTGGTGAGGGGTTGCTACGACCGCATGGCCGCGGTGGCGCGGTAGGAGCGAACCGCGCCGACGGCGTGGCAGGCCCGTTGGGGCTGCATCGGGGGTGGGCCCCCCTCCTACCGGGGAACCGGCTCCCTTGTGGTGAGCTCCGCCTCCCGCTCGACCAGCCGCGCCTCGGCCTCGCCGATGTAGTCACGGGTGAGCGGCGCGGCGTCGCGGCGGTGGGCGAGCTGCATCTGGAAGACCATCTGGGCGCCGTTGCGGAACATATTCTCGCAGCTCACCAGGTAGAACTCCCACATGCGAAAGAAGCGCTCGTCGTGCATCGCCACCACCTCGTCGCGGTGGGCGGTGAGGCGCTCGTACCAGTGGCGTAGAGTGTCGGCGTAGTGGGTGCGGAGGATCTCCACGTCCAGCACCCACAGGCGGTTCTCCTCGACCGCCGGCAAGACCTCGGAGAGCGACGGCGAGTAGGCGCCGGGGAAGATGTAGCGCCGCAGCCACGGCGAGGCGACCGACGGCGGGCTCATGTGGCCGATCGAGTGGAGGAGGGCCAGCCCGTCGCGCTCCAGGAGGTTCGCCACCTTGCAGAAGAACTCCCGGTAGCGGCCGGTGCCCACGTGCTCGAACATCCCCACCGAGACGATCCGGTCGAACCGCTCCTCCAGGAGCCGGTAGTCCATCAGCTCGAAGCGGACGCGATCCGCCACCCCCGCCTCCTCGGCCCGTTCGCACGCCAGGCGGTGCTGTTGGTGGGACAGGGTCACCCCCACCACCTCCACCCCCGCCACCTGCGCTAGGTAGACCCCCATCCCGCCCCAGCCGCAACCGATGTCCAGGACCCGCTGGCCCGGCTCCAGGCAGAGCTTGGCGGCGAGGTGGCGCTTCTTGTCGAGCTGTGCCTCCTCCAGCCCCACCTCCGGGCGGCGGAAGTAGGCGCACGAGTACTGGAGGTCGTCGTCAAGGAAGAGGCGGTAGAGGTCGTTGGAGATGTCGTAGTGGTGGGAGACGTGCTCCTGCGCCTTGCCCACCGGGTTATGCTGCTGCACCCGGCGAAAGAGGCGGGAGACGCGGGCCAGGGCCGACTGGGTGGGGTAGTGCCACAGGGCCTCCTGGTTGGCGCTGTAGAAGGCGAAGAAGTCGTGCAGGTCGCACCCCTCCAGGATGAAGGTGCCATTGGTGTACCCCTCGCCGACGCCGAGCTCGGCGTTGAAAAAGATGCGCCTGGGCAGGGTCGGGTCAGTGAGGCGGAAGCCGACCTCCGGCCCCGGCTGGCCGCGAAAGAGGTGCTCGCGGCCCTTGGGGTCGATCACCCGCAGGGTCCCCACCTGGACGAAGCGCTTCATCATGTTGGCAAGCAAGAACATGGCTCTCTCCTCTCTCCCGCCGTGGGGCGCGACCGGTGCAGCTCCCAAGCTACCCGCAACTTTACCGCCTGCCCACCTCCGGCCAGGGCGGTCGAAGGAAGTTGGTCAGAGTTGTAGTTGGGTCAGAAGTTGGGGAAGTTGGGGTCAGGCTTGCAAACTTGCAAGTTTGCAAGCCTGACCCCAATTTCAAACTTGCAAGTTTGCAAGCCTGACCCCAATTCCTGACCCCAATTCCTGGGGGAAGGGGGGGCCCGGGGGAAGGGGGGGCCGGAGGGCTGCAGATGGATCCGGCGATTGTGGGCCGTGGTGTCGCGTTGCAGCTCTGCTACATTGCCCTCTCCCACCCACCCGCACGGAGCCGCCATGCGCCAAGCCCTTCTCGCCACCGCCGCCCTCCTTCTTCTCTCCGCCGCCGCCTGCCACACCGCACCGGAGGTGGTGACGACGCCGACAGAGGCGTCGGTGCAGCAGCCCCTGCACCACATCACCGCGGCCGAGTGCGGCGCCTGCCACGAGGAGATCTACCGCGAGTGGCAGGGCTCCATGCACGCCCAGGCGAACCCCCTGAAGGATCCGATCCACGGCGCCATGTACCGCCGCATGGTCGGCGACCCTACCCAGGAGGGGGTCACCCAGGGGGGTGGGCCGCCCCATTGCCCGGCGTGTCACGTGGTCGCCGCGGCCCTGGATGGGACGAGCAAGCTCGACGCCGAGCCGGTCTACCTCGATGGGGTCACCTGCACCACCTGCCACACCCTCACCGGCCGTACTGCCGGGGTGGAGAGCCGTGGGGTGCACAGCTACACCTGCTCCACCGATCGCCTCCAGGGGCCACGGTTCAGCGGCAGCGGCGCCGCCCGCTTCCCCATGGAGCGGCGCGGCGCCTGGCTCGCCTCGCCGGAGTTTTGCCTCGGGTGCCACGGCCACCACACGAACAAGAAGGGGGTCGCGGTCTGCCGTACCGGCGATGAGGTGCGTGACGGGGGCGGTGCGGCACCTTGCCAGGCCTGCCACATGGCGGTGCGCGACGGCCACGCCGACCACTCGATGCTCGGCGGCCACTCTGAGGCGATGGTCGCCCGCGCCACCACCGTGGAGGTGGAGGCGCGGCGTGCCGGCGGCGGGGTGGAGGCGCGGGTGGTCCTGCGCTCCCGTGTCGCCCACGCCTTCCCCACCGGCGCCCCCTTCCGCATGGGGGTGCTGGAGGTGGTCGGCCTCGATACCGCCGGTCGCGAGGTGTGGCGTAGCTGCCCCGGCAAAGGCCGCGGGCCGGACGGCCACCTGATGGTCCGTCTCACCGACGATGCCGGACGGCCGGTACCGCCGCCGCGGGCGACGCGGACCGCCGCCGATAACCGCCTCACCCCGGGGGAGGTACGCGAGATCACCTACCGGATGCCGCCGACCGTGGCCCGGGTCCGCGCCCGCCTCCTCTACCGCCTCCTGCCGCCGGCCATGGCCACCAAGCTCGGCGATCGGCTGCCCGCGGAGCTGGCGCGGCCGAAGCTGGTCGCGGAGGCAGAGAGCGCGGTGGAGTAGCTTTCAGCGAACAGCTTTCAGTTTTCAGCGAACAGCGAACAGCTCTCAGAGGATCAGCGGAAACAAGATGGGGTTACCAGACCGTAGGGTCGGCTTCAGCCGACCGACGCCGTCATCTCAAGAAATGCCGATTGCCCCTAGCTCATGACCGATGATGGGCAATTGGAAAGAGGGCGAGATGTCAGGGGGAGGGGATACCGCCAACCGGGTCGAGGGGCTCACGAGGTGATCACGGCGCGAGCCTGGAGGGCGATTTCAACACAGAGACACAGAGGACACGGAGCACCGCAAAGGAGAGGTGCGTTCCTCCTCTTGGGCCTCGCGATGGATCGCCACGGGGTTGCCGTGCGCGAGGACG